>JAVHYE010000147.1:0-3018 GCA_031119295.1 Pedobacter sp. | reverse complement strand
CCCATGTCCAGCATGCGGTCGGCTTCGTCCAGCACCAGTGTTTTCAGGCTGCGGAAATCCACCGAGCCACGCTCCATATGTTTCTGTATACGCCCCGGTGTGCCGACGATGACGTGCGCGCCATGCTCCAGCGAATCGTATTGCGGGCCTATGGCCACGCCGCCGCAGAGACTGAGGATTTTCACATTGCCGGCAAAGCGGGCAAGACGACGCAGCTCCTGCATCACCTGATCGGCCAGTTCGCGCGTGGGACAAATCACCAGCGCCTGCACATTGAAATTACGCACATCCAGCGCATGCAGCAGACCGATGCCGAAGGCGGCAGTTTTACCGCTGCCGGTTTTGGCCTGGGCAATCACATCGCGTCCGGCCAGCAGGGAGGGCAGGCTGGCGGCCTGAATCGGTGTCATAGTTTCGTAGCCCAGCTCTTTCAGGGTGGTGAGCAGGGCGGCTGGCAATTGCAGGGTGGAGAAGGCCGGAGCAGCAGTAGTGTCGACAGGAGAGGTCACGATGGGCTCGATAAAATAAGGGAATTTTTATGTCGCGCCTTTTGGGAGGCGTGACGAGAGTTTTCAGTCCTGATCGCCCGCGGCTTCACGCGCGGCACGGCGCTCGGCTTCTTCGCGTGCATCCATGATTTCGCGCAGCAGGCTTTCCAGATCGGCCGGTGTGTCGTCTTCTTCGACTTCACCGGTGAGTATGGAGTCGGGCGTCAGCTCGCCGCTTTCATAGATATCCCAGATCTCGCGGCCGTAATCGGTTTCCAGCAGCTCGGGGGCAAACTGGCCGAAGAAATTGGCGAGGTTTTCCACATCACGTTCCAGCATGGCGCGTGCGTGGTTATTGCCGGCCGCATCCACCGCCTGCGGCAGGTCGATGATGACCGGGCCACGGCTGTCGATGAGGATGTTGTATTCGGACAAATCGCCATGCACGAGGCCGGCGCAGAGCATGCGCACGACTTCGGTGAGCAATTGCGCGTGGGTGTCGAAGGCTTCATCCGCTGTGAAACTCACTTCGCTCAGGCGCGGCGCCGGATTGCCCTTGGCATCCGCCACCATGTCCATGAGCAGGACGCCGTCGAAGCAGCCATGCGGTGTGGGTACGCGTACGCCGGCTTCGGCCAGGCGGTAGAGCGCGCTCACCTCGGCGTTCTGCCAGGCGGCTTCGGTTTCCTGCTTGCCGAAACGTGAGCCTTTTTCCATGGCGCGGGCATCACGCGTATTGCGCACCTTGCGGCCTTCGCGATAGGTGGCGGCCTGTTTGAAGCTGCGGTGATGGGCGTCCTTGTAGACCTTGGCGCAGCGCAGCACGCCTGCGCAGCGCACGAGGTAGACGGTGGCTTCCTTGCCGCTTTTGAGCTGGGAGACGACCTCGTCGATCAGGCCGTCCTGCATCAGGGGCTCAAGGCGTGGGGGGATTTTCATGCGCGCCGTGCATCAATGAACAAGCCCGGATTCTGACACGCCGGGCGCCTGTGACTCCATGTTTTTGATGGGCTTTTGATAAGGGCTTTTACGCAGTTTCTGTGTTCAGCCCTGTTGCTCGCAGGGCTCGGCAGTCATGGCTCCACGGCTTTCCAGCTGCAGGCTGAGGACGACCAGCAAGAGGGCGCCTATCGCCATGGCGGCGGCCACCCAGGGCAGGGTGGTGAGGCCCCAGCCCTGTATGAGCATGAGCCCGCCCAGCCAGGCACCGAGCGCATTGCCGATATTGAAGGCGCCGATATTCAGGGTGGAGGCCAGATTGGGCGCGGCTTCGGCTTTGGCCACGATCTGCATCTGCAGTGCCGGTACAGTGGCGAAAGCGGCTACGCCCCAGATGAAGATGGTGGCGATGGTGAGCCACGGGATACTGAGTACAAAGCTGAAGACGACCATGATGATGGCCAGTGCTGCCAGTTCCAGACGCAGGGCACGCAGCGGATGCGTATCGGCCAGACGGCCGCCCCAGAGATTGCCCACGGTCAGGCCGACACCGAAGAGCAGCAGGATGCCGGCCACGGCCTTGTCAGAAAATCCGGAGATTTCCTGCAGCAGCGGTGTGATGTAGGTGAAAACGGCAAACACGCCACCGAATCCCAGCACGGTAGTGGCCAGTGCAATCAGCACCAGCGGATTGCGCAGCACCACCATTTCACGACGCATGCTCACGCGTTCTGCATCGGCCTGCAGTTGGGCTGGCAGGAGCCACCACAGCGCGAGTTGGGCGATGACGCCGAGCACGGTGACGCCGACAAAGGTCGCGCGCCAGCCGAATTCCTGACCGATGATGGTGCCGATGGGAACACCGATCACATTCGCCAGCGTGAGGCCGGAAAACATCAGGGCCACTGCACTGGCACGACGCTCTGGTGGCACCAGTCCAGCCGCAACGACGGCGCCTATGCCGAAGAAAGCACCATGCGTGAAGGAAGTGACTATGCGCGAGATCAGCACGCCGCTGTAGCTGTCGGCCAGAGCGCTGCCGATATTGCCGACGATGAAAAGCAGCATGAGTAATTGCAGGGCGGTTTTGCGTTTGAGTCCGCCGGTGAGGGCGGCCATGAGTGGTGCGCCGAAAGCCACGCCCAGCGCATAGCCACTGACCAGCCAGCCGGCAGCGGGCAGGCTGACGCCGAGGTCACGGGCGACATCGGGCAGGATGCCCATGATGACGAATTCGGTAGTGCCGATGGCGAAGGCGCTGGCGGCCAGGGCGTAAAGGGGGATGCGCACGAGGGTGTCCTCAGGAATGCTGGTTAATGATGGGCATTCTGGGGGCTTGGGGCCGGGTTGATAATGTGGGTGACGGTGGAAACATCTTCAAATTTTGGTTGATAGTGGGGTGCTGGCGGGTTGGTGGTGGGGGCTTTTCCGTTGCCAGGTTGATGGCCCTGTATGCGGGGGCTGGGCTTTGCTTTTGCTCGGCCCGGGAGTGCGGGGATTTTTAGATTGTCGGGGATTCGGTGAGGTGCTCCGGACGATGTTGCTCCCGTTGCCTGTTTCGCACAGGCGGTGCGCCCTGCCGGCGGGGCCT
>JAVHYE010000146.1 GCA_031119295.1 Pedobacter sp. | reverse complement strand
CACCCGCCAAGGCCAAGGAAAAGGCAGAAGCCAAGTAAGGAAAGTCATATCCGCCGGCAGGGTGCCATCACTTTGTGATGCCCCGTCCGGCAAATGCAGTCCTGCGATCAACGTGTGAACGTGAAAGCACGACTGCCGCGAGGTGTGAGATGAAAGGCGCGATTGATACCGGCAGGCAGAAGCCCAATACCGGCCGCACCAACCAGAAACTGTTTTTCGCCAAACTGCAGCTGGAGCGTCTCCAGCAGGTGCTGGCGGACAAATCGGCTTTTTCCTGGGAGGCGGAAGCACTGTCCTGTCGCGAGGCGGCCATCCTGCATCTGCACGGGGCTTATGTGGCCTTCCTGCAAGAGCTGGTGCGTTTCTACAAGCTCAACGGTGTGCTGCTTTCCAGCGAAGATGTGCGTGCTGCCATGGCGGCACGGGGGCAGGTGGCGCCGGAAGTCGCCATCTTCCAGCAGCTGGAGCAACAGCCTGCTTCATGGCTGGCGGCGCTCTTGCTCGCCCATCATCAATGCCTGATTGCACCGGACCCCAAGCCGGCCGATGCGCCGGAAGATGAAGCCGAGTCTTTGGGTCGTGTCATCAGCCTGGTCAGTGTGCAGGCCGATGCGCCATTGTCTGATGCTGATCTGGCCGCTATTGCGAGCTGGCAGCGTGAGCTGACGACGCTGATCCGTGAGTTCCGCGCCGAGCGCGTCGAATTCTGAGAAGTTAATTTCCGCTTTTGTTGTAGAGATCCTGAATGTCTGTTGCTGCATTTCTTGAAGTCGTGGAAACCGAAGAGGGCGAGTTCGTTCTGCGCCGTACGGATTCCTCGCCGGGCTCTTCCGAGCCACTGGTTGCCATACGTTTTTCCAGCGAGACCCGTACCATGCTGGCCGATCATCTGGGCGAGATTGCCCGCGCCATGATTGCGGCCGGTGTGCAGATGACCGGGCAGCTGCATGCCGGTGCCGGCACCATCTCAGTGGAGGACGACGAGCCCCGCCTCCTGCACTGAGCAGCGCTAGGCAGTTTTCCTGCTTGCCTGATCGCGTGTCCCCGCTGCTAGACTCCTTGTGAAAAGAAGAAAGACACAGGGAGTTCTCCATGTTTGACAAGAAAATGCCGGAAGCGTGGCGTGTGCTGCGCATACAGTCGGAAATCGTCGACGGCATCGAGCACCTCATCAAGATCGGCTATGCCGTGAACATCTTCGGCAGTGCCCGTCTCGGCCCCGACTCTCCGCACTATCAGGAAGGCCTCAAGCTCGGCCAGCTGCTCTCGCGTGCCGGCATCAATGTCATCACGGGCGGCGGCCCCGGCATCATGGAGGGCGCCAACAAGGGCGCTTTCAACGAGGGTGCGCTTTCCATAGGGCTCAACATCACCCTGCCGCAGGAGCAGGACCCCAACGCCTTCCAGGACATCAGCCTGAGCTTCCGCTATTTCTTCGTGCGCAAGTTCATGTTCCTCAAGCACTCCATAGGCTTTGCCATCCTGCCGGGCGGTTTCGGTACCCTGGACGAGATGTTCGAGGCGCTGACCCTCATACAGACAGAAAAGACCGAGCCCTTTCCGGTGGTACTGGTGGGGCGGGAATACTGGTCGGGTCTGGTGGACTGGATGCGCAACACCATGATGAAGGAAGGCTGCATAGGGACGGCCGACATGGCGCTGTTCACCGTGGTGGATACCGCCGAGGAAGCCTCGCGCATTATCATCGACCACTATCGCAAGCATGTGGCCAACCAGAGTGGCGGCTGAGAAAGCAGGGCAGGACATGAAGGCAGTTGCCGCAAGGCGCATCGAGATATCCATTCCCGGCCAGACGCTGACCTTGCTGGAAGACGGTCGCGTGCTGAAGCAGTACACCGTGTCCACGGCACTCAAGGGCGCAGGGGAGATATCCGGCAGCGAGCAGACGCCGCGTGGCGAGCATATCGTGCGTGCGCGCATCGGTGCGGGTGCCCCGGCGGCGGCTGTGTTCCGCGGACGGCGGCCTACCGGCGAGGTCTGGTCGCCGGAGCTGGCGGCCCAGCATCCCGGCCGAGACTGGATACTTTCCCGCATCCTCTGGCTTTCCGGCACCGAGCCGGGCCGTAACCGTCTGGCTGATCGCGACAGCATGCGCCGCTACATCTATATCCATGGCACACCGGATACCGAGCCCATGGGCGAGCCGCTGTCCCATGGCTGCATACGCATGCGCAATACCGATGTCATGGAGCTGTTTGATCTGGTCCCTGCCTATACGCCGGTGCATATCGGCTGACGGGTCGGCGGTGGCTTGCGAGTGCTGATCTGTCTGAAAAATAAGCATCTGAATTATTTGAAGAAAAAAGCGTTAATTTCCCTTTGACAGACTTCCTGAACTCCCTATAATGCGCGCCACGTTGGATGTGCCCGGGTGCTTAGCTCAGCTGGGAGAGCAGCTCCCTTACAAGGAGCGGGTCGGCGGTTCGATCCCGTCAGCACCCACCACAACGTAAAGACCGAGCAGCGGTAGTTCAGTCGGTTAGAATACCGGCCTGTCACGCCGGGGGTCGCGGGTTCGAGTCCCGTCCGCTGCGCCATACAAACAAACGCGCTGTCCGAAAGGACAGCGCGTTTTGTTTTTTCAGGGCCTTTTTGCCACCTCCCGTGCCCTTCGTCTTGTCCCTGTCTTCCTTGTCATTGATTGCTGGCGAAGTGCTTGTGGACTGTCTGGTTTTAACGTCAACATAAGCCTCTGTTCTCCGGACAGGCTGTAAGCTGTCCCAAGTGACTGTCGGCTTAAGGAAATTTCGATGACGGA
Organism: Pedobacter sp.; assembly: GCA_031119295.1. Taxonomy (GTDB): domain Bacteria; phylum Pseudomonadota; class Gammaproteobacteria; order Pseudomonadales; family Moraxellaceae; genus UBA2031. The sequence goes on along the minus strand of JAVHYE010000146.1, from coordinate 4,767 downwards.
ACAATCATCCGGCACTGTGGCTGCCGGGGCCCAGCAGCGCAGTGTGGAGCGTCTGCCTCTGACCATGAATGTCCTGTTGATTGCCAGGGGCATGAACCGTCGTTCCTGCCTGATGAAGGACATATGTTCCGGTGGTGCCCTGCTGGAGCTGCGTGAAGCGCCTGCCGCCGAAGACCGGCAATTGGCGCGCGGCGATGTGGTCATCATCCGCATGTTCCTGGGCGAGGGTAAGGAAGAAGTGCGAGAGCACGAACTGCGTGCCCGTATCGCCCATATCGACAAGAATCTTTTCGGCATTTCCTTTTTCAATCCGGATGACGGCACGCTGTCCACTTTGCTGAAAGCGGCGCAGCAGGAAGCGGTCGCGCATTCCTCCATCATGAGTGTGGAATCCAAGGTCCTGCTGGAGCAGCTGGGTCAGGAGTTGGTGAGTTATTGCCGCGACAATCTCGCCACCTTTTTCCGCCAGGCCGATGAAGCCCTGCTGGATGCAGCCGATCACGCGCGCAGCAATACCGACCAGCGCGTTTTCTTTGAAGCGGCCACCTTGCTGCGCAAGCAGCAGGATGCAGTGCGCACACGTTTCCTGACCGAGCTCAAGGCGGCCTTCCTGCGTCCCGACCAGCAAGGGCCGAAACGTGTGGATGCATCGGGACTGGCACTGGTGGACAAGGAGCAGTTCGAGGAGTGGCTGGTGGTCAAGGTCATGGCCAGCCGTATCGAAGCCGCCTGTCGCCCCCAGCTTTTCGGTCTGCAAGCGCGTCTGGATGAGCTCGGACATTCTGCGCCCGGCCGCCAGCACAATCCCTTTGCACCAGTGGTGATCTGCGAAGCGTTCAAGAATGCTTTGCACGGCCTGCGTCCGGCCAGCAATGTGGAAAAGCTGCTCTATCGCAGCTTCGAGACGGCTGTGCTTGCCGGTCTCAGCTCGGTTTACGAATTGCTCAACGAGATCCTGATCAAGCACAACGTGCTGCCGCAGCTTGAGCTGTCGCGCTATGTCTCGCGTCATGACAGTCCGGAAGCCACGCCGGAAGAAAAAGCGGCAGATGCTGCTGCCAAACCTGCTGCAGCAAGTGCAGGTGCTTCGGGCGGTGTTGTCGGTGGTAATGGCTCAGCTGGTGGTACAGGCTCCGGCGTTGCAAATGGTAGCGGTGGTGGCGCTGTCGCGGATGTAGCAGGAGTAGCAGGTGCTACTGCAACAGCAGGTGCACAGCCCGCAGTAGCCGGCAAACCCGGCAAGCCTGCTGCACCGCGCAATGCTGCCGAGTTCCTGGAGCGCAGCCAGCAGCCGGGCTCTGCCAGTGTGCGTTTTGAATCCTCACAGCGTGATGCCCAGGCGGCAGTGAGCTCGCTGAAGCGCCTATTCGAATTGCAGCAAGCCATGCGCAATGCGGACTATATGCGTAATGCACCGACAGTGAGTGAAGACGGCACGCCGGCCGCGCCGCTTGCACCGCCGGCGTATTTTGAAATTGATGATGTGCAGAAGTCTTTTGCCAACCTGAAAACTGCCAAGCATGGCTGGAAGCAGGAACTGGAAGGCATGGCGTCCACGCAGGGTACCGAGCTCGCTGGCACGGTGCTTTCCGTGATGCAGATGGCCGAGGGCCTGCTGCAGACGCTGGGGCAGAACCAGCTCATTGGTGAGCACGCGCGTAGCTGGTTCCAGAAGCTGGAACTGCCGGTCCTGCATTCGCTCATGAATGACGACGATCTTTTCCAGCGTGAAGATCATCCTGCACGCCAGGTACTGAATCGTCTGGCTCGTCTGGGTTTCCGTGATCATCCCCTGACCAAGGAACAGGAAGCAGCTATCGACAAGCTGGTCGATCGCATCGGCCAGGGCTTTGACAATAATCCGAAAATTTTCCAGCAGGCGCTGGATGTGCTGGACCCCTTCGTGCAGAAGCAGGAGCAGGCCTACCAGCGCAATCTGGAGCGCGTACGCCAGATGGCCGAAGGCGAGCACAAGCTCGATAGCGCCAAGCACCGTGTGCAGGAAGTACTGGATACGCGTCTCGCTGGCAAGAAAGTGCCGCAGCCCATACTCACGCTGCTGGATGCCGGCTGGCGCGATCTCCTGGTGAAAACGCATCTGCGCCAGGGCGAGGACAGCCGCGCCTGGACAGAGTATGTGGGCCTCATCGACGAGCTGCTGGCCATTGGTGCCGACATGCATCGTGCGTTTGATCTGCGCGATGTGCTGCGCCTGATCAAGACCGGTCTGCAGGAAATCGTCGAGCTCACCGGACGTCAGCAGCAGCAGGCGATTGCCGAGCTCAAGCATCTGCTTGCCGGTCCGCAACGCATGCTGGGTGATGTGCCCTGGGCGCTGGTGCCGGCCAAGAAGGCAGAAGAAGATCCCTCGGAAGAGCGCTGGCTGCAGAAATGGATGGAGCGTGCACGTCGCCTGCAACTGGGCGACTGGATGGAGCTGCGGCATCGCGGTGCCGAGTCCGAGCGTCTGCGTTTGGCCTGGCGCGATGTGGCGGCCTCGCGCTTTGTGTTCGTGAATCATCAGGGTGTGAAGGTCAACGATTTCACCGCCCGCGAACTCGCGGCCCTGATGCATACCGGTAATGCCCTGATTTTCGAAGGCGAAGATGTGCCCGTGGTGGACGATGCCCTGGAAAAAGTCGTGCATCAGCTCTACGAGCAGTTGGCTTGGCAGGCCACGCACGACGAGCTTACGGGTCTGGTCAATCGAGCCGAATTCACGCGTCAGCTGGAGCGTGCGCTGGAAGTGGCCAAGCGTCAGCGTGCCCGCCATGTGCTGGCTTACGTCAATCTCGACCAGTTCAAGATCATCAATAACAACGCCGGTCTCGCCTCCGGCGACCAGTTGTTGAAAGATGTGGCCGCCCTGTTCAGCAAGGCACTTACGCCCAAGACTACGGTGGCACGTCTTAATGGCGATGAATTCACCCTCTTGCTGGAAGATTGTGATCTCGGACGTGCGCAACAGCTCATCAGTCTGCGCATGAACGAACTCTCGGCCATGAAGTTTGTTTTTGAAGGCAAGAATTACAAGCTCACGGCCAGTGCCGGTCTGGTCGACATCACCTATACCAGCGATACCGCCGGCCGCACCTTGCGTGCCGCTGAAGAGGCCTGTGCCCAGGCCAAGGTCGACGGCGGTAACCGCATACAGGTTTACCACCCCAATGCCGATGAACTGGTACGCCGTGACAATGTCATGGTCTGGGTGGCCAAACTCAACCAGGCGCTGGAAGAAGAGCGCCTGACTCTGCGTTGCCAGAAAATCCAGCCCATCAGTCCCGAGCGTGCGCTGAAAGAGCTGCCGCATTATGAAATCCTGCTGGGCATGCAGGCGGATGGGGGTGAGGATTTGCCGCCGTCTGAATTCGTGCAGGCGGCGGAGCGTTACAACCGCATGCTGGCGGTGGACCGCTGGGTAGTGGACAGCGCTTTCCACTGGATGAAAGACAATCCGGAAAAGCTGGCCAAGCTGGGCATGATGTCCATCAATCTCTCCGGCCACTCGCTGACCGATACGCAGATGATGAGCTATGTGCTGGATCGTCTGCTGGAGTACAAGCTGCCCACGGAAAAGGTCTGCTTTGAAATCACGGAAACCACGGCCATCAGCAATATCGCCGATGCCGTGGATCTTATGCGTGAACTCAAGAAAGTGGGTTGCCGGTTTGCACTGGACGATTTTGGTGCCGGCCATGCTACCTACAACTACCTCAAGCATCTGCCGCTGGATTTCGTGAAGATAGATGGCGCCTTCGTGCGCGATATCTGCACGGATGAAAACGACTATGTGATGGTGCGCTCCATCAATGATCTCTCCCACTATCTCGGCCTGCAGACCATTGCCGAGTATGTGGAAGATGACGCCATTCTTGGACGGCTGCGTGAAATCGGCGTCGATTTTGCCCAAGGCTATGGTATAGAGCGCCCGCGCTGGCTGGACAGCCTCTGAGGCTACCGGTTTCCCGTCCTGCGAAGGCCCTGTCTGCTGATGCCGACAGGGCCTTTTCACTTTTGCAGCTTTTGCCATTTGCCTTGAGCGTTTTTGTCAGTCGGCCATGTCATTGTCCTGCCACAGACCCTCTGCAAGGATGGCTGGCCCCTGAGGGGGCCAACCCCTTACATCATCAGGCATTGCCGCAGGGTTTGCGGGATTTCCAGTGCCATCCTCACGCGGAGCGTAGTGATGAGTGATCTTCCTTTTGATCTGTCCCTGACAGAAGACCAGCGCATGACGCGGGAATCGCTGAAGCGGTTTGCGCAGGATGTGTTGCGTGCCCAGAGCCGTGATGCGGATGAAGCCGCTGCTACGCCTGCGGATTATTTTGCCCGTGCCCAGGAACTGGGCCTGGCTCTTATGCCTATCCCTGAAGATTTCGGTGGCGCTGGTGCTGCACGCTCACCGGTTTCCAATGTGCTGGCCGCAGAAGACCTGGCCTGGGGTGATATGTCGCTGGCACTGGCGGCGATTACGCCCTTGTCTGTCGTCAATCTCCTGATTGATCAGGGCTCGAAGGCCCAGCAGGAAAAATACCTGACCCAGCTGGCCAGTGAAGCATTCGTGCCGGCTGCTATCGCCCTCATGGAACCGCGTGCGCGTTTTGATGCCACGGAAATCCGCACGACAGCCCGCCGTGATGGCAGCGGCTATGTGCTGGATGGTGAAAAGTCGCTGGTGATCCTGGGTGTTTCTGCACGCTTTATTGTCGTGGTGGCAACGGTGGAGGGCGAGGGTCCTGCCGCCTTTATCGTGGAGCAAGGCGCTGC
>JAVHYE010000145.1 GCA_031119295.1 Pedobacter sp. | reverse complement strand
GTCAGGGCCGTACCGTGGATTTCCGCAATACCGTTATCGTCATGACCTCCAATCTCGGCTCGGACATCATCCAGAGCATGGCGGGTGAGGAGCAGTACGAAGAAATGAAGGATGCGGTGATGGAGGTTGTGGGCCGGCATTTCCGTCCGGAGTTCATCAACCGTATCGACGAGGTGGTGGTTTTCCATCCTCTGGGCGAGTCGCAGATCAAGGGTATTGCGGAAATCCAGTTGCAGCGCTTGCGTGCACGTCTGGCAGACCGCGACCTGCGTCTGGATGTCACTGAGTCGGCTCTGGCGCATCTCATCAGTGCAGGCTACGACCCGGTGTATGGCGCACGCCCCTTGAAACGTGCCATACAAACGGCGCTGGAAAATCCGCTGGCGGGTAAATTGCTGGCAGGTGAGTTTGTGGCGGGTGACACCATCCTCGTGGATGATGAACACGGTCACTTTGTCTTCCATAAAAAGCGCTACCATTGAGCTCGTGAGAAAAAGCCCGGCTATTGCCGGGCTTTTTTCAAGGCAACCGTCTTCGAAACAGCAAGGAAAAAAGATGAGCATTCGAGTGCACAAGGCGCCGGTGGGCAAGCTGGCGCAAACGCTGGAAATTGATCCGCATACCTTGATGGCCGATGTTGCCATTGAAGACGGTGGTGATGATCTGGCTCCGGATCCGCACGACCTGCTGGATTCCGCGCTGGCGGCCTGTACTGCACTTACGCTCAAGCTGTATGCCGAGCGTAAACAATGGCCGCTGGAAAATGCCGATGTGGTGATCAGCCATGAAGAGACGCCGGGGCATTACCGCCTGAATCGGGTGGTGACGCTGAAGGGCGATGCCCTGACGGGTGAGCAGCGCGAAAAGCTGCTGGAGATTGCCAATAAATGTCCCATACACCGGGTGCTCAGCGGTGAAATCACCATCGATACCGTGCTGGCCTGATGATGGGCCGGGGTGGGGCTGCTATGATGCGGCCCCGGCCGGCATCCCCGGCCTTCCTGTGGCAGTGGCATTAACAGCTAAGGCGTGCTGAGTTGGGCTCCATTCTGCAAAGCAGAACCATTCCTCTTCCTCTGGCCGATCTGGGGCGCAATCTCTGGGCCGCCTGCCATTTGCTGCTGTTCCGCCGCAGTGCCCTGCGCTGGCTGACGCCGACTCCCGGCAACTTCCTCATCCTGCTGCTGCTCAGCCTGAGCACCAGCTTCCTGTTCGACCTCATGAGCGAGGGCTGGCCCGGTGAATGGTCACCGGCCGGTGTTGCCGTGTATGCCCTGCCGGCTTTTGTATTGCTGGTTTTCGGACAGATTCTCTCTACTCGTCACGGCCTCTGGCGCCTGGGGCTGGCGCCGGCCAGTGCCTGGCTGGCGGCCGATATCCTGCTGGGTGTGGGTCAGGGCCTGCTGCAATTCGCGGATAGTCAGAACGCGTTGTCGCCTCTGCTGACCCAGTACATCCCGCAGCTTTATCTCTTTTTGCCCATCTGGCCCATCCTTGCCGTGGTCTTTGTATTCACCCGTGCGTTGGCCTGGCCCATGTGGGAGCGTGCTTTGGCGTTTGTCGTGCTTTTGGGGGTGTTTTCAGCCTGGAGCCTGACCTTCAGCGACGAGCGTCTCTGGTACTCCACCCAGGAAGAAGTGAATGCGGCACCTGTGTCGCGGCTCACGGAGGAAGAAGTGGTGTATCTGCAGCCCGAGTTGTTGCAGCGCGCCTTGGCCGGCCTGAGTGCCCAGCGTCCAGGGCAAAGCGATTGGTATTTCCTGGGCATAGGCGGGGCTTACTACCAGGATGTATTCCGCACTGAGGCCGAGTCGGTGCGCTCCTTGTTTGATACGCGCTTTGCTACGTCTGGCCGTTCCCTGTTGCTCATCAATAATGATGACAGCGTACTGCGCCAGCCAATTGCCACCCGTACCAGTATTACGCGTGCCCTGCATGCGCTGGCTGCTCGTATGGACCGTGACAAGGATGTGCTGTTCCTGTTTGTCACCTCGCATGGCAGCCAGGACCACCAGATCGAGCTGAATTACTGGCCCCTGGAGCTGGCAGGCATTACACCGGAATGGTTGCGCACCACGCTGGATGCCACCGGCATACGGCATCGTGTCATCGTGTTGTCGGCCTGCTATTCGGGCGGATTCATCCCGGCCCTGAAGTCTCCTGATACGCTGCTCATCACGGCAGCAGACGCTACGCGCGCTTCCTTCGGCTGCTCGGATGATGCCGAGTTCACTTATTTTGGCCGGGCTTTTTTTGATGAGGCCATGCGCCGTGAATACAGCCTGGAGTCGGCTTTTGAGGCTGCCAAGGCAGCCATTGCCGAGCGTGAGTCGGCCGAGGGTTTCGAGCCCTCCCGGCCGCAATGGGAGATTGGCGAGCATATGCAGGAAGAGTTGCCAGAACTGGAAAAGTCCCTGTTCCCGCCTGTGCCCTGAGTTTGATCCCATAAAAAAAGCCGCCTTCAAGGCGGCCTTTTTTATGGCGGGGCATATCAGCCTTCGCAATACGCTTTGATTTCGCGCTGGGTTTCATCCATGCGCTTCTGCTTTTCCTCATCGCTCAGCGCACGCACATTGCCTTCGGCATCGGTTTCCCTGACGCGGCCATGGCTCTGCATGGCGTCCAGATTGGCTTTCAGGGTTTTGCATTTTTCAGCATATTGCTCGGGAGTTTCCTTGTTCTCGGCAGTGTTTTTGGCCGGAGCGGCAGCCTTGTCATCTTTCTTGTCTGCAGCTTTGCCTTTGCCGGCTTCAGGTGTGGCGGCCTTCTTCGAGTTTTCGGCGGCTTCCCGTGCGCCAGAGGGCAGCTTGGTGCGAACCTTCACTTCACTGGCCTTGCCAGCCGAGGCAGGCGGAGGGCTTTCGGTGTAATGGGTGACGCCTTGCTCATCCGTCCATTTGTAGAACTGGGCAGCCTCGACCGTGCCGGTCAGGAGGAAGGTGGCAAGTAGAGCGGCCAGTGTGCTTGTCATTTTCATTAGTTGCATGCCCCGGGAATCCAAGTGCGGACACTATACCCACTGCTTCCCTCCTTGATAAGAAGCTTCAGCCTTACCCTGTGTTCTGCTTGACATTTTTTCCTGCCGCCTAAAAAATCACCGATTCCCGATGTGGCTGTCGGCGCAGTGGTCACCCTCTACTTCGCTGACACCAGGGCGTAAGCCCTGTCCGGGCCGGCCAACCGCCTGCCCGACCCTCCCAGCATGCAAGCATCGCCCTGTGTCCTTCCGGATGCGCAAGCGCGGCGATGTCCAGGCCTCCGAACCCGGCAGGCATGGCAAGTCTGGCCAGCCTCATCAAGTGCTTCTGCCGATGTCGGTAGGGGCCTGTCCTCGTGCTAGAATGCGCGGCCTTTTCGCCAGGCCCTCCCGCTTTTGTGGGTGGCGCTTCGGGTGTGGCCTTGCGCTTTTTCAAGGGTGAATCTGTGGAACTCTTATCTGGTGGTGAAATGCTTATCCGTGCTCTCGCTGACGAGGGCGTGGAGTATGTTTTCGGTTATCCCGGTGGCGCCGTGCTGCATATCTACGACGCCATCTTCAAGCAGGACAAGGTCAAACACATTCTTGTCCGCCATGAGCAAGCGGCCGGCCATGCGGCTGATGGCTATTCCCGTTCTACCGGCAAAACCGGTGTAGTGCTGGTGACCTCCGGCCCCGGCGCCACCAATACGGTGACGGCCATTGCCACGGCCTATATGGACTCCATCCCCATGGTGGTGTTGTCTGGCCAGGTGCCTTCCAACCTGATCGGTGAAGATGCTTTCCAGGAAACCGATATGGTGGGTGTGTCGCGCCCCATCGTGAAACACAGCTTCCAGGTGCGCAAAGCCGAAGACATTCCCGTCATGGTGAAGAAGGCTTTCTATCTGGCCAGCACCGGTCGTCCCGGTCCTGTGGTGATCGATATTCCCAAGGACTGCACGCTACCTGCCGACAAATTCCCCTACGAATATCCGGCCAAGGTGAAGCTGCGCTCCTATAACCCGCCGGGTCGTGGCCACACCGGCCAGATCAAGAAGGCCGTGGACGAGCTCGTTGCCGCCAAGCGCCCGATGATTTATGCCGGCGGCGGTGTGGTGCAGGGTAATGCTGCTCCTTTGCTGACTGAGCTCGCGCGCAAGCTGAATTTCCCGGTGACCAATACCCTGATGGGTCTTGGCGCTTATCCGGGCTCCGATCGCCAGTTCGTGGGCATGCTGGGCATGCACGGTACTTATGAAGCCAATATGGCCATGCATCACAGCGATGTGATCCTGGCGGTGGGCGCACGTTTTGATGACCGCGTGACAGGCAATCCGAAAAAGTTCTGCCCGGGTGCCCGCATCATTCACATCGATATCGATCCGGCGGCAATTTCCAAAACCGTGACGGCCGATATTCCCATCGTGGGTGCGGTGGAGCCGGTGCTGGCCGAAATGCTGGCGCAGTTGCCGCAAGCTGCCGCGCCGGATGCCAAGGCCATCGAGTCCTGGTGGAAGCAGATTGACGACTGGCGCCAGGTGCACGGTCTGCGTTATGAAGCGCCTAAGCCGGGTGAAATGAAGCCGCAGCAAGTGGTGGAAATGCTCTACAAGGTCACCGACGGCAAAGCCATCGTGACTTCCGATGTGGGCCAGCACCAGATGTTTGCTGCGCTCTATTACAAGTACGACCGCCCGCGTCAGTGGATCAATTCCGGTGGTCTCGGCACTATGGGCTTCGGCCTGCCGGCCGCCATGGGTTGTCTCTTTGCCTTCCCGGAAGAGACCGTGGTCTGTGTGACGGGTGAAGCGTCCATCCAGATGAATATCCAGGAACTTTCCACCTGCCTGCAGTACGGCTTGCCGGTGAAGATCCTGAATATCAACAACCAGTCACTGGGCATGGTGAAGCAGTGGCAGGACATGCAGTACGAAGGCCGTCATTCGCATTCGTATATGGATTCCCTGCCTGACTTCGTGAAGCTGGTGGAAGCCTATGGCCATGTCGGCATGAAAATCACCGACCCGGCACAACTCGAAAGCAAGATGCGTGAAGCGTTTGCCATGAAGGACAAGCTCGTCTTCATGGATGTGTATGTGGATCCGTCCGAACACGTTTACCCCATGCTCATTGCCGGCGGTTCGCTGCGTGACATGCTGCTGTCCAAGACGGAGCGTACATAATCATGCGCCGTATCATTTCTGTGTTGATTGAAAATGAAGCCGGTGCCCTGTCGCGTCTGGTGGGCCTGTTCTCCCAGCGTGGCTACAACATCGAATCGCTGACTGTGGCGCCTACCGATGACCCCACGCTGTCGCGTCTCACGCTTACCACCTTTGGTGACGAGCACAAGATCGAGCAGGTCACCAAGCAGCTGAACAAGCTGGTGGAAGTAGTGAAGGTGGTGGATCTCACCGAAGGCGGCCATATCGAGCGCGAGCTCATGCTGGTCAAGGTGAAAGCCACGGGTGCGGCACGTGCAGAAATCAAGCGTACGGCCGATATCTTCCGCGGCCAGATCGTGGACGTAACGCCAAGCATCTACACCATCCAGCTCACCGGTACGAGTGACAAGCTGGACGCCTTTATCCAGGCCCTGAGCGAAAACGCCATCCTGGAAGTGGTGCGCACCGGCGTCTGTGGTATTGCACGTGGCGAAAAGGTGCTGAGCATCTGATGCTGCTGTAGCTGTAAATGAAAAAAGCCCGCAATAGCGGGCTTTTTTCATGGCTGATTTTTACCGCGGGCCCTGTCTGTCCCAGAAGGCATTGATCAGCGGTTCTTTAAGACGCTTTTCAAGTGCAAACAGGCCGATGTCATAGGGTGCCAGTGGTGGCTGAATATCGTAAACACGGATGCGGTTGGCCAGCGGGCTGTTGTCCAGCACGATCCGCGGCACGATGCCTACACCGAAACCCAGGCTCACCATACTGACTATGGCTTCGTTGCCGCTGACCTGGGCATAGATGCGCGGTTTGATGCTGTGCTGGCGCAGCCAGCGATCCGTGCGTTCACGCGCCAGTCCTTCCTCCGACAAAATCAGGGGGACGTCGCGCCAGTTGTGCGTATCGGGCTGACGAATCTGCTCTTCGCTTAAAAGCTGTGGCGACAGCGGACCGATAAAGCAGAGTGCGGAGCGGGTAATGGACTGGAAGGCAATGCCGGAGGGCAGGCTTTCCGGGCGTGCACCGATGGCAATGTCTTCTTCCCCGTCACGTACCCGTTCCACGGCCTTGGCGGCATCGCCCGTGTGCAGCTTGATTTCGATGCGCGGGTAGTCCTGACGGAATCGGCTCAGGGTGTCGTAGAGAAAGCTGTAGCTGGCCGTCACCGAGCAATAGAGGCTGAGTTCGCCCTGCAGGATTTCCTGTTCCAGCTGGAAGCTGTGACGCAAATCCTGCCAGCCGCTTAAGACCTGTTGCGCGTAGCTGCGGAAGCGGACGCCTTCGCGAGTGAGGCTCACCGAACGGTTGTCGCGCAGGAAGAGGGCGACGCCCAGTTCGTCCTCCAGCTGTTTGATGCTACGGCTCAGGGCCGAGGGGCTGACATGGTGCTCGCGGCTGGTTTTGCCGAAGTGCAGGTTGTCAGCCAGGGCAAGAAAGAGCTTGAGGCTTTGGGCGTTCATATTCCGGCTATCAGGTTTGTTTCTAAAAATGGCATGTAGTGTTGCAAATATATCATTTTACGCAACATGCCAGGAGGAGTATGGTGCCCGCCACTGAATGCTGGGCAGAGTGCCGGTATTCGCCCCTTTCCCCTGATCCGGAGCGCCTCTCATGCACGTTTATTACGACAAAGACACCGACCTCTCCATCATCCGTGGCAAGAAGGTCGCCATCATCGGTTACGGTTCGCAGGGCCATGCTCACGCCTGCAACCTCAAGGATTCCGGTGTTGACGTGACCGTGGGCCTGCGTCCGGGTTCGGCCACCGTGAAGAAGGCTGAAGCCCATGGCCTGAAAGTGACCGACGTGCCCAGCGCCGTGAAGGCCGCTGACGTGGTCATGATCCTGACCCCGGATGAGTTCCAGTCCAAGCTGTACAAGGAAGAAATCGAGCCCAACATCAAGCAGGGCGCTGTGCTGGCCTTTGCTCACGGCTTTGCCATTCACTACAACCAGGTCGTGCCGCGCAAGGATCTGGACGTGATCATGATTGCCCCCAAGGCTCCGGGCCACACCGTGCGTTCCGAGTTCGTGAAGGGCGGCGGTATCCCTGATCTGATCGCCATTTTCCAGAACGCTTCCGGTAATGCCAAGAATATCGCTCTGTCCTATGCCGCAGGCGTGGGCGGTGGCCGTTCCGGCATCATCGAAACCACCTTCAAGGACGAGACCGAGACCGACCTGTTCGGTGAGCAGGCTGTGCTCTGCGGTGGCGCTGTCGAGCTGGTGAAGATGGGCTTCGAAACCCTGACCGAAGCCGGTTACGCTCCGGAAATGGCCTACTTCGAGTGCCTGCACGAGCTCAAGCTGATTGTTGACCTGATGTACGAAGGCGGCATCGCCAATATGAACTACTCCATCTCCAACAATGCCGAGTATGGTGAGTACGTGACTGGTCCGCAGGTCATCAACGAAGAGTCCCGCAAGGCCATGCGCGAAGCCCTGAAGCGCATCCAGAC
>JAVHYE010000144.1:4529-7591 GCA_031119295.1 Pedobacter sp. | reverse complement strand
AGCAATGGCCCAGGGGGCGACCGGTGGACAGTCATAGGGGTTTGCCCGGATGACCGGCTGGACACAGTCTTTCCCGGACTGATTTGGTGGAGGCTTTGGCGTGGCTCGGGAAGGCTTTGGCGCAGTAGTCGGCCAATCCGGTTGGACACAAAAGGGCCTTTTCCGTAGAATTCGCGCTCAATCTGTGCCCGGCGTGGGTCTCCACGCGGTCCGGCACCCATCAAATACCCGGATGCGTCCAAGAAGAAGCGAGAAGGAGCCCCTCTTTCTCGCTTTTTTACACGGGCGCCTCCTGCCAGCAGCCTTAAATCGGAGGTAGGTTTGAGCAAGCCCGCCCTTCTCGTCCTGCAAGACGGCAGCGTCTTCCGCGGAACGTCCATCGGTGCCGACGGCCTCACCAGCGGTGAAGTCGTTTTCAACACGGCCATGACGGGCTACCAGGAAATCCTCACTGATCCGTCCTACTGCCGTCAGATCGTCACGCTGACTTACCCCCATATCGGCAATACCGGTGTGAACGGGGACGACGAGGAGGCCAAAGACCTGTGGGCGGCCGGCCTCATCATTCGCGATCTCAGCATGATTCCTTCCAGCTTCCGTTCGCAGGAATCGCTGTCGGATTATCTCAAGCGCCGCAATGTGGTCGGCATCGCCGATATCGACACGCGTCGCCTCACGCGCATCCTGCGTGAGAAAGGTGCGCAGAACGGCGCCATCATCGCCGGCGATGATGTGGACGAAGCCAAGGCTCTGGCAGCGGCCAAAGCCTTCCCCGGCCTCAAGGGCATGGATCTGGCCAAAGTGGTTTCCGTGAAGGAAAGCTATCGCTGGACCGAGGGCGGCTGGATTCTCGGCAAGGGCCATATCACTCCGAGCACTCCTGCGAAATTCAAAGTGGTGGCTTACGACTACGGCGTGAAGGTGAATATCCTGCGCATGCTGATCGATCGTGGCTGCGATGTGACTGTGGTACCGGCGCAGACGCCTGCGGCTGATGTGCTGAAACTGAATCCGGACGGCATTTTCCTCTCCAACGGCCCGGGTGACCCCGAGCCTTGCGATTACGCCATCGCCGCCATCAAGGAATTCCTCACGACTGAAATTCCCGTGTTCGGTATCTGCCTCGGCCACCAGCTGCTCGCGCTGGCTTCCGGTGCCAAGACCGTGAAGATGGGACTGGGCCACCACGGCGCCAACCATCCTGTGCAGGACATTGAAAAAGGCACGGTGATGATCACTTCGCAGAACCACGGTTTTGCAGTGGATGAAAAAACACTGCCGGCCACGCTGCGTGTGACACACCGCTCGCTCTTCGATGGTTCCAACCAGGGCATACATCGCAACGACAAGCCGGCGTTCAGCTTCCAGGGTCATCCCGAAGCCAGCCCCGGTCCGCACGATGCCTCGCCGCTGTTCGACCATTTCATTGAATTGATGCAGGCCAGCAAGAAGTAAGAGATCACCATGCCAAAACGTACTGACATCAAAAGCATTCTGATCATAGGCGCCGGTCCCATCGTCATCGGCCAGGCCTGCGAGTTCGATTATTCCGGCGCCCAGGCCTGCAAGGCCCTGCGCGAAGAAGGTTTCCGCGTCATCCTGGTGAACTCGAACCCGGCCACCATCATGACCGACCCGGTGATGGCGGACTCGACCTATATCGAGCCCATCACCTGGCAGACGGTTGCCAAGATCATCGAGAAAGAGCGTCCGGATGCTGTTTTGCCCACCATGGGTGGCCAGACGGCGCTCAACTGCGCCCTCGATCTCGACAAGCACGGTGTGCTGGAAAAATTCGGCTGCGAACTGATCGGTGCCTCCAAGGACGCCATACGCATGGCGGAAGACCGCAAGCTTTTCGATCAGGCCATGCGCCGCATCGGTCTTGAATGCCCGCGCGCCGGCATTGCGCACAATATGGAAGAAGCGTTTGCCGTGCTGGAAACCACGGGCTTTCCTTCCATCATTCGTCCGTCCTTCACCATGGGTGGCAGCGGTGGCGGTATCGCCTACAACCGCGAAGAGTTCGTGGAAATCTGCGAGCGTGGTCTGGATCTCTCGCCGACCAAGGAATTGCTGATCGACGAATCCCTGATCGGCTGGAAAGAATACGAGATGGAAGTGGTCCGTGATCGCAAGGACAACTGCATCATCGTCTGCTCCATCGAGAATTTCGACGCCATGGGCGTGCATACCGGCGACTCCATCACCGTCGCCCCGGCACAGACGCTCACGGACAAGGAATACCAGATCATGCGTAACGCCTCTTGCGCCGTGCTGCGCGAGATCGGCGTTGAAACCGGTGGCTCCAACGTCCAGTTCGGTATCAATCCGAAAGACGGCCGCATGGTGGTGATCGAGATGAATCCGCGTGTATCGCGTTCGTCTGCTCTCGCTTCCAAGGCAACGGGCTTCCCGATTGCCAAGATCGCGGCCAAGCTGGCCGTGGGCTACACGCTGGACGAGCTCAAGAACGACATCACCGGTGGCCGCACGCCGGCGTCTTTCGAGCCTTCCATCGATTACGTGGTCACCAAGATTCCGCGTTTCAATTTCGAAAAATTCCCGCAGGCTGCCGCCACGCTGACCACGCAGATGAAGTCTGTGGGTGAAGTGATGGCGATAGGCCGCACTTTCCAGGAGTCGGTGCAGAAAGCGCTGCGTGGCCTGGAAGTGGGCTCTGATGGCTTCAATCCCAAGATTGTTGCGGGGCAGGAAGAGCCGGAAGCGAAAATCCGCAAGGAGCTTTCCAATCCGGGTCCGGATCGCGTCTGGTATGTGGGTGATGCTTTCCGCTTCGGCATGAGTGTGGATGAAGTTTACAAACTCTCCGGCATTGATCCCTGGTTCCTGGTGCAGATCGAAGATCTCATCAAGGACGAAGAAACGGTCAAGCAGCTGGGCTTTGCCGGTTTTGATCGCGATGTGTTCTGGCGCTTGAAGCGCAAGGGCTTCTCCGATTCGCGTCTGGCTTCGCTGATCGGTGTGTCTGAAAAAGAGCTGCGCAAGAAGCGTTGGGAGCTGGGCGTGAAGCCGGTGTACAAGCGCGTGGATACCTGCGC
>JAVHYE010000144.1:3157-4429 GCA_031119295.1 Pedobacter sp. | reverse complement strand
TACGACACTTCCGACCGTCTCTTCTTCGAGCCGGTAACACTGGAAGACGTGCTGGAAATTGCCGCGCTGGAAAAGCCGGTGGGTGTGATCGTGCAGTACGGTGGCCAGACGCCGCTGAAACTGGCGCGTGCACTGGAGGCTGCTGGTGTGCCCATCATCGGTACGTCCACCGATGCCATCGACCGTGCTGAAGACCGCGAGCGTTTCCAGCAGATGGTGGAGCGTCTCAATCTGCGTCAGCCGCCGAATCGCACGGCACGTAATGCCGAAGAAGGCGTGCGTCTTGCTGCTGAAATCGGTTATCCGCTGGTGGTGCGTCCTAGCTATGTGCTGGGTGGCCGTGCCATGGAAATCGTTTACAACGAAGACGAGCTGCGCCACTACATGCGTACCGCGGTGCAGGTCTCCAATGATTCGCCGGTGCTGCTCGACCGCTTCCTGGATGATGCGATCGAAGTCGACGTCGATGCCGTGTCTGACGGCAAGGATGTGGTGATAGGCGCCATCATGCAGCATATCGAACAGGCCGGTATCCACTCCGGTGACTCCGCCTGCTCGCTGCCGCCTTACAATCTGGCCGACAATATCCAGGATGTGATGCGCGAACAGACGGTTGCCATGGCGCGTGAGCTGGGCGTGGTCGGTCTCATGAATGTGCAGTTTGCCGTGAAGGGCAACGATGTTTATGTGCTGGAAGTGAATCCGCGCGCTTCGCGCACCGTGCCCTTCGTGTCCAAGTGCATAGGCACTTCGCTGGCCAAGGTGGCGGCGCGTTGCATGGCCGGCAAGACACTGGCCGAGCAGAACTTCACCAAGGAAATCATTCCGCCCTATTTCAGCGTGAAGGAAGCAGTTTTCCCCTTCGCGAAGTTTCCGGGTGTAGATCCGATTCTCGGTCCGGAAATGAAATCCACCGGCGAAGTGATGGGTGTGGGCGCAAGCTTCGCCGAAGCCTTCCACAAGGCCGTGCTGGGCTCCAATGAAAAGCTGCCCACGGGTGGCCGTGCTTTCATTTCCGTGCGCGACAATGACAAGACGCATCTCACCAATATCGGCCGCGAGCTAACGGCTCTCGGCTTCGAGCTGGTGGGTACCGGTGGTACGCAGCGCGAGCTGGAAGCGGCCGGCATTCCTTGCCGTCGTGTGAACAAGGTGACTGAAGGTCGTCCGCATATTGTGGACATGCTCAAGAACGGCGAGATTTCGCTGATCATCAACACCACTGAAGGCAAGCAGGCGCAGCAGGATTCGTTCAGCATCCGTCGCAGTGCC
>JAVHYE010000144.1:0-3057 GCA_031119295.1 Pedobacter sp. | reverse complement strand
GAGGGTCGTATCCAGGATATCGAGGCCAAGCTGTCCAATGCCCAGGTCATCGATGTCACGGCCATGCCCAAGACCGGCAAGGTGATTTTTGGCGTGACGGTGGATATCGTGAATTGCGATACCGACGAGACCAAGACCTACCAGATCGTGGGTGACGACGAAGCGGACATCAAGAACAACAAGATTTCCGTGAACTCTCCGATTGCCCGCGGCCTGATCGGCAAGGAAGAAGGCGACACCGTCGGCATCCAGACGCCGGCTGGTCTGGTCGAGTACGAAATTGCAGAAGTGCGTTACGAGTAAGGCATTCCTGCTTCTGGAAAAGCCGGCCTTGTGCCGGCTTTTTTATTGCGGTGCTGCTGCGGAGACAGGAGCTGGTGCTTCCCCTCTCCTTCAGCAGGGGGTGTCCGCAAAAACGCCCTGCATGGCCGATTGAGTGATTCGCTGCTTGCGGGTTTCGCGCTAGAAAAGGTCGCCGCCGCCCAGGACGGGTCGGGACAGTCGGTACAGGGATGTCTTTTTCTGACACGGAGTCGACCATGCGCAAGCTTGCCTTTGCTTTCCTGATGTTTTCCCTGCCGGCCCTGGTGGTCGCGCAATGCCCGGACACGAGCAGTCCGGCCAATCCGCCGGCCTTCAGCAATCCGGCCAAGAAATCCTTCCGCAGTTTCGGCAACACCCTTCTCGCCGGCATCTACAAGCCCTGGCATATGGTGCATGACGAGATCGTGAAAAGCGGAAGTGCTGCCACCATCACTGGCAAATTCGATTACGACGCCGTCCTGCACAAGGATCTCGAAGGCGAGTATGTGCATGTTTATATTTTCGGCACGGGCATGAATGCCTGGCAGTATGTGGGGCGTTACACCACGGACAGTGATGGAAAAATAAATGCCGCTCTGGGTGTGCGCCCCGTGGGCGAATATCAGGTGCGCATGGTGGTGGAGGGTGATCTTTCCACAGTGAGCGGCTATCTCAGTGTGGTGGAGCCCGGGCGCCAGGCAGTGCTGTTTGATATCGATGGCACGCTGACCATCAATGATTTCGAAGCTTATGCGGATTATGCCGGGGTGAAGACGGCGCAGGCCTATGCCTACGCACCGCAGACCGTGAATGCCTACAAGGCCAAGGGCTACCAGATCATTTATCTGACCGCGCGCCCTTACTGGGTGGCGAAAGATGCGCGTGAATGGTTCGGCAAGCAGGGTCTGTCACCCTGGCATTACCGCAGCAATCCTTATGGCGATGGCCCCATTCCGCCGGACACGCAGGCACATAAAACCAATTACGTGAAATACCTGCGCAATACGGTCGGTCTCAACATCATCCGCGCCTATGGCAATGCCACGACCGATATTGCAGCTTATGCCGATGGCGGCATTCCCAAGGCGGATACCTGGATCATCGGCTCCCATGCCGGTGAGCAGGGCACGCAAGCGTTGTACAACGACTACACCTACCACTACAGCACGGTGGTCGCGGCGACGCCGCAATCAGCTTCCTGCCCCTGAGCGGGATTCCCTAAAAACAAAAGCCGGCTGATGCCGGCTTTTGTTTTTAGCTCTGCACTTCATTCCTTGAGGTGGTTGTAGCGCAGCAGATTGGAGAGCTTGGCATTGGGCTTTTTCGCCGGGCGATAGAGCAGCACGATCTTGCCGATGACCTGCACCACCTGGGCACGGTTGTGGCGGGCGATTTCCTGCATGGCGGCGGCACGCTCTTCGCGGTCCTCGCCATTCACGCGTACCTTGATGAGCTCGTGGTCTTCGAGGGCGCGATCGGTCTCGGCCAGTATGCCTTCGGTCAGGCCCTGCCCCCCGGTCATGACCACGGGCGAGAGCTCGTGGCCTATGCGGCGGAAGCGTTTCTTTTCGGCTATCGAGAGGGGCATGGCGGCGGGGACCTGCAAATTCTGGTAAAAAGGGCGCCCATTCTAGCCACAAAGCCCCTCGCGCTCACGCGTTCACCATCATGGCCGAGAAGTTTCACAACCCCAAGCTCAGCGCCTCCAGCAAGACCTGGCTGCGTGAGCACTGGGATGACCCTTACGTCAAACAGGCGCAAAAGGACGGCTATCGTGCCCGGGCGGCCTACAAGCTGCTGGAAATCAACGAAAAAGACCGCCTCTTCCGGCCCGGCATGACGGTGCTGGACCTGGGTTCGGCGCCCGGCAGCTGGTCGCAGATTGCCGCCCGCCTGGTCGGTGACAAGGGCACGGTGGTGGCTTCGGACATCCTGCCCATGGATGGCCTGGCTGGCGTTAACTTCATCCAGGGCGACTTTCGCGAGCAGGAAATCTTCGACCAGATCCTGGCGGCTCTCGGCGATGCCCCGGTTGATCTTGTAATTTCGGACATGGCCCCCAATATGTCGGGAACGGGCGCCGACCAGCCCCGGGCCATCTATCTCTGTGAGCTGGCACTGGATATGGCGGTTCGCGTGCTCAAGCCCGGCGGCAGTTTTGTCGTCAAAGTGTTTCAGGGCGAGGGTTTCGATACCTACCGCAAGGCGGTGCAGGAGCACTTCAAGGTGCTCAAGAGCCGCAAGCCGCAGGCCTCGCGCCCCCGCTCCCCCGAGGTCTACCTGCTGGGCCAGGACTTCCGGGGTCAGTGAGCTTCATCGCCGTCTGTCGCCTTGCGAGCGACGGAGGGTCTCTATAATGTCGCAGGCGAGTTTGTAGTCGCACGTATCCCGGGGGTTGCCCTTGAACGACATGGTTAAGAATCTGATCCTGTGGCTGGTGATTGCCGGTGTGCTGGTGTTCGTCTTCAGCAATTTCAACCAGCAGGCCGCTACCAAGCCCCTGATCTACTCCGACTTCATCACGGCCGTGAACAGCGGCGAGATCAAGAAGGTCAAGATCGACGGGCTCAAGGTCTCGGGCGAGAAGGTCAATGGCGACAAGTTTGAAACCGTGCGCCCGGGTACCTTTGACCAGACCCTGGTACCGTTGCTGCAGGAAAAGAAAGTGGCCTTCGAGGGCGTCGAACCCCAGGGTCAGAGCGTATGGACGCAGCTGCTGATTGCCAGCTTCCCGGTGCTCATCATCATCGCGCT
>JAVHYE010000009.1:14786-33316 GCA_031119295.1 Pedobacter sp. | reverse complement strand
AGAATGCCAAGGGCCGCCAGAGCAAGAGCAAGGCGCGTATGGCCGCTTACGACGAACTGGCCAGCAAGGAATTCCAGAAGCGCGCCGAGACGCAGGAAATCTATATTCCGCCCGGAGAGCGCCTCGGCGATCTCGTGGTCGATGTGAAAAACATCGCCAAGAGCTTCGGCGACCGCCTGCTGTATGAAAACGTGAACTTCACCGTGCCCAAGGGCGCCATTGTCGGCATCGTCGGCCCCAATGGTGCGGGTAAAACCACGCTGTTCCGCATGATTACCGGCGAACAGAAACCGGATGCCGGCGAAGTGATCGTGGGTGAAAGCGTGAAGGTTGCCTATGTCGGCCAGATACGCGACACGCTGGATAACAAGAAGACCGTGTGGGAAGAAGTGTCCGGCGGCCTCGACATCATGAAGGTGGGCGAGTACGAAATGCCCTCACGTGCCTATATCGGCCGCTTCAACTTCAAGGGCAGCGATCAGCAGAAACGCGTGGGTGAATTGTCCGGCGGCGAGCGCAACCGTTTGCAGCTGGCGAAGATTCTGTCGGCTGGCGCCAACGTCATCCTGCTCGACGAACCCTCCAACGATTTGGACGTGGAAACCCTGCGCGCCCTGGAAGAAGCCATCACCACCTTCCCCGGCGTGGTCATGTGCGTGAGCCATGATCGCTGGTTCCTCGACCGTATCTGTACCCATATCCTGTCCTTCGACGGTGATGAAGTGGAATGGTATGACGGTAATTACACTGAGTTTGAGGAGTATCGGAAGAAGAAGCTGGGGTCTGAGGCTAGGCCGCATCGGATTAAGTACAAGAAGATTGGTGGTTAATTTTAATAAAGCAGGCGCCATATTGGCGCCTGCTTTATACACACTCAGGACAACTTCTTTACATCTAAGGCCTTAAGCCCTTTCGGAGTTTTTTCGACCCTAAACTGCAACTGAGCCCCCACCACAATAGCTGAGTCCTTATCGACAAAACTTTGATAATGAACAAAAACATCCTTCCCCTTTTCCCTCTGAATAAAGCCAAAACCCTTAAAGTGGTCATAGCACTTCAGCAAACCAACCTCTAATGCATTGCTCATTTTGCACCCGCCTTTGCAATCGAGACAGCCCGCCTAATATCCGCACGCAATCTTCCAGCCACGATCCTATTTGATCGTGCCAATATAGTGAGCTTATAGTTTATTTTATCTAGGCGATGCCTAGCCCCTGCCGTAAGTGAGTGGCTCTGCAAATACTTGCTAACTCGCTTAACTTCACGCACCAACTTCTTTTCATCACTCTCCGAAAGAAGTGGCAATCTTTTGGAAAGAGTCGCTCTCATCGAGTCAGCTTCCACATGCCCCAGCCGAGTGAGTTTTGCGACTTTTCCCGAAACAGAGTTGTACTCCGCATGATATGCATTGGAGGTTGGATCAACCTTGTAGCCATGCTCACAATTCGACACCAAGGCCCTAATTATCTTTCTTTCATTAACCCCAACACGGGGCGAACCATTATTAATCCACAACCCAGTTATGTACATTAGTTCGCTGGCGGTAGAGCGCGACACAATAGTCTTTTTCTTGGCATGCAGCTTACAACCCTTTCCTCTTACCATTCTAGAAAGGCGAGTAATTACATCCTCTATCTGCTCCTTACTTATTCTCTTCTTTGACGAGACAACAATGTCATCAATTAATCTGCTATAAATCAGCTCTCTCGACCTAAAATAGGAAACCAGCTGATACTCAATATCAAAGAAGACTAAGTTCGCCAAATAGGAGCTTGTCGGTGCGCCCTGTGGAAGGTAATTATCCAAGGTAACAAGCTGAGCCAGCAGCTCCGACACATCTGATGGGAAATGAAAGAAATGCTTAAATATTTCAAGAATTAACTTCTTCCTAACTGAAGGAAAGAAATTTTTTATATCATTCGATATAACCACATATGCACCGCAATGCATCGCAGCATTTAGAACATAATCTCTTGGGTTAGAGTCATCTCGAATGCCGCCGGTAAGATACAACGGAAACTCAACTTTCGAAAAAAGCCTATCCACAAGCCGGCGTTGAATTAGCTTTAAATCAGGCTTTGGATCACTGATATTTCTGATTTTCTTTGTGCCATCAGGTCGCTCTGACTCAAGAGGAAATGAGTTGTAATATGCAGCCGGATTAGCCGCAATCTTCTTAATTACCGCCTCATTGACCTGCAGAAAATCAGCCAAAGACTGAATATTTTTAATCGGAGAATTGGGGTAATAGGGCTTATCTAAAGTCATTTTTTTTAGAGAAGTATTTAAGGGGTCTTCTTAGCTTTCAAAGAAATAGTCAACAAGCTTCTTGACTACGTACATCACTCCGAAACGAACCAAGAACATCAAGACTTTCTTTGAAATAGATTCACTAGAGTCCTGACTACTCACAGCATGGGCGGATTTTTCATCGACAACCGCTTTTGGGCAATTATCGACATAGCTCTTTTGGTTTACGGTAAAGACAAACTTGATTTTGATCATTTCGATCTCCTTCAGTAATTAAGTTGTTGTGTGAGCCACCTTTCAGTGGTCCGCCAATAACAACCGTCTTTGAAGAGAACAAATGACCCATGCTGAGATTAACCCCCTAAATTAATCCGCCTAACACGACTAACTAAAAATCGCGTAGGTTTCATTGCCCCGGAAAGCTTTAGCCCTGAGGCCTGACATCCCGGTAGGGACCACGAGAAGTGGTCGTTCGATAACTCGAACTTCTATTTCTCTTGGAGTCCGTAAACCAAACTTTTAAAGAGCATCCTCAGACGTAACATCTGACGCATCGAAGCTATTGGAGCGCCTCGTTTTTGTCAATTAGTAAAACTACTGAGCACAACTTCATCAGCAAGCGTAGCCCGCGCAGGGCGGAACCGCGTAGCGTTTCCGCCGCATGGAATGATTGGGAGCTCACGAAAGCCTGGTGATGTGCTCCGCGACTTTCTTCTGTTGGCATTTCAATGCCGTTGCGCCTCGCCCGCGGGGCCTTACTTTCCTTTGGTTATTCGGCCTGCGGCCTCACCCTTCGGGCCGCCCAACAAAACGGGCGTTCACCTCACTCCGTGAGGATGTCGCCAAAGGAAAGTAAGCAAAGGAAAGGCGACCCGGGCCGTTCGCCCCAGCCCGGCGCTTGCACGCGCCGGTCACTACGGAGGCGCAAAGCAATGCTTTGCGAAACCCCTCCTTCGCCCCTTTGCTGCTCAGGGTCTGGCGGGGGCTCGGCAACTCGCCTTTGCTACGCAAAGACTCAGACAATCCTCGCCCTTTATCCGCCAGCCCCTTCCGCTGCTCGGCGAACTCTACGGGAGTGGAAAAAGCAAAAGCGCGCGTCGCTGCGCTCGCTTGAAAGCAACAGCAAAGTCACTGGGTCCCCGCCTGCGCGGGGACGACAGGGTTTCTTTCAGGCGATGGTGGGAAGAGGGAAGCGTTGGCCTGTCAGCGACAGCCATCACAGCAATGATTCCTTGCGAAAGCTTGCTTAACCTACGGCCCTGCCAATCAAAGAAAATCCGCAGGTAGTTGCGAGTCGCGAATGCGCGAGCATGGCCAGGATACCATTGGCTATAGCAGCGGACAGAGCCAAATGAAGGGCCGTCCGCAGGACTCGCCTTTCTTTGCTTACTTTCTTTAGGCGAAGCAAAGAAAGTGAGGCCCCGCGGGCGAGGCGCAACGCGATACGAAGTATCAACAGAAGCCAGTCGCGAAGAACCTCACTAAACCCACGACATACTCAGAACCGCACTACCACCGCACAAACTCACTATCCGTAGAGATACCCTCACTGCAGTGCCGCGGCGCCATCCGCTGATAAAAAGTATCCACCACTGTATCAATCGAAATCACCGGCGCCTCCGACGTCACACTGCCGAAAATCGTGGCAAAAGCGACATCCGCCGCATCACGCCCCGTCCCTATGCGCACAAAGCCCATGGGCATGGCCGTGCCGGAAGGATCGAAGATATACCAGCGGCCACTCAGGTAAACCTCCACATAGGCATGGAAATCCTGCGGGCCCAACTCGGGGCTGGCGCCGTAATCCATCCCCGTGGTGAAGCGCGCCGGAATATTGACAGCACGACACAGCGCAATCATGAGATGCGCAAAATCACGACACACGCCCGTTCCCTGCGCCAGGGTATCCAGCGCCGAGGTATTGGAATTGGAGGTATTGGATTTGAATTCCACATGCTTCTGCACCCAGGCCATGATGGCCTGCACACGCACATAACCCCGTGGCAGATGACCAAACTCGCGGCTGGCGAGAGCCAGCAACTGATCGGACTGGCAATAACGACTGGGATAGAGAAAGGCCAGCACCTGGCCCGGTAATTCCGCCACCGGCAATTCGGCAATCAGCTCGGGCCGCTCCAGATGATGGGTGATATCAATAGTGGCCTGATAACTCACCCGCAGCGGACCACGCTTGGCCTTGAGGCGGATGTAACGGTTGTAAACCAAGGGATCGGTATCGGCACGCCGTGACAAGAACTGGCTGATCTCCAGTTTTTCCAGCGAGACAAGCTGGCTTTGCGTGCGTGCGGCTTCGATATTGAAGATGAAATCACAGGCCGGATCGGCCACTACATAGTCCAGCACCAGCTTCATATTGAGCCTGACCATGGACTGCTCCCGCGCCTGAACGGCAATCCGCCATCATAGGCCTCGGCATCCCACTAAGCTCTTCTTTGTTTGCGCTGTTTTGAAGATCAATCCTGAGCCAGCTGTTTTTCCAGCACAGTGAGCGCCGCACTCAAATGCTGCGCCGCCATGCGCACCGCATCGCGCCATTCAGTAGCCGCTGCCCCATCCGCCCCATCCGTAATGAATTTCAGCGAACAAAACGGCACGGAAAAATGCCGGCAGACCTTGGCCAAGGCATAGGCTTCCATGTCTATGACTTCTAACGCCAGCTGCGGATGCTTTTCCGTGACAAAGCTGTCGCCACTGAAACACACCGCCTGTGGCAAGCCTTCTACCACCATGCCGTAGTCCAGGTGAATGTCTTCTTCATACGGCGTTTGCCCCAGCGCAAAACCCAGAGCCGTGGCATCCATATCGCGCTCGAAGAATTGCTGCGCGCACACCACCTGCCCCGCCGGCAGATGATGCGAGCCCGCCGAGCCCAGATTCACCACCAAAAGCTCATCACGATTTCTTGTGGCCAGAGCTTCGGCCAACTTGAGCGCGGCATTCACCTTGCCCACGCCGGTGTAGAGGATTTCATGACCATGGGCCGATAAAAGATTGCCGTCGTTTTCTTCCGGCAGCGCCAGCACCAGTAAAAGCTTTTTCATGAGCTCAGTACCTGAAGCAGGCGCGCGGTGCGATATCGCCCCAGTGGAAATCATTGAGGGCTTCAAGATCGATCAGGGTGACAATGCCGTGGATGCGGTGGCCGGCCTGTTCGCAAAGCTGGCAGGTAGCGCGCAAGGTGCCTCCGGTGGCCAGCACATCATCCACCACCAGCACACGCGAAGGCGAAAACTGCGAGGACATCTGCAAGGAATCCTGTCCGTATTCCAGTGTGTAGGAAACGGTATGCACCGGCGGCGGCAGCTTGCCGGGCTTGCGCACCAGCAGCAATTCCTTGTTGCGCGCATAGGCCATGGCTGAAGCCAGAATGAAGCCGCGCGACTCGATGCCGACTACCGCATCTATCTCGCTCCATTCGGCAGAGGTAAACAATGCCGCCATGGCTTCTATGGTGTCGTTCAGGCGCGTTTTCAGCAGCGGGCTGATATCGCGGAAGAGGATGCCTTTTTGCGGAAAATCAGGCGTGAGGCTTATCAGGGCTTCAAGTTCGGCCAGCATGACGGTTACCGGTAATAAGCAGGAAAAAGGCGAATCACGCCTGTATGGCCTCGCTTTCTACTCCCAAGCCCGCCTGCATCGCAAATTTTCTGCCGCCAGCACCTGTGCTCACGCCTTTCCTTCACTTCGCCAGCGACCTCACATAGCCCACCAGCAACCACAGTTCCTCATCACTCAGCTGCGCATGCGCCGGCATGGCCGTGCCCGCCACGCCTTCGCGTATGGCCCAGAACAATTGCCCGTCCGGTAAAGCCTGCATCGTCGCCGCACAGCTGAAATTGCGTGGCGGCACACTGTATTTGCCGGCCAGTACGCCATCTCCCGCGCCGGTCTTGCCATGACAGAACACGCAGCCGCTATCGCCACTGCCGCTTTCAAAAATCCGCCGCGCCCGGTTCGTATCCAGGCCCTGCTGGGCCTGAGGATTTTGCAGTGCCAGGAATTCAGCGGGCGCCGTCGGCGTGGAGCGCGACTGCGGGCAGTCAGCCTGCGATGAAGGCGGCGCTGTTGTGCAGGCCGCTGGCAGGAAAAGCAAAAGCGGCAAGAGCAGCGCCCTGCGCATATGAGAGTAAGACATGCCGCATTTACCCGGACTGGTGACAGCCTGCAGCTTGCCATAGCGCCAGCGCCGGCTCTTGATCTGGCGCAAACTGCCGCAGGCCGACAGCCCGCCGCCATAAGGACAAGCAAACTCCCTCAATCTGCCCTAGTCTTGCTGCCAAAAAAGGAGCTGCCATGTCCATCAAACACACCCTCACCGCACTGGCCCTGTTGGCCGGCACCAGCGCCGCGCTTGCCGGCCCTATCTACAACCTCGACGCCGGCTATACGCAATTCCATCTTGAGCACGAAATCAGCGAGACCCAGCTGCGTGGCGGCAGTGTCTACACCCTCACCAAGGATAATTACGACTCCAACTCCGCCTTGCGCCTGGGCGCAGAAGCGGTTTTTCAAACCGGGGACGGCCTGGACTGGCTGGCTGCCGCCTCTGCCACTTACAGTGGTGACAGTGAGCGCCAGCTTGATGCCGTGAATCTCGGCAACGGCAGCCCCGCCTCCCTACGCGCCAGCCTCGATACGGCATGGCTGCTCAATCTGCGCACCGGCCTGCGCTGGCATCAGGAGCTGCTGCCCAATCTGCATCTGCATGCCGACGGCACCCTCAGCATCAACCAGCTGCGCACCGTGTATGAAGAGCCCGGCTATTCCGACAAGAGCAGCGACAACTTTTTCACCTGGGATCTCGCACTGGGCTTCAACTACAAATTCACGCCGGCCCTGAGCGCCGTGCTGGATGCCGGCGCCCAGCTCGACAACGACTACCGCATCCTCCAGTACACCGCCGGCCTGCGTTACAGCCTGCGCTGATTTTCCGCGCTGCCGGCCATGCGTCGGCAGCGCGCCCGCCCAGGCCGGAATCCCGGCCTGACACCCCCATTCAAGGGGAAGAACCCGCCGCCTCAGCTCGCCATACTTCCGGGCCTACCGTATTCACACGGACCCGTGGCCATGATGACTGTTTTTGATTTCCGTACGGCACGCGCCCTCAGCGGCGGTGTTTTCCTGGGCCTGCTGCTCACGGCCTGCGCCAGCTCCAAAAGCGCCTGGGACATGAGCGAATCGCAGCGCATACGCGCCGCCAATGGCGGCAATATGGAAGCCATCAGCCTGCTGCAAACCGTCAATTACTATGACAAGGACCGCAACCAGCACTACCGCAGCAAGGAAGAGCAGCTGAAATGGGTGCGCAAGGGCGCGGAGCTGGGTGATGGTGCCTCGCAATACCGCCTGGCCTATCTCTCGCTCTACGCCAATGAAAATAGCCTGCCGGTAAAACGTGATCCCGCCGAGGCACTGCGCCTTGCCCAAAGTGCGGCCGACACCATGAAGCGCACGGGCCAACCCGGCGGCGCCTCCAATGACAAGTGGGTAGGCGGTGCGAAAACGCTGGCTGAGCGCGCCAGCATCATCATCAAGCAGCAGCCACTGGCCGATAAGGGCGATGCCAATGCCATGTATGCGCTGAGCGAGGCCTATGCGCCGCTGAATCTGTTCGGCCTGGGCACACTGGATAGCAAGGCTGATGAAGCGGTCTGGCTGAAAAAAGCCGCCGAGGCCGGCCAGCCACAGGCACTCACCGCCATGGCCAATCGCGCAACGACACCGCAGGAAAAACTCGCCTGGCAGCAAAAAGCTGCCGCCACCGGCACCGCCGATGCCATGCTGCAGCTGGCCAATAACCAGCGTGCTTCAGGCGACGAAAAAGCGGCGCTGGAGTGGTATCGCAAAGCCGCTGCCAAGGGCAGCGAGCCGGCACGCAAGGCGGTGCTGCAACTCACCGATGCCAATGTGCTGCGCCTGCAATCCGCGGCTGCGTCCGGCGATGCGGAAGCCATGTATGAATTGGGCGAATATTTCCGTGCCGGCAACTGGGCCGGCAAAGACAACAGCATTGCACAGCAGTGGTATCTGAAGGCGGCCGCCAAAAATCATGTGAATGCGAGTTATCAGGCCGCCGTCGGCAGCAGCGCACCGGCCGAAAAAGACCGGCTGATGCGGGCCGCCGCCAATGGCGGCAATGCCGAGGCCGCAAAATGGGTTGCGGGTGAAGAGCGCCGTCTTGCTGCTGAACGCCAGCAGCGTCAGGCACAGCAAGAAGCCCAGCGTCGCCAGGCCGAAGCGGAGCGTCAGCAGAAAATTGCCGACCAGCAAGCCTTTGTGGCGCGCATAGATCGTGAAGGCACCATCGACAGCTATGAGGCCGAAGTGTACTGCCGCTTTGGCGGCCGCCGCTGCGATGAAATGCGCCGGGCGGCGCGTGTGGCGCTGGAGCGTAATAATGCAGCGGCTGAAGCGGCCAATATGCGCCGCATCCAGAATCTCTACAGTGATGGCAAAAGCGCCGACCAGCGCAATCAGGAATATCTGGATCGCAGCAAATGCCTGCAGAACAACACCCAGGCCATACAGAACAATACCTACGGAAAAACAGACTGGTCCTACAAGGACTGCAAATGACGGCTGTTTAGCGCCATAAAAAAAGCCCGGCTATTGCCGGGCTTTTTTCTGAACCAGAAGCATCACGCAGGGCGGATGTTGGAGGCTTGCTTGCCCTTCTGGCCCTGGGTCACGTCGAAGGAAACCTTCTGACCTTCGGTGAGCGAACGGAAACCGTCAGCCTTGATCTCGGAGAAATGCGCGAACAGATCTTCGCCGCCATCGTCCTGAGTAATGAAGCCGAAACCCTTGGTGTCGTTGAACCACTTTACCGTGCCGGTAGCCATGATATTTAAACCTTTGATAGAACAGTGATCGGGCATTGCCCGGGAAGTGCGGAGCAGTACAGGTAAAGACGGACTGGACGGACTGGCAAGAGCAAGAACGAAACGAGAAGGCTTTCTGCCTGTGCGGCATGCAGGCGCGATAGTGACAGGCCCCGCCACCATGTCAAGCAACTTTATCCAGTTTGCCGGCGCCACCACACCCAGGATGTCGCCGGGCTCAGGCCGGCACCCTGACCCGCGAGCGCATCATCCAGCGCAGGAGCAAGGGCAGCAGGGCCGCCAGCGCCAGCACGCCCAAGGTGCCGGCATCCAGCACATCCTCAGGCGAATTCAGCGTGGCCAGGGCCCGCCCGGCATTCACGAACACCACATCCAGCGGCAACATGCCGATCTGGCTGATGATGAAAAAGCGCCAGGC
Source organism: Pedobacter sp. (assembly GCA_031119295.1). Taxonomy (GTDB): domain Bacteria; phylum Pseudomonadota; class Gammaproteobacteria; order Pseudomonadales; family Moraxellaceae; genus UBA2031. The sequence goes on along the minus strand of JAVHYE010000009.1, from coordinate 23,785 downwards.
GGGCACCCGCGTCAGGCCCATCAGCAGGTTGACCACGAAAAACGGCGGCGTGGGGGCCAGGCGCAGGGCGAAGAGATAAAAGGCGCCATCTTTCTCAAGCCCGCCATTGATGACGGATACCCAGCGCGGCCAGCGCCGCTCAACGCTCTCGCGCAGGAAATAACGCGAGAGCAGCATGGCGCCCGTGGCACCCGCACTGCTGGCAAAAGACACCAGCAACAAGGCCTGCCAGAAGCCGAATACCGAACCGGCCAGCAGGGTCAGCAAGGTTGCCACCGGGATGGACAAGGTGGTCGCCACCACAAAGACCAGAAAAAAACCGGCATGCGCGAACAGCGGCCAGGTCAGGACCCAGGCCTGCAGATCACTGTGATGGGATTTCAGGGCGTGAAAATTCAGCCAGCCACCAAAATGCAGGGCAAGAAAACCCGCAAAGGCCAGCAGCACTACCGCCAGAACCAGAAGTCGCCAGCGCATCAGGAATCCACCCGGGAAAAAGCAGAAAACACTATAACGCCCGCCTCGGCAGCGCTCTAGCAAAAGTGACAGACAAGGGGACTGCCCTTTGGTTATCGTGAGGCATCGTCACTTCCGGGCATATGGCCATGGTTCTGGATTCCCTGCGTGCTGCTGGCGTAAAGCTGCTGCTCAACAAATATTTTGAAGACATCGGCGTGATTGATGAGGTCGATATCAATGCCAAGCTGGATCACGCGTCCCTGCTGATTTCCCCCAAAGGCGAGATGAACCGCGTACGCCTGGAAGTGAGTTACCGCGTGGACGACGATGCCTTCTTCGTACTCGAGCATTTCCAGTGCGAGCGCGTGTGGATAGAAAACCTGCTCAACCGTTATGTGGCCGGCCTGCGCATAGGCATCGAACACCCCACCGTGCAATCCCTGCTCAAGCATGTGCTGTAAGCCAGTACTTGTATTTGCCGGCCCTGCCCCCAGCTAGCCGGCACCTTCATCAAGCGGCACTTCCGTCATGACCTCGCCCCTGCTCATCACTTGCCCGCATTGCCACCGCAAGAATCGCGTGCCGGCTGAACGCCTGTCTGAGGGCGGAAAATGCGGCGCCTGCAAACAGGCCTTGTTCACCGGCCAGCCGCTGGCGCTGGATGCCACGAATTTCGATGCCCATAGCACGAGCGACCTGCCCGTGGTGGTGGATTTCTGGGCGCCCTGGTGCGGCCCCTGCCGGCAGTTTGCCCCGGTCTTCGAGCAGGCTGCCGCCACCATGGAGCCGCGTGCCCGTTTCGCCAAGGTGGATACCGAGGCCGTGCCGGAGCTGGGCCAGCGCTTTGCCATACGCAGCATTCCTACGCTCATGATCTTCCGGCACGGCCGCGAGCTGGCCCGTGTTTCCGGCGCTTTGCCACCAGCGCAATTGCGGCAATGGCTGCAGCAATATCTTTGAGCCTGCGGCAGCTTTCCTGCCCGCGCTGACGCATAATCGCCCGCTCACCGTCGCACCCGGAATCACCCCATGGAACGCAAGCTGGATCTCACCATTTCCCACAGCCTGATCGGCCTGCGTTCGCGCGCCTGTGATGAAGAGGAAATGGCCTGGGGCGAAGGCAATCAGGCCCAGGGCTTGCTGCTGCTGGATGGCCTGGTGGTGATGGACCCGCTGGCCGATGAAGAATTCGGCGCCGATGTCATCCTGCGCACACCGGAGCGCTTTTCGGCGGACAAACGTGCGCAGCGCACCCTGCAGCTCCCTTTCACGATTTTCGACAATGCCGAACTCGTCCTGTTTTCTGCCGATGAAGAATTGCCGGTGGAGCTGGATACCGAGCCCGGTGACTACACCCTGATTTATGAAATCTGCGTGGGTCACGATGTTTTCTACACGCTCACCCTGCTCAAGGGCAAAGCTGAAGCTGCTACGGCACTCAAGGCCGATGGCTGGGGCCTGAAAAAAGGCCAGATACTGCTGCCCGGATTTTTCTGAATCCGCGGCATCAGCCGCGCCGCGCACATTTCTTCGCCCCGGCTTTTAGACCGATTCATGCTAGGGCGATAATTTTTTCTCCCGTCAGCCTGTCTGCCCTTTCCGACACCCCGCTACTTCTCTCGCCCGTTGTTGCCGATGTGTTTTATGCAGGCGACAGCCTCTTTGCATTTTCATGCAAATTCCAACAAGACAGCAGCATCCTGTAATAAATCCCTTTTCGTATCGTGCAAGCCCAGCTGCTAAAACAAAAGCCTGCAATGTCGCAGGATCACGCACGAGAAGGTGAAGAAAATGGCTGATGAAGAAGAAACCAAACGCCGCCAGCAGCAGGAAGACCAGCAGCAACAGCAAGAGCGCCAACGGCAGCAGCAGGAGAGACAAAGACAACAGGACCGTCAGCAGGAGCAGAATCGCGAACGCTGAAATCGCAAACAGGGACGACAGCGGACAACTGTCCGCTGCGCACCTCCTCCCTTCAAGAAAAAGACAGCAAGGAGGACGGAAAAATGAACAGCCACAAGGCAAGCCCGATAAAACGATTGATGGCGGCTTTGCAATCTGCCTGGGAAAAACTTTCCCATCCTGACAGCGGTCCCGGCCGCGAGCCCTGGCAGAATATCCAGGAGCGCTACCAGCACCAGCGCGATGCCACCACCAGCAGCGACAAACCGCACAAGAAAGACCTGCTGCAACGCATGAGCACGGTTAACGGCAATCTGAAGCTCAACCAGTATGTGGAAGATCCGGCACCCGGCCCTTCGCAGCGTCAGGGGCCACAAGGCACGAATCGTGTGCGCGGAAAATCACAGGCCGCCAGCGAGCAGAAATGAAAAAACCCGGCATGACCGGGCTTTTTTTACAAGGCAAAAATCAGAAAGCCATCAGCACGCTCAGGCTGAGACTGTCGATGGCAGATGTAGTGGCGCCATCGGGAAACTCCATGTCGGCCTCAATACGCTGATATTCGCCGCGCACCAGAAAGTCGTAGCCATAATCATATTGAAAGCCCAGACCGAAGCCCGGCGTGAAGCTGGTGTCGTCCGCGCTGTAGTTGTAGGACGCTCCCAGAGTGGAGCTGCGATGGAACTCTGCCTCACTCTTGAGATTCACCCCATCCACACGCGCCAGCAGGCTGAATGCCGGCGTGACAGGCCAGGTGCCCACCACGCCCAGACCAAAGCCGGATGACTTCAGCATCACCCGTTCGGATATATACGCACCCATGCTGTTGGCGGCATACAGCTCAGGCTCCGCCTTGCCATAACCACGATAAAAGCCTTCCAGCGCCACCCAGGAATTGAACTGGTAACCGCCCCCTGCGGAAAACGTAAAACCCAGCTCATCCGAATTGGCATAGGCACTCACGCCAAGAATGGAGTTGTAAATGGCAGCATGCTCGTTCATGGCCTGCTCGATCTCGTCCGTGTCGTAGCGATCCAGACCCAGACTGCCCACCACATAGAAGCGGCCACTGTCCTCTGCCGCATTTGCAGCACCCGCACCGCAAACCAGCATCAGCACAGCCACCCACACACTCGAACGCATACGCCCCACCCCCGTTGAAAGTAAGCGGAAACTGACATCGCCAGCCATGAGCGTCAATCGCCGTAGGCAGTGACCAAGTCTGTCCCTGCAATCCGCCAACAAAGCTGGCGCTTCCCGCTAATTACTCGCCCGTCCCCGGATGATAAAAAGCCGATGATACAAAAAACCGCTTTCGTATCACTGATCTCCGAGGACTTTCCATGAGCCTGCCCGCCTACGACACCCGCCAGATTCTGGGACCGGACTCCCTGATGTGGCGCTATTTCGGCGATGCCCGTCATCTGCTCTTCCTGGGCGGCGGCTCGGTGGTGCAGGTGGCGCATCCCGTGGTGGGCAAAGGCGTGGCCGATCACTCCGTCTTCAAGACCGATCCTTATGGCCGCCTGCGCCGCTCCATCGACCTGCTCTGGCCTGTGGTCTACAACACGCCCGCCGGTGTACTGGAATACGGCCGCAAGCTGCGCGAGCAGCATCGCGCCATCAAGGGCACGGGCTATGACGGCAAGGCCTATTTCGCGCTCAATCCCGAGCCCTATCTCTGGGTACATATCAGCGCCTATGTGCTGTTTGTGGCGCTGGGCGAGTTCATTGAGGGCCGTCCGCTCAGTGAAGCGGAAAAGGAACAGCTCTATCGCGAATGGCTTCAACTGGGCCGCCAGATGGGCGTGCGCGACCAGGACATGCCGGCCGATATTCCCGCCTACAAGGCTTATGTGGACATGATGGTGGCAGAGCGTACCGAGCATAACGAGACGCTGGATTACGTGATGAACCGTGCCTATTTCGTAGAGCGTCCGCTGCCACCAGGCTCGAAAATACCGCAGGCGCTGTGGGTGCAGCTGCGCAAGCCCATGGGCCATATCAGCTGGATCTGCGGCCGCGCCGGCATGCCGGAAAGCTTCCGCGAGAAATTCGGCCTTGAGCTTACCCGCAGTGAAAAGCTGCAGTTCAAATTCTTCTCGCAGCTGCTGCGCCTGCTCTGGCCGCTGGTGCCGGAGAACAAGCGCTGGTTCTATCCGGCCTGGCAGGCCATACGCGAAGCGCGCCGGCATCCGGAGAAATTCCAGGCCCAGGATGTGCTGCCCAAGGCCACGGCGGCCTGAAACCCACCAGCCACTCATGTAACAATGCGTTATATAAACCTGTCATATAAATCCTTGTTTAATTTGCTACAAACGCAACAATGGCAAATTCACCCGGCTGCAGGAGCGGCCGGTTTTTCCGGGTCGCTGTTTCCGGCAGCCCATCACAGTACTTGCAGGAGGCAAGCATCATGGCTCAAGACATCAGCATCATCAGCCGTCTGAAGAAAATCGCCCTCACCTCGATTGATCTCGGCCGCGAGATTGCCAAGGAAAAAGCCAACCAGGTCAGCAGCAATCTGCGTGAAAGCCGTGCCGGCAAACTGCTGGAAAGCACGCAAAAGCGCATAGACGAGGTCCTGCGCCGGCAGTCACCGGTGAAAGCCAAAACCGTCGCCCACAAGCGCACGCCGGGCAAACGCCATCTTGGTGCTGCCAAATATTCCGCCAAGACCGCCCGCCTGACGCCAAGCTGAAGGCCACAACCCTCCCCGGAAAAAGCCCGGCCCTGCCGGGCTTTTTCATTTCCCGCTCCAGCACGGACAAGCGCCTGCATAATCCCTACCGCTGACACTGCACGTGCACAAGCTCTGGCTTATTGTCGGCCCACTTCATTTGCAGGAGCAGGACGCAGGCCATGGATATTCTCGTCACGATTTTCAGCTGGGCATTCAGCCTCACCATCGGCATCGTGCTGGCCATGCATGTGCTGCTGCCGCTCTTGGTCTGGAAGCAACAGGGCCTCACTGCACACTACGATCTGGAAAAACTGCCCGCCGATACTTTCCTGGCCGAGCGCAACGAGGAATTCCGCAACTGGCACCAGTCCCTGCTGGATATGGGCTTTGAATACCTGGGCTCTTCCATGCTCACCCTCAGCCATGCCAAGACTTATGTCAGCCTTTACCGGCACGAGAATGGCCTCGCCGGCACGGTGGCCACATCAGGCAATGCCCAGATGGAAGTGAATATGCTGGAGTTCACCCAGGTCTATGCCGATGGCAGTGTGCTCAGTGCCAATAACTCCACCCAGCTTTCTGTCTATCCCCGGCTTGCCTACAAGCAGGGCTATCGCCTGCCCGCCATACGCGATGCCCGTGTGCTGATGCAGGCCGCCCTGCTCCTGCGCAAGCAGCGCCCGGGCGAGCTGAGTACCCTGACACGCGGCCGCGAATTCGAGGAAATCGCCGACTTCCTCAATCGCGAACAGCAGGATCTGCTGCGCCAGGGCTATTTCGCGCATGCGTTGCGTGCGGACGGCCTGCGCGGCCTCAGTCTCAAAGGCGCTTATCTCATGAGCTGGAAATTGCTGTGGCCGACACGGCCCTGGCTGGATGCCCTGCAGCGCCGGCAAGGCATAAAAGCGCTGGCGATGGCCTGATGAGAAAATCCGCGCATAAAAAAACCCGGCATTGGCCGGGTTTTTTATTGAAGCATCAGTCGCTCAGAGCGGCTTGATGTTGGCAGCCTGCTTGCCCTTCTGGCCCATGGTCACGTCGAAGGAAACCTTCTGACCTTCAGCCAGCGAACGGAAGCCGTCAGCCTTGATTTCGGAGAAGTGAGCGAACAGGTCTTCGCCACCATCGTCCTGCTTGATGAAGCCATAACCCTTGGTGTCGTTGAACCACTTGACGGTGCCAGTTGCCATTTTCGTATTACCTGTAAAACAAGTTGGGATTGGGCGGAAGCCCGAAGTGCATGGAACCTGAACAGGGAAACAGAACTGGAGATCTGGCTAGAGCTAGAACTGGCAGGCGCGTTTTTCAGCCTGTGGGGCATGCGAAGCGAATGATTCTCGCCCGGAACGAACAAGTCAAGCGGAATCCTTTGCGGCGACTACCCGCAAACACCTGCCATGCAACACGGCAACCATCCGTCGCAGCAACAAGCCGTACATACCTGCCCTGATGGCTACAGCCATCTACAAAATCACAGCAGTACTGAAACCCTGCGTCTTGCCGCCGGTGCTACAACATTGCCATGGCGAGCGGCAAACTGAGGTCAATGCCATGGCAATAACACCGAGAGAGAAATGGAAGGGGCTTTGGCAAAGCCTGCGCAGGCTGTGGCGCGCAGATGCCGCCACAACTCCGCAGCCACCGGCAGCCCTTCCTCCCCAAGAAATATCCCCCGCAAAAGCGGCGCCTCTGGATGGCGCCGTGATGGCAGCCGGTCGCGGCCAGTACCGCAGCACACCAGACCCGCGCTTTGGCAGTCGTAGTGCCGCGCAACGCCAGGCCTATGAAAGACTGCAGCAACAACGCGAAGAAGAAGCCGGTCGCGATGCCGCCGAGCACAGCCGGGAAAGAGTGGAACGCCCCCGGGCTTCCTGAAGGAAGCGACTCAGCGTCGGCTGTCTGCGACAACCTTGCTCAGTGTGCTGTGCACGCGCGACATCAGCTCTTCCAGCGGGCTGGTGAGATTGGCGGCATTGGCCGTATTGAAGGTGAACAGCAGACAAGCAACCAGCACGAGGTCTTGCAAAAGACGCATGGCGTGACTCCGTATAAAGGGATCAGCGCCTTGCCTGGCATACCCGGATGAAGAGAAGAGCCCAACCTTACCCAAAGACGGGGCTGGCTGAAAACTGAACGAACGTCCAAAACCTTTGTTCCCGCCCCTCATTTGCGGCCAGCCCGACGAACTGCATGTTTTGTAAACGAAAAAGCCGCCCTAAGGCGGCTTTTTCATGACCCCGGATATCAGGCCCAGGCTTTTTTGAGGATGGCCAAGGCCTCCTCGCGATCAGTTTCCTTGGGATTGAAGATGATGGAGCCGTCGTTGACGGTGAGATCAGCCACGGCGGCCAGCTGGTCTTCGGTCACCTTGCCGGTTTCCTTGAGGGTGCGGGGCAGCTTGCAGCGGCTATAGAGCTCATCGCGCATGGCGCGGATGGTGGCAATGGCCTTCTTCGCCCGCTGGTCACGCGGCGTGGTGGCGTAGACATCAGCACCGGCCAAGGGCAGCAGCAGCTCGCCGATACGATCGCCATTCACGTCCTGGTTGTACTCCAGCACATAGGGCAGGAAGAGGTTCATGCAGAGGCCGTGCGGCAGGTGGGCGACAGCGCCCAGCGAGTGGCCGAGGGAGTGCACCAGACCAACCATGGCATTGGAGAAGGCGATACCGGCCATGGTGGAAGCCTGGGCCAGCTCCAGACGGGCATCGGCATCAGCCGGGTTATCCATGACCTTGAGCAGGTTCTCGCTGATCTTGCGGATGGCGCCGGTGGCATAGGCATCGCTGATCGGGTTGGCGGCGAGGCAGGTGAAAGACTCCACCGCATGCGTCATGGCATCCATGGCGGTCATGGCCGTGATATGCGGCGGCAGCGTCAGCGTCATGCGCGGATCAAGAATCGCGGCGTGAGGCATGAGGAAGTAGGACATGAAGGGCACTTTCACGCCCTTGTCGGTATCGGAAATCACGGCAGCCGCCGTGGTTTCGGAACCAGTACCGGCCGTGGTCGGCACCACGAAGAGCGGTTTCAGCGGACGCTTGAGATTGTGTGCGCCGGAAAAGGCGTAAAGATCATCACCGCCTTCGGAAACCAGAATGTTCACGGCCTTGCAGGTGTCGATAACGGAACCGCCACCCACCGCAATGATGGCGTCGCAATTCGCAGCACGATAAGCCGCTGCGGCATTGCGCACGGTCTGCATGCTGCTGTCCGGCGGCACATCGTCGAACACGGCAGCAATGGACGCTTCGGCACCGGCGAAAGCCGTTTCAATATGCTTGAGCAGGCCCACGCTCACCACGCCCTTGTCGGTGATCACCATGGGGCGCACGGACTGCAGCATGGAAAGTTCGAAAGGAATGTGTTCCAGCGCCTTGTGGCCGGCAATCACTTTCACGGGGCAGAAAAATTCGTAATACGGTTTGGACATTTTCTTGTTCAACCTTTTTCGTAAAGCCTGCTCAGGCGCCTTTCAACAGATTCGCGACCACGCGCCCATAAATGCGCGTAGCCAGACCGAGTTTTTCACCCAGCGCAATCGCCGGATAACGCTTCACCGCACGCTCGGCCACCAGTTTGGGAAGAATCAGCACTTCCATGCGGGTGAGACAGCGCACCAGGCGTATGGCATGCGAGACATCGCCATCCACATAAAGACGGTCATTGGCAAAAGCGCGTGCCGTACCTTCCTGGAAGGAAAGCACGAGCATGGCATGCGACATGTGTTTGAAGCGGGCGCAAAGATCAGGCTTGCCGGAAAAGTCCTTGAGCAGGGTCAGCGTGCCGTCGGCCTGCACCTGCGCGGTGAAATCCGGGCCGGAAGGCTGCACCGTCATGCGCACAACAAAGCCCGCGGGATAGGCGGAAATTTCGCGGCGTATGACTTCATCGGTCTGGCTGGCGGCCACCAGGCCGCGCCCCACCACACCCATCATGAGTTTGACGTAGGCGCG
>JAVHYE010000009.1:0-14686 GCA_031119295.1 Pedobacter sp. | reverse complement strand
CCGCCGCGGGTGAGGATGCGATGCACATCCGCCACCATGGACGCCACCCAGCGCATATTGAAATCCTTCTCGCGCGGTCCGGCCTTGCCCATGAGCAGCTCTTCCACATAGCGCTGCACCGGCGCTTCCCAGAAACGCTGGTTGGACATATTGATGGCAAATTCTTTCGTGTCTTCCGGCACTTTCATCTGCGGATGCGTGAGCAGGAATTCGCCCTGCTCACGATCCAGCGTGAAGCAATCCACGCCCTTGCCCAGCGTAATCACCAGCTGCGTGGACGGACCATAAACGGCATAGCCGGCGCAAATCTGTTCCGTGCCTGGCTGCAGGAAATCTTCGGTCGTGGCCTTCTTTTCTTTCGGACCTTTTTTCTTGAGCACGGAAAAAATGGTGCCCACGGAAATATTCACATCGATATTGGAGGAACCATCGAGGGGATCGAAAAGCAGCAGGTAATCGCCACGCGGATATTCGGGAGGAATGGGATAGATCTCGTCCATTTCCTCGGAGGCCATGGCCGCCAGCGTGCCATTGGCCTGCTTGGACTGGATGAGGATTTCATTCGACAGCACATCCAGCTTTTTCTGCGCCTCGCCCTGCACATTGTCGGTGCCGGCACCACCCAGCACACCGGCCAGCTCGCCCTTGCCGATAGCCACACCAATAGCCTTGCAGGCAGAGGCCACGGTCTCCAGCAGCAGACGCAATTCATGCGTGATGAGCGGGTTGTCGCGCTGCTGCTCAACGAGATAGCGGCTCAGGGAAATGCCTGACATGGGGGGCTCCGGAAACAGGGTGGGAAGGGTGCAGGATTATGCCGCCAATGACGAGTCGGCCCAAGCCGTCATTGGCGGCCGACATGGCGGAGGTGCAGTCAGTTTGTTATGTCCTTGCCGGGCGCTTGGCGCGCCGGCAGGAATCACAGGCTGCGCGTGGCGCGGCGCTGTTCCCGGTACTGGCGCGGGGTTTCGCCGGTCCAGGCCTTGAAGGCACGGGTGAAATTGGCGGGATCGCGATAGCCGAGGCGGCCGGCAATCTGCTCGATGCTCAAGCGACCCTCAGCTAAAAGCACAAAGGCCTCATCACGGCGCATATCTGCGGCCAGCTCGGAAAAGCTCACGCCATGCTCGGCCAGCTTGCGCTTGAGGCTGCGGGCAGACATGCAGCAGCGTGCCGCCACGCTTTCCAGATCAGGCATGGCGCCCAGGTCCTCACCCAGCAGCGCCCGTACACGCGACACCAGCGGCTGGCTGGACAGCGCCGCCAGCTCGCGCTCGCACTGTTCGCGCGCCAGCTGTGAGGCGGTCGGATCTGCCATGAGCAGGGGCTCGGCCAGCAGCGCAGCCGGGAAACGCAGCTGGTTCACGTTCTTGCCGTAGCGTATGGGGCAAGGCAGCAAATGCGCACAGGCGGCGTAATAGGCCGGCTCCGGGAAATCAATCCAGATTTCCGCATCCATGCTGTTCTTGCCGGTGATATAGGCCCCGGCATGGCAGAGACCGACCAGCAGGCTTTCAAAGGGAAAAGCGAAGGGCAGCTTGATATCCACGGTGCTGTCTATCTGCACCACGGCCACATCGTCCTGCACGAAAAACTTGAGCTCCAGCGCGCCTGAACGCGTGGAAAAGAACTTCTCGGTAAGCGCGATAGCATCGCCCAGAGTGGCACTGGTCATCACCGCATAGCCCAGAAAACCGTGGGCGGAGAGCTTGGTCTGCAGGCCGAAGTGATAACCCAGGGCCGGCTCGCCGGTGAGGCGCAGGGCGCGATCCACCAGGATGTTGAACTCCAGCGGCGTCAGGCGGGCATCCGTGGAATGCGGGTCCAGACGCGCCAGCGCCGTGCCCTCCATCAACTCCTGCGGCGCCACATGCCAGCGCGAGCAAAGCTCCACCAACTGGCGGGCATAGTTGATGGGAATGGCGGGCTGGTGCAAATCGACAGTCGGCATGAAAGCTGGCCCTGAGTAACCGGTTTGACTTGTTTTTGGCCCGTTCTGACCTAGCGGCCGCTCGGGAAGGCTGGCAATACTTACATCGTCCAATGACACATTCAATGAAGACGAACAGAAAGTGTCCAACGCTGTCCGGTGAGCGACCGGAATCCTAGCCGCAAAGACCCGCCGAGGTCACGGCCCCGACAGCCAAGATGACTCGCACAGGAGCCACAACATGACTGCCCAAGCCCAGATCAAGGCCAGTTTTCCCGTACGCCGCATGGACTTCGAGTTCAACGATGTCCCCAAGTACTGGTTTCATGATGACCCCTTCCTGACCCACTTCCTGAGCAATCTGTCCTCGCTCTTCCCGGAAGGCGAGTTCTTCTTCGTGACCAGCATGCGCAATGTGCGCGACCAGATCGCTGATCCGGTCATGCAAAAGGAAGTCTCGGCCTTTATCGGCCAGGAAGCCATGCACTCCAAGGAACACAAGGTTTTCAACGACTATGCCACCGCTAACGGCATTGATGTGGACTACTTCCACCGCCGCGTCGGCAAGCTGCTGAAGTTCGGCCACAAGATTCTCAGCCACAAGCAACAGGTGGCTGTGACCTGCGCGCTGGAGCACTTCACCGCCACCATCGCCTCCCAGCTCATGAAGCGTACTGACTGGAACGAGCGCATGAACGACCCGGTGATGCGCAAGATGTGGCTGTGGCATGCCGTGGAAGAGTCCGAGCACAAATCTGTCTGCTACGACGCCTACCAGCAGCTCTACAAGAACTCCTACGGCACCCGCGCTGGCGCCATGGTCGTGGCCATGGTCATCCTGGCGGCCGTGGTGGCCGATCAGCAGGTGCGCCTGATGTCGCAGGACAAGCAGCTCTTCAACATCAAGTCCTGGGCTGTGGGCCTGACTGGCCTCTTCGGCCGCAAGGGTTTCCTCACCCAGGTCATCCCCGAGCTCTTCGACTATTTCCGTCCCGGATTCCACCCCGAGGACTACGACACCGAAGCGCTGGAGAAGAAGTACAAGGAAATGCTCGAGCTCCAGGGCTGATCCTCCACCGCAACAACTTTAAAAACCGGCACAGCCTCTGTGCCGGTTTCCAGCAGAACCCTCTTAGCGGGCCCCAGTCCCTTGAAGCCGGGGCCCGCCTTTTTACCCTCCCCTCCCGCTGCATCCCTTCCCGCAACACGCCGCCAACAAACACGCACATTGCTGTCACTCGTCGGCCACACTGGCCCTAGCTGACAAAAACTTGGCATTACTTCCCATGACTATCCTTGTGCCTGCAGGGGAATACTCGCTTCATCCAGAAAGGCCTGCGTCTGTAGGGAGACCCTCATGAATGCCAAGGTGAAAGCCGCCAAAGACGGCGACAAGAAAATCAAACGCCTCAACAACAGCGATATCCAGCCGCGTCGCATGGATTTCACCTTCGACAAGAACATGCCCCTGTACTGGTTCGACAACAGCCAGTTCAAGACCACCCTGCTCACTGCCCTCTCCTGCACCTTCCCCGAAGGCGAGCGCTTCTTCATGCGTGCCGTGCGCAATTACCAACCCACGCTGCGCAATGAATTGCTGAAAGAAGAAGTGAAAGGCTTTATCGGCCAGGAAGCACATCACGGCAACGAGCATGAACATTTCAATGCCCTGATGCAGGAAAAGGGCATGCCCACCAAGAAGGTGGAAGACTTCGTGCGCGACGGCATCAAGTGGCAGGAAAAGCGTCTCTCGAATGAACGCCGTCTCGCCAAGACCTGCGCGCTGGAACACTTCACCGCCATGCTGGCCGAGCTGATGCTGGAAGAAGATGGTTTCTTCGAAGGCATGGACGAGCGCATGCTGCCGCTGTGGATCTGGCATGCCGTGGAAGAGTCCGAGCACAAATCCGTGGCTTTCGATGTGTATCAGGAACAGGTGGGTGATTACTGGATACGTGCCAGCGAAATGGCCATGACTACGCTGGAATTCACCGGCTTCACCATTTTCCATTATTTCCAGCTGCGCAGCGGCATGAAAGACAAGCGCGACTGGGATTCCATACGCGATGGCTGGAACTGGCTGCTGGGCAAGCCCGGCTTCCTGCGCAAGCTGGGCCCCGCCTATCTCGCTTACTACAAGCGTGATTTCCATCCCGCCAAGCGCGACAAGCGTTATCTGCGCGACTCCGGCCTCAAGCGCCTTGCGGCCATGCTGAAGCGTCCGGAACTGCTGGAGGATGCAGCATGAGCCTTCTGCGCAAGAAAAAAGGCGTGAAGCCCGAAAACAGCAGCATCACCGTACGCCGCATGGATTTTGTATTTGACGAGCAAGTACCGCGCTACTGGGCCGACAACAGCCCCTTCCTCACGCATACGCTGAATGCGCTTTCCGCCACCTTTCCTGTCGGCGAACGCTTTTTTGTGGACACCGTGCGCCACTACCGTGACCGCATCAGCAATCCGCAGCTGAAGAAGGAAGTGAGCGCCTTTATCGGCCAGGAAGCCATGCATGCCAAAGAGCATGAAAGCTACAACGACCATGCGGCGGCGCATGGCTTCGACATGGCCGGCATAGAAGCAGAGATTGCCGGCCGTATCGAGTTCATGAAGAAGAATCTTTCGCCGGAACGGCAACTGGCCATCACCTGCGCGCTGGAACATTTCACCGCCATCATGGCCGAGGCCATGCTGACCACGCCGGACATGTATGAGGGCTTTCATCCTTCCATTGCCAAACTCTGGCTCTGGCATGCCGTGGAAGAAAACGAACACAAGGCCGTGGCTTTCGATGTGTATCAGGAACAGGTGGGCGACTACTGGATACGTGTACGCGCCATGGCGCTCACCACTTTCATGTTCACCTTCAACCAGGCCCGCTTCCAGACCCGGCTGATGTATGAAGATGGCCAACTGCTCAAGCCCATGGAATGGATCAAGGGCGCCAACCGCCTCTGGGGCCGCAAGGGCTGGTTCCGCAAGCTGATCCCTGCCTATCTCGAGTACTACAAACGCGATTTCCATCCCTGGGACAGCGATACCCGCGAGCTGCTGGAAAAATGGAAGGCCGAGCTCAAGCTGGACGAACAGGCCATCAAGAAAGCGGCCTGAGCCTACTGCACACACAGGGCACCAAGGCCTCAACCCTGGCGGTACCGGTCACATCGAAGGTACCGCCTTTTTTATGCCCGGACATCGGCCAGAAGCCGGCCCGGCAGGGCATTGCGCTGCCGTCAAGAATTGTCCGGCTCCGGCCCAGCCCGTAAAATCGCCCCGCCCAAAAGCAAAACGCCCCTGTGCATGCGTCACAGAGGCGTCCGGGGCCAGCCCAAGGCATGGCGCCTGCATGCTTTCTCAGGAGCATGCTGCTGGCGGTGATTCTACAAAGCCCTGCCAGCTGTTTCCTGCGACAGATTGTCGCAAGCCTTTCCCGTTTTCTGCCGAGTCCTTGTGAACGATCTCAATCCCCGCCAGCGCGAAGCCGTCAAACATATCAGCGGCCCCCTGCTCGTGCTGGCCGGTGCCGGCTCCGGCAAGACTTCGGTCATCACGCGCAAGATCGCCTACCTGATCCAGGACTGTGGCATTGCTGCCTCCAAGATCGTGGCCGTGACCTTTACCAACAAGGCCGCGCGCGAAATGAAAGAGCGTGCCGGCAAACTGGTACAAGGGCCGGAAGCCCGTGGCCTCACGGTTTCCACCTTCCACAATCTCGGCCTGAATTTCCTGCGCCGCGAAATGGCCCACTTCGGCCTCAAGAACGGCTTTTCCATTTTCGATGCCGAAGATTCGCGCAGCCTCATCGGCGAGCTGCTGCATCAGGAAAATGCCAGCGACAAGATTGATCTCATCCGCAATCTGGTTTCCAGCTTCAAGAACGATCTCATCTCGCCGGAAGAAGCGGTGAGCCGCGCCGAAAACGACGGCGAGTTGCTGGCCGCCAAAGTCTACGAAGTCTATAACCGCCATCTGCGCGCCTATAACGCCGTGGATTTCGACGATCTCATCCTGCTGCCGACCATCGCCCTGCGCGACAATGCCGATATCCGCGAGCGCTGGCAGAACCGTATCCACTATATGCTGGTGGACGAATACCAGGACACCAACTCCGCGCAGTATCTGCTGGTGAAACTGCTGGTGGGCAAACGTGGCGCACTCACTGCCGTGGGCGATGATGACCAGTCGATTTATGCCTGGCGCGGTGCGCGTCCGGAAAACATGGTGGCGCTCACCGAAGATTTTCCCGGCTTGACCGTGGTCAAGCTCGAGCAGAATTACCGCTCCACCGCACGCATCCTGAAAGCGGCGAATGCCGTGATCGCCAATAACCCGCATGTCTTCGAGAAACAGCTCTGGAGTCAGTTGGGGATGGGCGATCCCATACGCATCCTGTCCTGCCAGAATGAAGATGGCGAAGCCGAGCGCGTGGCCACCGACATCCTCAATCACAAGATGGTGCACCGCACCGAGTTCCGTGATTACGCCGTACTTTATCGTGGAAATTTCCAGTCGCGCTTAGTGGAAACAAAATTGCGTGAGCTGCAGATTCCCTACAAGGTGTCCGGCGGACAGTCCTTTTTCTCGCGCGCCGAAATCAAGGACGTGATGGCTTATCTGCGCCTCATCATCAATCCCGATGACGACAATGCCTTCCTGCGCGTGGTGAATACGCCCAAGCGCGAAATCGGCCCGGCCACGCTGGAAAAACTGGGCAGTTATGCGCAGCAGCGCGGCTGCTCCATGTTGGCGGCCTGCGATGAAATGGGCCTGAGCATGCATCTCTCGGATCGTGCCCACGCCAAGCTGCAGGATTTTTCCGAGTGGCTGCGCACTACCTCGCGCGAAGTGGTGGATGGCGACAGCCTCAATGCCATACGCCAGATGCTCATCGACATCAGCTACGACGATCATCTGCAGGACACCTCGGGCACGCCCGCCGCCGCGGAAAAGCGTATAGAGAACGTGCACAAATTCATAGAAAGCATCCAGAAGATGGCGGACAAGCAGGATGATGAAGACGACAAGAATATCGAGACCGTCATCCGCAAGCTGGTGCTGATGGATCTGCTGGAGCAGCAGGCTGAAGAAGAGGATCTGGATCGCGTGCAGCTCATGACCCTGCACGCCGCCAAGGGCCTGGAATTTCCACACACCTATATGATGGGCCTGGAAGAAGACCTGCTGCCGCATCGCAACAGCATCGAGGGCGACACCATCGAGGAAGAGCGCCGCCTCATGTATGTGGGCATTACGCGCGCCAAGAAAACCCTGACCATCACCCACGCCCTGCGTCGCAAACAGGGCGGCGAAACCATGCCCACCACGCCCAGCCGTTTTCTGGACGAACTCCCGTCCGATGACCTGGAATGGGAAGGCAAAACCAGCAACAAGACACCCGAGCAGAAGAAAGCTCTGGGCGCGGCGCATCTGGCCGGCCTCAAGGACATGTTCAAATAAAGCGGCGCTTGCCGGCGTGAAAGCGCGCAGGTAGAAATGGCAGCGGCAAACCCGCCGTCCTCACTTCAGTGCCTGCTCATCATGAGCGATGCCCTTCACTCGACAAGCAATCCCTGCGTGAACTGCGGTGCCTGCTGCGCTGCCTTTCGCGTCACTTTTTACTGGGCTGAAACCGACTCGGCCGAAGGTGGACTTACGCCTACCGGGCTCACCAACTCTTTAGGCCCCATGACGCGCTGCATGAAAGGCACGGACACCTACTCGCCACGCTGCATTGCTCTGGAGGGCGAAGTCGGCGCGGCCACGCGCTGCCTGATTTATCCGCAACGCCCCTCGCCCTGTCATGCCGTGGAAGCCGGCGATGAATTCTGTCGCAAAGCCCGACGTCACAACGGCCTGCCAGAAGATGTTTTTTATGACCTTACTGGCGCCACACGCACCCGTAACACGCTACGCCCGGAGTGAATCCGGGCTCTGCTCAGCCGCGGCGCTTGGCGCTCTTTTCTTGAGCGGCGGCCTTTCGCCCTGCAGGTCATCCCCGCCAGCTCGCCGCTGACAAATTCGCGCTTGCACTAGGTCAGCGGCCACCTTAGACAGGGATAGCCTCTGTCCGAGTACAAGAACAATGAATGGCAATCCGCTGCTGACCACCTTCCTGCCCGCTGCCCTCGGCATCATCATGCTGGGCCTCGGCCTCTCGCTCACCATGGCCGATTTCCGCCGCGTCGCGCGCTATCCGCGTCCGGTGCTGGTGGCACTGGCCTGCCAGCTCCTGCTGCTGCCCGTGCTCTGCTTTTTCATTGCCAAGGGTTTTGGCCTGGCACCCGCACTGGCCGTGGGCCTCATGCTGCTGGCCGCCTCGCCCGGCGGCACCAGCGCCAATCTTTACAGCCATCTCGCCCATGGCGATGTCGCCCTGAACATCACACTGACTGCTGTGAGCTCGGTGGCTGCTATCCTCACCATGCCCCTGATCGTGAATCTTTCCCTGTCCTATTTCATGACGGCCGATCAGGCCCTGCCCCTGCAATTCGGCAAGGTGATCCAGGTCTTTGCCATCGTGCTGGGCCCCGTGGCCATAGGCATGGCCCTGCGCCACCGCTTTCCGGCCTTTGCCGCGCGCATGGAAAAGCCGGTGAAAATCGCTTCCGCGCTTTTCCTGCTCACCATCATCCTGCTGGCACTGGTGAAAGACTGGGCGACGGTGCGCGCCTATGCGCCCGTGGTGGGCGGCGCCGCCCTGGCCTTCAACCTCACGAGCCTGGCCGTGGGCTACTGGATACCGCGCCTGCTGGCCATCAGCCGCCGCCAGGCCATCGCCATCGGCATGGAAATCGGCATACATAACGGCACGCTGGCGATTGCCCTGGCGCTCAGCCCGGTGCTGCTCAACAACACCGTCATGGCCATTCCCGCCGCCATCTACAGCATCATCATGTTCTTCACCGCCGCCGCCTTTGGCTGGCTGGTAAGCCGCCGGCCCGAGGAAGAAGAGCCGGCCTGAATCGCAGGCAATAAAAAAGGAGCGCAATGCGCTCCTTTTTTCATCTGCCCGGGCTTACTTGGAAACGTAATCCACCGCAGCCTTGATCTCGTCATCCGAGCAGGTCATGCACATGCCCTTGGGCGGCATGGCATTGAAGCCGGTGAGTGCATGCTTGTAGAGCGTGGGCTTGCCCTTGGCCAGACGCGGGCCCCAGGCAGCTTTATCACCATGCTTGGGCGCACCGGCAGCACCGGTACCATGGCAGCCGGCACAGCTGGCGTTGTAGACCGCTTCGCCGGAGCGCGGAGCGCCACCAGCCGCCGGAGCAGCAGCGGCAGCCGCCACGCCTTCACATTCCTTACCTTCCACACACACCTTGCCGACCGCCTTGATGCGTTCAGCTGTCGCACGTTCGGTATAGACACCACGCTCACCCAGCGGGTACTTGGACACATCATGGGTGGTCTTTGCTGCCATGGCGGAACCGGCAACGCTGAGGCCGAGCACGGCCAGCAACAGGGAAATCTTCTTCACAGCAACAACCTCGGCAATGGGCTTGAGGAATATGGCAGAGAGCGATAGCAGCCAAAAAACCGCCGCAGTATACCCATAAAACTGGTGCGTCAAAAGCTGGCCCATCGCCCCTTGCCGCCGTTGGCAAATACCTTGCAGCAGCCCATCAGGGCGTGCCCTGCACGCTCTGGCGCCGGAAGTCTTCTTCATGGTCGGTGAAAATCCGGTCACCGAAGAGCCCGCCGTGAAACTGCCGCCGGATTGCCGGACGCCGTCAGGCTGGCGCAGCCCACCAGCGGCAGCAGCAAGGCGGCACTGCCCAAAAGACGTAGCCCCATGAAACTCCCCTGCAAAAAAGCCGCCCTGTGCAGCGACTGGAAAAACCTGACTGGTCGCACTGCTTTCTTTTTATCGCGCCCTTATTCCGCCAGCGGCAATTGCGCTGCCAGCTGCGCCTTGAGCGTGAGGCGCACCTTGTTTTCTATCTGCAGATAACGTGTGGCCTTGATGCCGGGCAGCGCTTTAGCCAGCCGAGGCGCAAACGCCTTGCGCAACTTGATCTCGTCTTCGTCCAGGACCAGTGCTGCATTATTCAGGCGTAGTGCTTCCTTGTCCGTGAGCGCGACATTGCCCAGGGCGTCGGTGTATTCGCCCACCAGCTTGGTAAGACGCGTATTGAGCTTGTCGAGACCCGCCTGGTATTCGCCGTAGAGCGGCCAGAAAGCCTTGGCCTCGGCATCGGTCAGATCCAGTGCGGCGGCCGTGTAGAGTTTTTTATCGGCCTTGAGTTTGTCGGCAAGGATTTTCGTATTGTCGCCCTGCGCTGTTTCGGGTGCCGTCGTCTTGTCTTCCGCCCAAGCCGGCAAGGCAGTGAGGGAAAAGGCCAGCGCCAGGGTCATCAGTAATTTGTTCATGGTCTCAGCTCCATTGAGAACAGGGGAAATCCGCGCAGCAGAAGGTAGCACCCGTCTCTGCCCCGGCATATGTCCACCAAGCCACAGCCGGGAAAAAATGACGCCCGGCGGCTGGCAGTGCTGCAAAGGGGATGGAGCCACCCCGCATTGCTGCTAGCCTGCGCAGCATCAAGGAGAAATCGTTTATGGATGCAATATTGCCCGCCACACCACGCCCGCTCGCCCGCCTGCTGCTGGCGCTGACGCTGGCCTTGCCCGCCCTGTCCTGGGCCGACAGCAGTAGCGGCAAAGAAGAAAAAGAACGCCCTGCTTTCCAGCCCTGGCATACCGCTGTCTTCAATGAAGAATTCCGCGCCGGCGCCAAGGAAAAAACCCTGGCCGATTACCTGGCGCTGGAAGACCGGCTTTTTGCTGAACTGGACGAACGCGTCTACCAAAAAGTAGAGGCCCGTGAAAAATCCACGGTGAACCGCTACTGGGCCGGCAGCCTGGCTGACCCGCGCGTGCGCAAGCCGGACTGGAGCCGCACGCAAATCCTGAAAGCCCCTGATGCCAAAAATCCGCGCGGCGGCGTCCTACTGGTGCACGGCCTTTCCGATTCGCCCTACATCATGCGCGGCATCGCCGAGCACCTGCAGAAACAAGGCTGGTATGTAGTGGTGCTGCGCCTGCCCGGCCACGGCACCGCGCCCTCCGGTCTTTTGAAAGTGAAATGGCAGGACTGGGCCGCTGCCGTGCGCCTAGCGGTACGCGATGTGCGCAGCACCATAGGCGCTGAAAAACCGCTGGTGCTGGGCGGCTTTTCCACCGGTGGCGCGCTCTGCGTGGAATACGCGCTGGCACAGCGTCAGGGCGAAGAACTGCCCAAACCAACGCAGCTGCTGCTTTTTTCACCGGCGATTGGCGTAGACCCGCTGGCACGTCTGGCCGGTACGGTGGACATGCTCTCGGGCATTCCCGGTTTGAGCCGCCTCGGCTGGGAAACACGCATGCCCGAATACGATCCTTACAAGTACAACAGCTTCCCGCTCAATGCCGGCTCGCAAATCTGGAAGCTCACGCAGCGCATAGACGACCAGCTTTCCGAGCTGCAGGAAAAAGGCGGCGCCACCGGCCTGCCACGCATACTCGCCTTCCAGTCAGCAGCCGACGCCACCGTTTCCACTCTCGCCGTGGTGCGTGCGCTCTATGGCCGTCTGCCCAATGAAGGTCATCGCCTCGTGCTTTTCGATGCCAACCGTCTCGGCAATGAAAGGCAGGTACTCAAGCCCGATCTCTTCGCCGGCCGCCAGCGCCTGCTGGACAAGCCCGCCCTGCCCTTCGATCTGGAAATCGTCACCAATGAAAAGGACGACGAGCCCGCCGTCTCCACCTGGATACGCCCGGCCGGCAGCACCGAGGTGCAGCACATACCCACCAGCATCCTCTGGCCGCGCGATCTCTTCGCCCTCTCGCATGTGGCCATTCCCGTGCCCGAAGACGACCCCGTCTACGGCGCCACCGCCCCGGCCCGTCCCAACAAGCAGATCTGGCTGGGCAAAGCCGCCCTCTACGGCGAGCGCGACATGCTGCTCATCCCGGAAACCGCCCTGCTGCGCCTGCGCTACAACCCCTTCTTTCCCTGGATGATGGCGCAGGTGGATAGCGCGCTGGCGCCGAAAGACCAGTCTGCTGGGCAGTGAGTCTGCGCTTGGCGAACAAAGACTGAGCGATGAGGACAAGAAGGAAGACAGAGGCCTGAACAAAAGCCGGCGCCATCATGTAGAATCGCCGGCCTTGTCGCCCGGCCTTGTCGTCGCCGGCAACGAATGCGCCTGTAGTTCAGCTGGATAGAATACTGGTTTCCGAAGCCAGGGGTCGTGGGTTCGAATCCCGCCGGGCGCGCCACTTTTCCGCACTGTCTTCAAGTATCTCCAACAGGGCTGTGCGCGTCGGCTCTACCTGCTGCTCAGCTGCTGCAACTGCCATCCAAAAAGACGGGTTTTCTCCGAGAAATTCGGCGATTTTTGCTGCAAGCGGCGGGCTCAATTTGCCCGACTTTCGTGCCGCCGATATCGCGGCTTTCGTGTATCCCACTTGGTCCGCTACGTAGCGCAGCGGCTCTTTTCCTTGGAATTTATCCAGCAGATCAATCGTCTTCATGGCGTATCTACCCCTATTGACGGATAAACCCCCTTTGACGCCTACTCGCCGCCATCAACAGGGGTGTTGACCCGGCGAGCATACGCCGGGCAGCCCTTGGATTCCACAAGGGGGCGGGAATGGATATTTGGACTAAAGCGGTAGCGCTCTTTGCTGCCCTCATTGTCGGTGCCGCATTGCTTGCCATCGCCGGCTTTGATGTCCCGGTGATGCCATGGTGATGGAAAACGCCTTCACCGCCGTTCCGACCCCCAAGCGCGTCCTGCGCTACCGGTCCCAGCTCCGCACCGCCCTTCGCACCATGGCTATTGCCCTGGACAGCTCGGGAAAGACAACCGCTCCGATTTCCCTGCCTTGCTCCTACGCCGATCTGTGCCGCCTCGGCCTCTCGCCCTTGGGGGCAGGGGTCTTTCTGTTCCAAGCCCATCCGGTCAAGGCTCTTCAGGCCCCATGCAATGGCTCCGTCCCGAGCAGGGACCCGGCACAGCCGGAACAGCACCACGCAGTGGCGTCACTCTGGCGACGTGAGCCAGTCGGCGAAGCCGAAACCAGCCAGCTGCAAGCTGCATCACCCGGCGAGGGTGCCGGCATAGCCGGAACAGGCTGTCTGCAAGACGCGGGCGGAATGTATTCCGCACAAGAAGGGGCAAACGGAGTGCGCAGGGCGGAAGCCCGGAGGCGTGAGGGATTAGCAGCCACCGGCCTAGTACCGCGTACTAGCTCCGATACGGAGTGCAAGCCCGACCCCAAAGGGGGCACGCACTGATGGCCTCTGATTCCCAAAAGCACCTGCTGGGATGCACATGCGAATCCTGCGTGATGAAAAATCGCGCAAGAGCGGCGGCACGCGCCGAGCGGCAAGGAGCGTCAGCGACGCGCACGGCGCAGCCGTCGCAAACAGGTACCCCACACACCGACCGGGGGCAACGCCCCCCCATTGGTAACACGGGGGAAACCTACAGCCACCCCATTGCTGAGACAGTGGAACTGATACTGGCTGACGGCAAGATCAAACAAGTCATGCATCGTGTCCCCGCGAAAAATGAGTGCGCGGTGGTCGATACGATTCGCTTCACCGTCCACCAGTCCACGTTTCAAAAAACCTCGCTCATGGCGGGCGACATTCTCGCTCCCAGACTTCTGAGTGCTCCGGATGAAATTGTCCGGGCAGCCTTCAAAGACCCGCTATGGCGCGAATCCTTCAAGCTCGCACTGGAAGCGGATAACAGCCCCGCACCGATATCCGACGACGATTTCGTAAAGGAAGCCTCACGCGTTTTCGAATCCGTTTTCGGATTTGGTGTGACCAAAGCCACCGGCAAGGGCCGTGACTTTTACCGTGACGCCTACATCCTCGGCGACAAATTCGGCTACGTGTGCATCGGCAACGCCGGCAAGAATGATCAGCGCGGCACCATGCTTGTCGAATTAAACGGCCTCGGCTGTATCAATGCTTTGCTCGGATGGGAACAGCGCCTGCATACCTTCCTTGCTGACATTGCAGAAGGCCCCAGTCTGACCCGCGTCGACCTCGCCTTTGACGACATGGACGGCAAACTGGTCGGACCGGATTGGGCGGAAGCGCAATGGCTAGCGGGTGGTTTCACCAAGTGCGTCGGCAAAAATCCGCACATCGAGCGCGCTGGAAACTGGCATGAAATTACCGGTGCCGGTCGCACGCTTTACATCGGCTCTCGCAAGCACTCCAGCCTGTTTGTTCGTACCTATGAGAAGGGCATGGAGCAGGGCGCTCCGAATTCCCCTTGGACCCGTGTCGAGGTGGAAATCAAAAACAGCGACCGCGTCGTCCCCCTGGACGTATTGCTGCACCCCTCTGACTACTTCATCGGCACCTATCCCGCACTTGCATTTCTGAATGCACATCGCACCCCTGAGCGCATCAAGGTCAAGCGCCAGAAAGCGGAAATCGGTGTGCAGGCCGCAAAGGAAATTATCAAGCACCAGTTCGGCAAATACCTGCGCGTTCTGCGTGACCTGCACGACGGTGATGCCGACAAAGTCCTTTCGGAATTGGTCAACGAGGATCCCAACGCGTGGCCTGATCGCCTGACAGTTCTGTGCCCCTACATTCCAGAGGGCCGCACCTTCCTCCATGAAATTCCCACCATGTAGTGGGACATCATTACCAGCACCTACGTTCCCGCCGTAGGTGAAACATCTGGCATCGCGGGTTTATTTGAGGCTTGGAAATAATGAAAGCAACTGTACTCGGCATGAAGATGTTCA
>JAVHYE010000143.1 GCA_031119295.1 Pedobacter sp. | reverse complement strand
CGGCCTGGTCGGAAGTGCTGAACCAGTACCAGCGCCGCGCCGATCTCGTGCCCAATCTCGTGAATGTGGTGAAGGGCTATGCCGCGCATGAAAAGGATGTGCTGACCGAGGTCACCAATGCCCGCGCCAGTGTCGGCAGCATCAAGGCCGATGCCTCGCTGATGAATGACGCAGCCGCCCTCAAGAAATTCCAGCAGGCCCAGGGCGAGATGAGCTCGGCCCTCTCCCGCCTGCTGGTGGTCTCGGAAAATTACCCGCAGTTGAAAGCCGACCAGAACTTCCGCGATCTGCAGGCGCAGCTGGAAGGCACGGAAAATCGCATCACGGTGGCACGCAACCGCTATATCCAGGCGGTGCAGGCCTATAACGTGACCGTGCGCTCCTTTCCCTCCAATCTGACGGCCAAGGTTTTCGGTCTCAATACCCGCGCCAATTTCAGCGTGGAAAACGAAGCCACCATCAGCAAGCCGCCGGTCGTGGACTTCGGCGCGCCCGCTCCTGCCGCCGCACCAGCCCAGTAAGACGATATGCGGAGGACGATACCGTCCTCCGCTTTTCGCATGCGCCAGTTCGCCACCCTGCTTTTCCTGCCCCTGCTGCTGTGGCTGCACGCTGCCACGGCAGCAGAAGGCCAGGTCCAGCCTGTGCCTGCACTTTCGGCCCCGGTCACCGACCAGGCCAATCTGCTCAGCCCTGCCGATAGCTCTGCCCTGAACAGCAAGCTGCTCGCCTTCTCACAGGAGAAGGGCAGCCAGATTGCCGTCCTCATCGTGCCCACGACCCAGCCCGAAGACATTTTCAGCTACAGCTTTCGCGTGGCGGATAGCTGGAAGCTGGGCCGCAAAGGCGTGGATGACGGCGTGCTCATGGTGATTGCTGTACAGGACCGCAAATCCAATCTGCAGATCGGTTACGGTCTGGAAGGCGCCATTCCCGATGTCCGCGCCAAACAGGTGCTGGACGACATCATGGCGCCGCATTTCCGGCAGGGTGATTTTGCCGGCGGCATCAATGCCGGCACGGATGCCCTCATCAAGCTCGTCAATGGCGAAAACCTGCCCGCTCCTGCAGCCAAACGCCAGCGTGGCAGCGGCAATGACAACCTCATCGTCATCGCCATCATTGCGGGCGTGATTGCCGGCTTTATCGCCCGGGCCGTATTCGGCCGTGGTGCCGGCAGCATTGCCGGCTTCAGCGTAGCGCTGGGTCTGGCGCTGCTGTTGGGCGCCGCCATTGCTGTTGCCCTCTTTGCGGCCATTTTTGCTGCCATTGCCGCCAGCAGCAGTGGCCGCGGCATGGGCGGATATGGCGGCGGCAGCTTCGGTGGCGGAGGATTTGGCGGAGGAGGAGGCTTCTCCGGCGGCGGTGGCGGATTTGGTGGTGGTGGCGCCTCAGGCAGCTGGTAAAATCGCCACCCGCTTCATCACTGCTGCTGCCTCATGTCATCACGCCTGATTCCCGTTCCTGCCGCCCTGCCACAACGCGGCAATGCCTTCAGTCGCGCCCTCGGTCTTTTCCTGCTCTGGCTGATGCGCTGGCGCATCAGCGGTACCCTGCCGGATACGCGCCAGGCCGTCATCATCATTGCACCCCACACCTCCAATTACGACGGACTTGTCACCGTCGCCAGCATGCTGGCGCTGGGTCTGCGCATTTCCTTCTTCGTGAAGCACAGCGCCTTCCGCGGGCCATGGGGCGGCCTCATGCGCTGGTTCGGCGCCCTGCCCGTCAATCGTGAAGACAGCGTTGATCTGGTCGGCTTCTCCGCCGGCAAATTTGCTGAAAAGGAAAAGCTGCTGCTGGCCATTGCTCCGGAAGGCACACGCCATGCCGCCGAAGAATGGAAAAGCGGCTTTTACTGGATAGCGCAACGCGCTGGCGTCCCCATCTTGCTCGTGGCTTTTGATTACGGCCGCCGCGAAACCCGCATCTTGGGCACAGTCACTCCCAGCGGGGACCTTGCCAGCGAACTGCCCGGCATCATCGCCCGCTATCAGGGCATCACGCCCGCGCATGCAGATCGTCTTTCCCTGCCACTACGGAAAAAGCGCGACTGAGAAAAAAGAAAAGGCGGGATATCCCGCCATTTCATATTGCGCCTGCGCTTATTTCAGCTTTTCGAACTGCACTTCCTTGGCAAGACGCGCAAAAGCCGCCGCCGCCTCATCCGTGCTCGCCGGCTTGCTGTTGTTCAGCCAGTGCATCACCAGCATATGGCGCTCGCTCATCACGGCATCCAGCTCCCAGTCATTGCCATCCTGTGTACTGATCATGGCTTTGGCGCCATTGGGCAGTGTGATTTCGCGTGGTAGTTGCAGGCGCTCTTCCGGCTTCATCACATCCACACTGGCATCACCCGCCGTGGCTTTTGCACCCTTGAGCAGGCTCTCGCTGACCACGATTTTCGTTTCCATGGTCTTGCGCAGATTATCCAGCAGCTCCTGTCCACCCTTCTGGCCCAGCGGCTCCAGATCGGTTTCCGCATACTGCAGGGCCGTGAGCTCATAACTCACCAGCACCGGTTCGCCATTGCCATAGGTGATGGAAGCCATGCCGCTGCGGCATTCACGACCGGTGATTTTCTGGCCCTCGATTTCTGCCTTGCCCGGCAGCGCATCCAC
The DNA here is from genome assembly GCA_031119295.1 of Pedobacter sp. Taxonomy (GTDB): domain Bacteria; phylum Pseudomonadota; class Gammaproteobacteria; order Pseudomonadales; family Moraxellaceae; genus UBA2031. Next base: position 5,113 of record JAVHYE010000143.1, on the reverse strand, counting down.
CAGCTTCTGCAATTGCGGATGGCAATTCAAAGGCGCCGCTGCATCAGGGTATTGAGCAGCTGTCACTGCATCTTCCTGTGCCGCCGGCGGCGCTTCATCCTTTTTGCTGCAAGCCGACAGACCCACGAGCAGTGCACCAGTCACCAGAATAAAAGTGGCACTCTTCATATCCTTGCCAAGCATGACTCCTCCATGAATATCCAGGGTGAATGCCGTCACCCTAGCACGACAGCAACAGGCCCCGTGTTGCTGCCGTGTGACGCCTTTTTATCAATGCGACTTACTTCGCAAGACCTTCGGCACGCAGTGCTTCCTGCACCGCAGGGCGGGCCGCCACGCGTGCCATATAGGCCTGCAGATGCGGATAGGCATTGAGACTCAAGCCCAGGAAATTGGTCCAGTTGATAATGGTGAAGGCGTAAGCATCCGCCACCGTAAAGTTCGCACCAGTGAGGAAAGCATTCTTTTCCAGCACAGCGTCGACTTCGGCAAAGCGTTTGGCGAGATTGTCGCGCACAATCTGGCGCATGGCTTCCGGCGTTTCCTTTTTCCACAGGGGCGCAAAACCTTTGTGCAGCTCGGTACTGACATAAGTCAGCCACTCGATGACGGTCAGGCGCTCCTTGCTGCCATAGGCCGGCAGCAAGACATGATCCTTGTCCTGGTCACCCAGATACTGCAGCAAGGCCGCCGCTTCGGTATGACGGGAGCCGTCGTCGAACTCCAGCAAGGGCACATAACCACGCGGACTGATGGCGTAGTAATCGGCACCGCCCTCCACCAGCTTGTGCGTGGTGAGGTCGACCTTGACCAGACTGAAAGCCACACCGGCTTCGCGTGCGGCGATATGGGGAGCCAGCGAGCAGGCGCCGGAGGAGTAATAAAGTTTCATGGGGACGCTCCTTGAGAGAGGGATGATGTCAGCGCGTGAGGCTAGCCCGGGATTGGAAGCACTGCCTTGGGCGTTGACGGTGAGCGCACTCTAGGATTCCATTTCTGCAATGAAAATATGCAGGAACACAGGACATGATTGCGCAAACGCAATACCGCCTCAGCCCCGCCGACCTTGACCTGATACTGGCTCTGGTCCGTGGCGGCACCCTGGCCGAGGCTTCCCGGCATCTGGAGGTGGACAGCTCCACCGTCTTCCGCGCCCTGCAGAAACTGGAAAAGCATCTGGGCGAGCCGCTCTTCGAACGCTCGCGTTCCGGCTATCTGCCGGGTGAGCAGGCGCTTACTCTGGCACGACATGCTGAGCGCATGGAGGTAGAGCTGGAAGCGGCCCGCAGCGCCATGGCCGGCTGCGAGGGCAAGGTCAGCGGCACCGTGCGCATGACCACGACCGACAGCCTGCTTTCCGGTCTGCTGCTGCCCGCCCTGCACAAGGTGGCGGCACGCCATCCCGGTCTGGACTTCGAGCTTTCTGCCACCAACCAGATTGCCAATCTCAGCCGCCGCGAGGCCGATCTCGCCCTGCGCGCCAGCCGCAAACCGCCCGAACATCTGGTGGGCCGCAAGCTGGGCGTCATGCAATACGCCGTCTTTGCCGCGCCGCTCTATCTCAAAGCCCACGAGGCCGGGCTGGCGCTGGACCAGCACCAGTGGATAGCCGTGGACGATTTCGTGCCCGAACACCCCTCCGTGAAATGGCGGCAGAAAAACCTGCCCAGGGTGAAACCGCGCTTTCGCTGCAACAGCATCCTCAGCGCCACCGACAGCGTGCGTGCCGGTCTGGGCGTCGCCATCCTGCCCACCTTCCTCATCAAGCCTTACGACGGTCTGGTTGCCCTCAGCGACAGCCTGCCCGAATGCAATAGCGACCTCTGGTTGCTCACGCATCCGGAGTCGCGCCATCTGCGCCGTGTCAGCACCCTCTTCCGCGAGCTGGCGGAAGAAATCCGGCTGGACTGAGAAGCCGGCTGCACAAAACTGGCAAGAGCCTGACAGCGTCTCACCATCAAGCAGCTCTCACGCTACACTCGCGCGGTTCCTCATCCGCGATGAGCCGGATATCCCTACGCAGGAGAATATGTGGACGCCATCATTTCCGTGCAGGACCTGACCAAGACTTATGCCTCCGGTCATGCCGCCCTCAAGCACATCAATCTCGATATCAAACGCGGCGAAATCTTCGCCTTGCTCGGCCCCAATGGCGCCGGCAAGACCACGCTGATTTCCATCGTCTGCGGCATCGTCAATGCCACTAGCGGCCGCATCACGGCGGATGGCCACGACATCGCTAAAGACTATCGCCCGGCGCGGCAGAAAATCGGCCTGGTGCCGCAGGAGCTCACCACCGATGCCTTTGAAACGGTGTGGGCTTCGGTCAGTCTCAGTCGCGGCCTTTTCGGCAAGCCGGCGAATCCGGCCCTGATAGAAAAAATCCTGCGTGATCTTTCGCTCTGGGACAAAAAGGACGCCAAGATCATGACGCTGTCCGGCGGCATGAAACGCCGCGTCATGATCGCCAAGGCACTTTCGCACGAACCCAACATCCTCTTCCTCGACGAACCCAGTGCCGGCGTGGACGTAGAGCTTCGTCACGATATGTGGCAGCTGGTCCGCAAGCTGCGCGAGGAAGGCGTCACCATCATCCTCACCACGCATTACATCGAAGAAGCCGAGGAAATGGCCGACCGCATAGGTGTGATCAGCAAGGGCGAGCTCATCCTTGTTGAAGACAAGAACACCCTGATGCGCAAGCTGGGCAAGAAACAGCTTACCGTGCATCTCAAGCAGCCATTGGCTGGTGTGCCTGGGGAACTGATGGACCAGAAAGTGGAGCTGAGTCCGGACGGCATGCACCTCGTCTACACCTTCGATGCGCAAAGCGAAGACACCGGCATTGCCGATCTGCTGAAAAAACTGGACGCCAGCAGTATCGCCTGGAAAGACCTGGAGTCCAGCCAGAGCTCACTGGAAGACATTTTCGTCAGCCTCGTCAGGAGCCGCGCATGAGCCTGAATATCTACGCCGTACGCGCCATCTACCGCTTCGAGATGGCACGCACCTTCCGCACCCTGGCGCAAAGCATTGCCTCGCCCGTGCTTTCCACCTCGCTCTACTTCGTGGTTTTCGGCGCGGCCATAGGCTCGCATATGAACTCCATAGACGGCGTGAGCTACGGGGCTTTCATCATCCCGGGCCTCATCATGTTGTCCATGCTGACCGAGAGCATTTCCAATGCCAGCTTCGGCATCTATATGCCGAAATGGTCGGGCACGATTTACGAGCTGCTGTCTGCTCCGGTATCAGCTGCCGAAGTGATACTGGGCTATGTGGGTGCTGCGGCCAGCAAATCGCTGATACTGGGCATACTCATGCTCATCACCGCTCGCTTCTTTGTTGCCTATGAAATCCTGCACCCTTTATGGATGCTGTTTTTCCTTACGCTCACCGCTATCACCTTCAGTCTTTTCGGTTTCCTGATCGGCATCTGGGCGGACAGCTTTGAAAAGCTGCAGATCATTCCGCTGATGATAGTGACCCCGCTGACTTTCCTCGGCGGCAGCTTCTATTCCATCAATATGCTGCCGCCTTTCTGGCAGACGCTGTCGCTGTTCAATCCCGTGGTCTATCTGGTCAGCGCCTTCCGCTGGAGTTTCTACGGCTCGGCCGATGTCAGCGTGGGCGTGAGTGCCGCCATGATCCTGCTCTTCATGACGGTCTGCCTGATTGCTATCGCCTGGATTTTCAAGACCGGCTACAAGATAAAGAACTGAGGAAATTTTGATGAAAGCGATTGCCAGCGCCAGCGTAGTTTCCGGAAACGAGAATTACCGTCACGACATCAGCACCGGTCGCCACACGCTGGTGGCCGACGAGCCCGAACATGCTGGCGGTCGTGATGCCGGCCCTGCGCCTTACGATTACATCCTGAGTGGCCTTGGTGCCTGCACCGCCATCACCCTGCGCATGTATGCCGAGCGCAAGGGCTGGAATATCGGCCAGATAAAAGTCGAGCTGGAGTTTTTCAAGAACAAGGAAGGAGAGTCGCGTATCGAGCGCCGCCTCTCCAGTGATGCAGCGCTTACAGATGAGCAGTGGGGACGTTTGCTGGAAATTTCCGAAAAGACGCCGGTAACGCTGACCTTGAAGACCGGTACACCCATCGCCACCAGCAAGACCTGAGGCCAGGCAATAAAAAAGGGCCTTTCGGCCCTTTTTTATTTTGACGCAGACAAATCAGCGCGAGCTGTTGCAACGCCCGGCACGCAGCCTGTGCAGCACTGACACCAGCTTGTCCACTTCTTCGCAGGTGTTGTAGAAGGCCAGCGAAGGACGCACGGTGGCTTCAACACCAAAGCGACGCAGGATGGGCTGCGCGCAGTGATGACCGGAGCGTACGGCAATACCTTCGTTGTTCAGCGCCTTGCCGACCTCTTCTGTGCGATAGCCCTCGAGTACGAAGGACAGCACACTGGCTTTTTCTGCCGCCGTACCGATCTGGCGCAGACCAGAGACGGATTTCAGTCCTTCCGTGGCATACACCAGCAGGTCGTGCTCGTAGCGTGCAATGTTTTCCATGCCGATACGATCGACATAGTCCAGCGCAGCGCCCAGGCCCACCGCATCTGCGATATTGCCAGTACCAGCTTCGAAACGTGCCGGCGCGCCGTGATAGACCGTCTTCTCGAAAGTCACATCCGCGATCATGTTTCCGCCACCCTGCCAGGGCGGCATATTGTCGAGAATGGCTTTCTTGCCATACACCACACCGATGCCGGTCGGGCCGAAAATCTTGTGTCCGGAGAAGACAAAGAAATCAGCGTCGATAGCCTGCACATTCACACGCATATGCGAGACGGACTGGGCACCATCGACCAGCGTCTTCGCGCCGACGCTATGCGCCATTTCCACAATCTGCTTGATCGGCGTGACCGTACCCAGCGCATTGGAAACCTGCGTCACCGCCACGATCTTGGTGCGGTCGTTAAGCAGCTTGCGGTATTCGTCGAGCAGGATCTGACCCGTATCGTCCACTGGAATCACACGCAGCTTTGCGCCTTTCGAGGCAGCAAGCTGCTGCCAGGGCACGATGTTGGCGTGATGCTCGAGATTGGAGACCACAATCTCGTCGCCCTCGCCCACATTCTGCACGCCCCAGCTCTTG
>JAVHYE010000142.1 GCA_031119295.1 Pedobacter sp. | reverse complement strand
TCGCTGCCCTGCAACACGCCAGCCTGGGCGTGATCTCACCGCTGGTGCAACCCGATGGCAGCCTCTCGCGCCCCGTCATCCAGGAGGTCATGCAGCGCGCCATCACCGAAGGTCCGCAGCATTATGAATGGACCTTCCAGCGCCTTTCCGATGGCGGCACCTTCCCCTGCGAAGTGCGCACCACCAGCCTTGAAATCGATGGCGAACCGCATTTCCTTTCCACCATCAGCGATCTGTCTGCGCACAAGCTCAACGAACTCACCCTGATACAGGCACGTGATGCCGCCGAAGCCGCCACGCGCGAGAAAAGCGAATTCCTCGCCACCATGAGCCATGAAATCCGTACGCCCATGAATGGTGTGCTGGGCATGGCGCAACTATTGGGCAATACAAAACTCGATACCGAGCAGCGCGAATATCTCAACACCATCCAGCACTCCGGCCAGGCCCTGCTCACCATCATCAACGACATTCTCGATTTCTCGAAAATCGAAGCGGGCAAACTTTCTTTTGAAGAAGCGCCTTTCGATCTGCAAGTAGCCGTGGATGAAACCTGCGAGCTGCTGCTGCCGCAGATACGTGAAAAGAATCTTTCGCTGCGCATCAATCTTGACCCGCACACGCCCTTCCAGGTCATAGGCGATGCCGGCCGTTTCCGGCAGATCCTGCTCAACTATCTGAGCAATGCCCTGAAATTCACCGAGAAAGGTGGCATCAGCGTCAGCCTGCGCGCCCGCGAAGCTGGCCGCGGCGCATCACTATTTGAATTGGCCGTCGCCGATAGCGGCATAGGCATCAGCGCAGAAAAACAGGAACTGCTTTTCCAGAAATTCGCCCAGGCCGATACCACCACCACGCGCCGCTTTGGTGGCACCGGCCTCGGCCTTGCCATCTGCAAGGCGCTGGTGGAGCGTATGGGCGGCGAAGTCAGCATGAGCAGCACACCCGGTCATGGCTCCACCTTCCGCGCCACCTTCTGGATGAGTCTGGACCCGCATGCCGAACAGCAATTGCTGCCGGTGATATTGCCGGCACTGCGCAATGCCCCGGTGCTGGTGATTGACGATGTCGCCCCCAATCGTGAATTGCTGGTGAAAGGCCTGGGACGTATCGGCCTCGGTGTCACCGGCGCCGGCAGCATTGCCGAAGCGGTTGCCGCCGTGCGCGAACTGGCGCCGCGCTTTGTCCTGCTGGATGCCGAATTGCCTGATGGCAATGCTGACGACCTGATACGCGCCTTGCGCGAACAGCCCGGCATGCAGGAAGCCGTGCTCATCCTGCTGTCATCGCGGCCGGAAAGAAATGATCATGCTTTCTGCCGCGCCAATGGCGTGGCCGGCTATCTGCCCAAGCCTGCCCGCATAAGCTGGATCATCAGCGCCATCAATATCATTGCTACCGGTGATCACGATGGCGTGGTCACACGTCAGACCCTGGTTTCGCATCATGCCCGCGGCCGCGCCCTGCCGGAATTGCGCAAGGGCATACGCGTGCTGCTCGCCGAGGACAATGCCGTCAACCAGAAAGTCGCGGCGCGCATGCTGGAAAAAATGGGCTGCCGTGTCGATATGGCCGGCAATGGCCTGGAAGCGCTGGTCATGGTGTCGCAGCTGCCTTACGACGTCATCCTCATGGATGTGCAGATGCCGGAAATGGATGGCATCACGGCCACGCGCCGCTTGCGCGCACAAGGCTATTCGGAAACGCCCATCATCGCGCTCACCGCCAATAATCGCGACTCCGATCGCCAGGATTGTCGCGCCGCCGGCATGAGCGACTTCCTCGCCAAGCCCATCAAATACGAAGACCTGCACACCTGCCTCAGCAAATGGGTGTGAATGCGGGAATTCGCCCCCATATGAAGGGGACAGCCGTTTTCCGGATGGAGTGATCTCATGAGTGAAACCGTTGCCGTGCTGGGCGCCAGCCCCAAGCCTGAACGCTACAGCAACAAGGCCATACGCATGCTGGGCGAATACGGACACAAAGTGCTGCCGGTCAATCCGGCGCAAAAGGAAATCGAAGGTCTGCCCGTCATCGCTCACGTGGAAGAGCTGCCAGCAGGCGTGGACACCGTCACCGTCTATGTCAGTCCTGCCCACTCCGATCCACTGCTGCCCGGCCTGCTGGCGCTGAAACCGCGCCGCGTGATTTTCAATCCGGGCGCAGAAAATCCGGCGCTGGAAAATGAGCTGGAGAAAGCCGGCATTGCCGTGGAAGAAGCCTGCACCCTGGTCTTGCTGCGCACCGGGCAATTCTGATCCGGGCCGCTGCGGAAAATCAGCTACGCGTACGGAACCAGCCCGCAATGCTCCAGCGCTCACGCGTGGCTGGCAACACCTCATGGGGCATATCCGCACTCTTGAACAGGACCAGCGTCCCGCCACGCGGCGGCTGGGCAAACAAGACTTCTCCTGCCTCGTCCTGCATCAACAACTCACCACCTTCTTCCTCGCGCCAATGGGCATTGAGATAGAAAACGGAAGAAATCACACGCGCATTGGAGTCGCGATGCCGGTCCACATGGCGACGATAAAAAGCGCCCACCGGATAGTGCGCATAATGCGCTTCGAATTCATCCAGCCCGAGAAAGAGCTCGCGATTGAGGGCAAGACGCAAGCCCTCCATCCAGCGCAGATAGGCTGAACCTGCGGCCAGACCCGGCTCCAGCCAGCACAGGCCATCACCACGCACACTGCTTTCACGATGCAGACTGTCACCGCGACCTATGCGGGCCGGCGCAAACGCACCCTGCCCCAGCAGCTGTCGCGCCTCTGCCTGCAGGGCTATCCAGGAGGCAGCCGGCAGGGCGGCCGGCAACACGGCATGGCCCTGCACCGCCAGCAGATCGACCAGCGAGCTCCAGTCCGCCGCCGGGAAGTCCGGCATGGTGTTTTCGCCCTCAGGGATTATCATTCGCGCTCATTCCGCACCGTCCGTCCGGGCCTGGGTCCTAATCATGAATTATCGCCACCACTTCCACGCCGGCAATTTTGCCGATGTGGTCAAGCATGTCCTCTTGCTGGGCCTGCTGGACAGCCTGCGGCGCAAGGACACGCCCTTTTGCTATATCGACACGCATGCCGGCATAGGCATTTATGATCTGGGTGCCAGTGCGGCGCAACGTACTCTGGAGTTCAAGACCGGCCTGAGCCGCATCAAGGCTGCCGATGCCACCGGCATGCCGGCACTGGTCAACGATTATCAAAAGGCCGTCACGGCCCTGCAAGCCGAGCGTGGCGGCTTCTGGTATCCGGGTTCACCCTGGCTGGCCCTGCAGGCCATGCGCCCGCAGGATCGCGCCGTGCTCATGGAGTTGCACCCGGAAGATGCCGGCACCTTGCGCCAGTTTTTTTCGCGCCGCGACAATACCTCCATTCATGAGCGCAATGCCTATGAAGGACTGGCCGCGCTGATTCCGCCGAAAGAAAAACGTGGTCTCGTGCTGATTGATCCGCCCTACGAGGAAGAGCGCGATGATTACGCGCCGGTGGTGGAGCTATTGAAGAAGGCCCACAGCAAGTGGCCCACCGGCATGTATGCCATCTGGTTCCCCATCAAGGATCATCACGCCATCACGCGTTTCTATCGCCGCCTGCGCAATACCGGCATTCCGAAAATCCTGACCACGGAATTGTGCGTGCTGCCGCCCGATAATCAGCTGGGCCTCAATGGCACGGGCATGATCATCGTGAATCCGCCCTGGCAATTTGCCGAGACAGCACTGGATATCCTGAAATGGCTGAAGCCGGTACTGAGTGAACATGCCCAGTCCAGCTACAAGGTGGAATGGTTGAATGGCGAAGCCGCGCCCGTGAAGAAAGTACCCGTGGACAAATTCGCGGAATGAATCCGGCCTTAACGCAGGGGAGGTAATTTCTCTGCCGTCTGCCAAGCCGGCAACCAGGCCGGGAGATTATTGCCCGCCACCAGAAAGCTGCCATTCAGCAAGGTAGCGCGCTGGTTGTAACGGAAGGGCCTGCCTTTGGCGTCTACCAGCGCACCACCGGCTTCTTCCACCACGACCTGTCCTGCGGCCGTATCCCATTCCATGGTGGGACCGAAGCGCGGATAGGCATGCGCCTCGCCTTCGGCCACCGCGCAGATCTTGAACGCCGAACCCGCCAGCGCCAACTCTACCGGCCCCATATTGCGACTGACGTTTTCGCAAAACGCCAGATCACGTGCACCGCGATGACGGCGGCTGGCAACCACACGATAAGCCTCTCCGGCCTGCGGAAATCTTGCAGCATGCAGCGGAGTGCTGACGCCGTCTTTCTGCCGGAAAGCGCCGGCACCACGCGCCGCCATATAAGCAATCTGCGTTACCGGTGAATACACCACACCCAGCACCGCCTCATGATTTTCCACCAGTGCGATATTGATGCTGAACTCATCATTGCGTGCGATGAATTCCTTGGTGCCATCCAGTGGATCCACCAGCCAGCAACGCGGCCATGACAACCGATCGGCAAAATTGCTTTCATCACACTCTTCGGAAATCACCGGAATATCCGGTGTGAGGGCATGCAGCCCCGGCACCAGCACACGATTCGAGGCAAGATCAGCCGCGGTCAGCGGCGAGCTGTCTTCCTTGTGCTGCACATCCCAGCGCGATTCATCACGGTAAATGGCCATGATGTCACGACCGGCCTTTTCCGCCAGCGCCACTACGGCCGGCAATAATGCCGCCCATGACTCAGACATCACCGGCCTCCCCGCGTGCACGCAGGATGTCGCGCACGAGATACAGTGCAGCAATCGAGCGTGCTTCGCTGAGCTCCTCACGCCAGACCCAGTCATCCAGCTCGGAAAGCTTCATGGGCAAGACCTCTATGGGCTCAGGCTCATCACCCTCCAGACGCGACTCATAAAGCTCTTCGGCCAGCACCACGGTCAGACGCGAACTCATATAGCTGGGCGACAGCGTGAGTTCTTTCAGCACGGTAAGCTTGTGGGCACCGTGGCCGGTTTCTTCCTGCAGCTCGCGATTGGCCCCCTGCTCCAGCGTCTCGCCCATCTCCAGCGCCCCCTTGGGCAGGCCCAGCGTATAGGCCTCGAGACCGGCACCGTATTCCTGAATCATGAGCACCGTATCCTCATCCTGGAGGGCCACCACCATCACCGCCTGGTGCGGCGGCGTGCGCAAGCGTTCATAACGGCGTTCCACGCCATTGGAGAAACGCAGCTCCAGCTCTTCCACGGTAAAGAAGCGGCTTTTGGCGACAATGCTTTTCTTCAGAATCTGCGGCAGCTTTGCCATACTCGGCACCAAATCAAACGCTTGCTGAAACCCGGATTATGCCGACACCTGTAGCGCCCTTAGTAGACTGGAACCGTATCGACACTGTGCTTCTGGACATGGATGGTACGCTGCTGGACCTCTATTTCGACAATCATTTCTGGCTGCATCACCTGCCATCGGTCTATGCCCGCAAGAACGGCCTACCCGAGGCCGATGCACGCGCCGAACTGGTCAGCCGCTTCGGCCGTGAGCAGGGCAAGCTCAACTGGTATTGCGTGGATTTCTGGAGCGCGGAACTGGATCTGGACATAGGCCAGATCAAGCATGAAGTCGCCGACCTCATAGCCCCGCGACCGGGCGCTTTCGAATTCCTGCAGGCCATCGTCGACAGCGGCCGTCGCGCCTGGCTGGTCACCAATGCCCATCACAAAAGCCTCTCGCTGAAACTCGCACGCTCGCCGCTTTCGCAATATTGCGAGCGCATCATCTGCTCCCACGATTTCCGCGAGCCCAAGGAATCTTCTGCCTTCTGGCCCGCGCTGCAGGCGCGCGAACATTTCACCGCCGAAAATGCCCTCTTCATTGATGACAGCGAATCCGTGCTGAAAGCGGCACATGCCTTCGGCATCGGACAGCTGCTCACCATCGCCCAACCCGACAGCCAGCGCCCGCCGCGCGAAGGCCTGAGCTTCACCATGCTGCATCACTTTGACGACATCATGCCCATTCCTTCTCGCCGCTCGAAAACAGCATGAGCACTGAAAACGAACGCGTACGCATAGACAAATGGTTATGGGCGGCACGCTTTTTCAAAACGCGCTCGCAGGCCAAGGAAGCCATTGAAGGCGGCAAGGTACATTGCGAAGGCCAACGCGTGAAAGTCAGCAAGGAAGTGCATACCGGCATGGTCTTCACCATACGCCAGGGTTTTGACGAAAAAACGGTTGTCGTGAAAGCACTATCGGAAGTGCGTGGGCCTGCCAGCGTGGCACAAGCGCTTTATGAGGAAACCGCAGAGAGTGCAGAAGCACGAGCGCTGCGCCAGCAAGAGCGCAAGACCGACAACCTCGCACATCCCGATCATCGCCCCAATAAAAAAGAGCGGCGACAAATCCATAAATTCAAGGACAGCTGGGGCAGCTAAGCCCGCCACCAAGCGCTTTTCTGTCTGACAATTTCCGCCCTCGCGATTTGATCCAGATCAAATCGCGCCTTTTGATTCTGCCCCAGTCTGTTGCTGTGAACCACCAGTCGCGGCAGCACCAACAAGAAGGGGGCAAGCATGACGTCCATCAACACAAGTAAAAAAACCAAAACCGATAAAACGGCCAGCACGGCAAAAGACAGGAACTTTATCGACGACAAGAATTTCCAGCAGTGGCTGGAGATTGCATTGGACGCCGCCGACAACCCGCAGGCCGGCATTTACGGCCCCGGCTCCATGATGTGGAAAGTGGGGCGTGAATCCATCAGCTTTTTAGGCGCCGGCCGCGCCGTGCTCCTGCAGCTGGCCCACCCCTGGATAGCCAATGCCATAGACCAGCATTCGCAAACACGTAACGACCCGCTGGGTCGCGGCCGCCGCACTTTCATCAATGTCTTTTCCATGGTTTTCGGCAATACACGGCAGGTGCGCGCCGTGGCGGAAAATGTGCATCGCATACATGGCTATATCAAAGGCAGTGTGGCCGAAAACTCCGGTGCCTTTGCCAAGGATTCCTATTATCAGGCCAATGCCATAGACGCCATGCTCTGGGTACATGCCACGCTCTGGGATACCCAGCTGCGCATGTATGAACTGGTCTTCCCGCCACTCTCCCTGCAGGAAAAGGAACAGTACTACCAGGAGACCAAACTCTTCGCGCATCTTTTCGGCATTCCCGAATCAGCCATCCCCCTGGACTGGGCCGCCTTCCAGGAATACATGGAGCACATGTACAACTCACCGGAAATCACCGTGCGCAGCAAGGGCCGCGAGATGGGCGACATGATTTTCAATTTCGGTGGCCCGCTGAAGCCGGCGCTGAAATGGCTGCAACTCATGACCGCCTTCATGCTGGCGCCGCGCTTGCGCACGGAATTCGGCCTGCCCGAAGCCACTACCGACAATCTGCGCCGTTATGAGCGCGGCCTGAAACTGGTGAAGATGGTTTACCCCCGCCTGCCTGGCCGACTGCGTTATCTGCCCAGTTATAACGAGGCCATAGGCCGCCTTGATGGCAAGCAACATGCTGATCTGCTCACACAAGGTCTGAATTACGCGATTCTGGGCCAGCGCGAGCTGGTGAGTAATAGTGTTTGAGCTGATGTTTCCGCCAAAGAAAAGCCGGCATATGCCGGCTTTTCTTTTTCTCTTCTTGTTCGCGCCTTAAAGCACCTGACTGCTCAAACTCAGTCCCGGCATTTCCAGCTTCAGCTTGTCGTCACGCTGCAGTGCTGCCACACCCTCGGGCGTACCCGTCATCACCACATCACCGGGCTCCAGCGTGAAAATCCGGCTGATATAGGCCA
>JAVHYE010000008.1:26229-33732 GCA_031119295.1 Pedobacter sp. | reverse complement strand
ACGCTGGCCTATGGCATCCCAATCGCTGTCCACACGCAGGCCGGCACGTCCGCCCGGCAGTGCAATGAAAAGACGATCATCCACCGGCCCGCCCGGTTTGCTGGGCACGGGCGCGGTCAGCACATAGGCATCGGCATCGGCAGCGCCGGAGCAAAACGATTTCACACCATCCAGCTCGAAACCGTCTCCCTCGCGACGCAGGGTGAGGCGCGGATCGCGACCATTGGTGGCATTGCCCCAGAACCAATTCTTCTGCACGGTTTGCGTCAGCAGCTCGCGCTTTTGTTCGCTGCTGCCGTAAAGCAGAACGCTGGCCACTTGCAGATGCTGGAAGGCAAAAAGATGGCCCAGTGAACTGTCGGCTTCGGTGAGGCGGCGTATGGCCGGATAGATATCCGGCCAGGCCCAGCCCTGTCCGCCGAATTCTTTTGGCACGGACAGTGTGAGCAGGCCGCTGTCACGCAGGAGCTGGCGTTGCTCCAGTGCAGTCCCGCCTTGTTTGTCGCGAGCAACAGCGGTGGCCGCCAATTCGGCTGCCACTTTTTCCACGACATCGCGTTGTTCAGCGCGCGTCAGTGTATGCAGGACAGGTAAGGCGACAGTGTCTGCCTCACCCTTTGCGGGTCCGGCAGACACTGTGCTGTGCAGGGAATGACTCATGAGCAATATTTCCGCGCAGCCCTGTCAGGGCTTCCACACCGTTGCACCCAGCACATTCACCTGCTTGGGCAAGAGCTCTTCCTTGAAGAAAACATCGGCAATCTGTTGCGCTTCCTGCAGGGCGGCCTTGTCGACCGGACGCACGTCATAGCTGCGACGCGCATTGGCTTTTTCCACGGTGGCGGTATCCAGGCCCCAGGCAGGCGCAAGAATGGCAGCGGCTTCTGCCGGGTTTTTCTTCACCCATTTGCCGGCTTCCTGCAGCTCGCCGTAAACAAGCTTGATGACCTTCGGATTGGCCTTCACGAAAGGTGCAGAAGCGAGGTAATAGCGCTGATAGCTGGCCAAGCCGTTGCTGCCATCGGTAATCACACGTACTTGCGACTGGCTTTGTACGGCGGCAACAAACGGGTCCCACACCACCCAGGCATCAATCGAACCTTTGGTGAAGGCGGCACGGCCATCAGCGGGTGAGAGATAAGCTGGCGTAATGTCCTTGGCACCGAGACCGCTCTTGGCCAATGCCGCCAGCAGCAGGTAGTGCGAGCCAGCCGCTTTTGCCACGCCGACGCGCTTGCCCTTGAGGTCGGCCACGGTCTTGATGGGAGAATCCTGCGGCACGAGGAGGGCCTGCGCCGTGGGCGAAGGTGTTTCCTTGGCGACGAAAACCAGATCGGCACCGGCAGCGAGTGCAAACACCGGCACGGTGTCGGCCACATCGGCGCTGAAGTCGATATTGCCCACATTCAGCGATTCCAGCAGCGGCAGGCCGCTGGTGAATTCATGCCAGCTCACGGTGTAGCCCAGCGGAGCCAGTTTCTTTTCCAGCGTGCCCTGGGATTTCAGCAGGGTGATGAGGGCAGAGGATTTCTGGAAACCGATACGCACGACTTTTTCGTCGGCCGCATGAACAAGGCTGCTGCCTAGTGCAGAAGCAAGCAGGACGGCGGTGCCGGCCTTCAGAAAATGACGACGGGAGAACAGGGATTTCATTTTTTTCTTCCTAATGGCTAATGGTCTTTAAAAAAGAGTGCGGCCGCGTTTCAGCTGGCTGAAACGCGGGGCACGAAATGATTGGCGACGATTTCGCCGAAGGGGCCCGAGAGCGTCTGGCCCGGCAGTTTTTCCTGCACATTGCGCGGCAGCAGTGGGAAAACCAGTTCGGCAAAACGATAGGCTTCTTCCAGATGCGGGTAGCCGGAGAAGATGAAGGTGTCTATGCCGATATCGGAATATTCCTTGATGCGCTCAGCCACCTGTTCCGGACTGCCGACAAGTGCCGTACCGGCACCCCCACGCACGAGGCCGACACCGGCCCAGAGATTGGGGCTGACTTCGAGATCGGCACGTGAGCGCCCTTTGGCATTGGCATGCAGCGCGACCATGCGTTGCTGGCCCACGGAGTCCATGCGCGCGAAAGCCGCTTGTGCACGTGCCACGGTTTCATCATCGACACGGCTGATGAGTTCATCGGCCGCCGCCCAGGCTTTTTCTTCGGTTTCACGCACGATCACATGCAGACGAATGCCGAAAGTCAGCTTGCGGCCCTGGGCTTCAGCCTTTTCACGAACCGCCGCCACTTTTTTGGCGACATCGGCAGGTGGCTCGCCCCAGGTGAGATAGGTGTCCACTTGCTCAGCAGCAAGATCCTGCGCCGCATCTGAAGAACCACCGAACCACACCGGCGGATAAGGCCGTTGCACGGGCGGATAAAGCAGTTTTGCGCCCTTCACTGACAGATGTTTGCCCTGATAGTCGTAGGGCTCGCTGTCATGGCTGCGGCTGATCACTTCGCGCCAGATGCGCAGGAATTCTGCCGAGGCTTCGTAGCGCTCTTCGTGATTCAGGAAGAGGCCATCGCCTTCCAGTTCCGGCAGGTCGCCGCCGGTGACGAGATTCACCAGCAGGCGGCCTTTGGAAAGACGGTCAAAGGTCGCGGCCATACGTGCGGACACACTGGGCGCCACAAGGCCGGGACGCAGTGCGACGAGAAACTTCAAACGACGTGTAGCCGGTATGAGGCTGGCGGCCACCACCCAGGGGTCTTCGCAGGAGCGGCCTGTGGGCAGCAGGACGCCGTCATAACCCAGCGTATCGGCCGCCACCGCCACCTGTGTCGTGTATTCGGCGCTGACCTGCCGGGCACCATCGCTGGTGCCCAGATAACGGCTGTCGCCGTGGGTGGGAATGAACCAGAAAATGTTCAGACTCATGGTGGCTCTCTCAACTATTACGATGTGGAATGCAGATTTATTTGCTGGCGGTTTTTGCTGCTGGCACTGCTGGTACTGACAAGGTCGCGTCCTGAATCTTCAGCTGCTTGGGGATGAGCTTCAGGGTGAAGAAGGTGTCGGCAATCTTCTGCTGGGCATCAATCACTGGCTTGCTGATGGGCACCACGCCATAACCCTGACGCTCGACAGCAATGCGGGTAATGTCTTCAGGCAGGCCGATCAGTGGGGCGACTTGCTTGGTGACTTCAGCCGGATTCTTTTTCGACCAGTCACCCACGCCGCGGATTTCTTCCACCAGAATCTTCACGATCCTGGGATTGGCCGCGGCATAGTTGCGACGCGCCAGATAGAACTGGTGGTTGTCCACCAGATTCTTGCCATCACGCAGGGTGCGTGCAGACAGCTGTTTTTCGGCAGCAGCCTGATACGGGTCCCAGATCACCCAGGCATCCAGATTGCCGTTCTGGAAAGCGGCACGGCCATCAGCGGGATTGAGGAAAACCGGCTGGATATCGGCATAAGTGAGGCCGGCTTCTTCCAGGGCGCGCACCAGCAGGTAGTGCACATTGGAACCCTTGTTGAGGCCGACTTTCTTGCCTTTGAGATCGGCAACTTTCTTGATGGGTGAATCCTTGGGAACGAGGATGGCTTCGCTGGTGGGAGCAGGCGGCTCATTGGCCACATAAACCAGATCAGCACCGGCGGCTTGCGCGAACACAGGCGGGGTTTCACCGGTCACACCGAAATCGATGCCGCCGACATTGAGGCCTTCCAGCAGCTGCGGGCCGCCCGGAAATTCCGTCCACTGTACTTTCACGCCTTCTTTGGCCAGACGCGGCTCCAGTGAGCCTTTGGCGCGCAGAAGAACCAGCGTGCCGTATTTCTGGTAGCCGATACGCAGCACGGCTTCTTCTGCAGCGATGGCCGTGCCGGCAATTGCTGTCAGGGTCAGCGCAGTCAGGGTGTTTCTCAGTGTCTTTTTCAGCATGTCCATTCTCCTTCTGGATGTTTGCAGCTTTGCCCGCTCTTATTTGGCGGAAATCTTTTTGGTCTCGGGATGCCAGACGATGTCACTGACCTTGACGGCCTTGGGGATGATGCCGAGGCGGAAAAAGGTGTCGGCAATGCGCTGCTGGCTGGCGATGGTTTCAGCATCGAGATAATTCACTTTCACGCTGGGCAGACGCTCCAGCACGTTTTCGAAAATGACCGGGCTGATACCGACATAGTCGCCAAGGATTTTTGCGGCGCCCTTGCGGTCCTTTTGCAGGAAGTCGTCATTTTTGGAGAGCTCGTCAAAAATCACCGCAATGACCTTGGGCTGGCTTTCAGAGAATTTTTTCGAGGCGAGATAGAACGTGGGGTTGCTGGACAGGCCGACGCCATTGGTGAGGGCGCGGGCTGCCAGTGCTTTTTCTGTAGCGGAATAAAACGGTTCCCAGACGGCCCAGGCATCCACGCTGCCGGTTTCGAAAACGGCGCGGGCTTCGGCCGGGGCCAGATAAACCGGCTGTATGTCATTCAGGCTGAGGCCGGAAGATTCCAAGGCCTGGATGACGAGGTAGTTGGCGCTGGAGCCTTTCTGGAAGGCGACTTTCTTGCCCTTGAGGTCCGTCAGGGATTTCAGGGGAGAATCCTTGGCGACCAGGATGGCGGAGACCTTGGGCTTGGGCGGCTCATTGCCGATATAGACGAGGCTGGTGCCGGCAGCCTGGGCAAAGATGGGCGGCGTGTCGCCCGTCATGGCGAAGTCTACCGAGCCCACATTCAGGGCCTCCAGCAACTGCGGGCCAGCCGGGAAATCTATCCATTTCACCGTGATGCCCTGCGGCCCCAGACGCTTTTCCAGCGTGCCCTTGGATTTCAGCAGGATGAGGTTCAGCGAGGCCTTCTGGAAACCTATAGTCAGCTCTTCGGCATGCAGGAGGCCGGCCGCCAGGCTGGAAAGCAGTGCTGTCAGGAGAAGAAAGCGGGTTTTCATGGGAGACCTTGCGCAGGAATGACGACCGTGTCCGGTAGGTCGCAAACGCTAGAGCAAGGGGGATAGATTTTAAAATAATTGTTTATGATCTTCTTATTCTTAATAGAAGTTAGTAATCGTTACGTCACTTTCGCGTCATGAAAACACTAGTCCCGGAGGCCTTGGCGGCCGGGCGGCGGATTTGGTCGGATGGGGGCTTTTGAATCAGTGGGCAGTGTCGAGGTCCGGTGGTAGCATCGATTCCCCACAAAAAGAACAAGGCTGGCCCAGTGCCCGCCGACTGGCTCGTCGTCCTGGAAGACGGGAGCCTTCAAGACCAACAACAAGTGGCCTTAGCCATGAACCCAGGGGGCAAACATGACCATATCGTATGAGGTCTATAACCGTTCTTCCCTCAAGCAGGACCCCAAGCAGACCTTTATCGGCAAGTGGCGTGTGGAATACCTTGCCTTCAGCCTGCCGGAGAATGCCCATAAAGAGCCCCTCATCGTGCTGGGTGGCGCTTTCCAGAACTTCAATTCCTACAAGTACTGCGTGGAGCAGGTGCTGAATGCCGTTCCCGTCATACTCGTGGACCTGCCTTCACTGGGAAATAACGACCAACTGGCGCCCGAGCTCGGCATGGAAGACCTGGCCGACCTGCTCTTCCAGTGGACGCAGCGCATGGAGCTGCCCAAGGTTTCGCTGATGGGCCTCTCGCTGGGTTCGGTGGTGGCGTCCACCTATGCCTACAAGCGCCCGACTTTCATGCACAAGCTGATTGTCACCGGCATCGTCATTCGCCCGCGCAAGTCCTGGCGCATGCTGCTGGAAGAATCCATCAAGGTGCTGGATGAGGGCCGCCTCGACGAGTTCGGCCAGGCCGTAGTGCTCTACCTCGTCAACCATGCCCGCCTGAAAGAAACCGAAATCACGGATATCACGCGCAAGCTTTTCCATCGCCAGATGCGCAGCTTCCACGAGAACGAGCAGCAGCGTTACCGCATCAATGCCGCTCGCCTGCTGGAAGTGGAGTCCATCCTCGGTTATCCGGACTGCGACACACTGGTGGCGACGGGTGAGTACGACAGCTTTACGCTGCCCTATGAAAACGCCTTGTTCGCCGCGCGTTGCTCCAATGCCACCTTCGCCCTCATCAAGGGTGCTGATCACGTGGCGCAGCTGGAAAAGCGCGATGAGTCGGTAGCCATGTTCTCCGCCTTCCTGCGCGGTGATGACCTGCACACGATCAAGGGCATAGAAGTGCTGACGCGCGAGGAATGCCATGCTGTGGAGCGCCGTGGCGAGCCGCGTCTGGTGCCGGTGAATCCCAAGGCCCGTGTCATCAGCTTCTCCCATGTGGATGGCTCCCTGTCCATCGACATGCCGGTGAAGATACGAAACATGAATTTCTTCGGCTGCGTCATGGAGTACGAGCACACGGATTCGCCGTTGGAAAAGCATGCGCGTGACCTCATTCTCTGTCCCGAAGGCACCGCCCTGCGCATAGAAATGCTGGTCTTCGAGCAGCAGGACGGCACCATGCGTTGCCTTTTCAAGCATGGTAGCTTCGATATGGCCGAGGAGCTCAATCTCCTCTTGGCGGACGAAGGTTTTTTCCGCCATCCCGTCGCCGCGCCTGAGGCTGCTGAGCGCGGGGACCAGAAACTCCGTACCATTTACCGCTGAGTTTTCCTCGGCCATGAAAAAGCCCGCTTGCGCGGGCTTTTTCATTTTCCTTATCTGATCAACTGGCCGCTGCAATCACGCGCACGATGGCGCCGCCTTGGGCGCGAGGTGCTGCGCTTGCTTCCTTGTCCGGATTGAAAACCGTCACGGCTGAAAATCCCAGTGTGCTTAAGTGCTGCACCATTTCCTGGCTATTACGAAAGTGCAGGGAAAAGCGGCTGCGCGAAGCCACGCGCAGACTTTGGTTGGCAGCGCGTATGAGGCCGGCAAAGCGGTGTTCCTGTACTTCAGGGTAGACGTCCGTGAGGTAAAGCCCCTGCGGGAATTTTTTCAGTACGGCCGCCATGCGCTGCCAGACGCCGGAGATGGTGGGCAGATCGAAATAGTTCACCAGGCCTTCGGTGATGATGATCAGCGGCAGTGCCGGATCGAATTCACGGGCTATCACAGCCTCCAGGCTGTCATTGCCGTTTTCGAGGATATTGCAGATGGTGATGCGATGACGGGCATGCAGGGAATTAAGCGAGCTCAGAAGTGCGCGTTTGCGCGTCACCATGCCGGGCAGATCAGCTTCTACATAAACCAGTTCGGGATGCTTGCGTGTAAAGCGGTGGCCGCGCGGCGACAGGCCGCAGGCAATTTCCAGCACCTGGGTCTGCGGATTTTCCGCAATACGCTTTTCCAGCTCGCGGTCGATGAGGAAATGGCGTTGCAGCAGCGTGGTCTTGATATCACTGCCTATGATGTGGCGGGCGAGATATTCGAAGGGGCGCAAGAGGGCGTAATAGGTGCGGCCCTGGGCCGTGGCAAAGGCCGGTTCGGAGAGGCCGTAATGCTGCCAGACATAGCCGGTGTAGTGCGCGGTAAAGGAAATGCTGGAGGTATCGTTCTTGTTTTTCATGGCGTGACCTGCGTGAGGTCACCGATGATGCCGGGCTGTGGCGGTGAGGACAAGGGAGC
>JAVHYE010000008.1:0-26129 GCA_031119295.1 Pedobacter sp. | reverse complement strand
AGCCAGGCGGCCCAGCTGGCGACTTCGCCGAACCAGCCCCAGAGGCCGAGCACGAGCGCGGTATTGCCCAGAGTGTCGAAAAGCACATCAAGACGTATGCGGCGACGCAGGGCATCGCGCGGCGAAAGTTCCGGCATGGTCAGCCTGCTGTTGCGAAAAGAGGACGGCCGGCGACAGCCATGGTGAGGCGCAGCAAGACATCCCAGGCACTTTCTTCGCTCTGGCCCTTGATGGCGCGGTCCACGGCGAGAATTTCCGCCACCATGCTGCGAGCCAGCGCCGGGCTGGTGCGTTGCAGGGCACGCTGGAAAAGCGGTTGGCGTTTTTGCCACACGCCATTCTGTTGCAGCAGGGCGTTGATGGCCTGGCCGGCATCCACGCCTTCGCGCAGGGCGGCCAGCGTGCGTGCATCCTTGCCTATGGCCCAGAGCATGCTGGATTCGGATTCCCCTTCGGCACGCAGGCCGGCCAGCATGCGTGCGGCTTTTTCGGCATCGCCGGCGAGGGCGCAATCGGCAAGGTCGTAGACGTTGTAGCGCGCGCTATCACCCACAGCCTGGCGCACGATATCCACGGTGAGCACGCCGTTATTACTCAGCAGGCGCAGTTTTTCCACTTCCTGCTGTGCCGCCAGCAGATTGCCTTCCACACGCTCAAGCAGCAGGGAAAAGGTTTCGGCATCGCCGGAAAGCCCGGCTTGCTGCAGGCGGCTGCGCAGCCAGTCCGGCATACTCTGCGCATCTATCTGCGGCAGCTGCACCGAGGCGCCGGCACTTTCACAGGCGACAAACCATTTGGCTTTTTGCGCTGTGCCATCCAGCTTGGGCAGGAGCAGGAGCAGTAGTGTGTCGGGCGAAGGATCAGCCGCGTATTTTTCCAGCGCAGCGGCAGCGGCGGTATCCGGCTTGCCGCTGAAACGGATTTCCAGCAGTTTGCGATCACCAAAGAGGGACAGATTATTGGCGCTGGCCAGTAATTCATTCCAGTCGGCGCCACGCTCGGCGTGATGCAGCTCGCGTTCGCTGAAGCCCTGCTTGCGGGCGGCCTGACGCAGGGTGTCCGCGGCCTCCTGTTGCAGGAGGATTTCATCGCCGTGCACAACATAGACCGGGCGCAGGGGCTCGCCGGCATGGCGTGCTAGCTGGTCCGGTCGCAGTTTCATGGGGCAGGCTTCACCGGTGTGCTGTCGGCTGCGGGAGCTTCGGTTGCGGGTGCTTTCTCAGTTTTTTCAGCATCGGCCTTTTTCGCATCCTTGTCCGCTACCGGCAGGGATTTCATGGCGGTGAGCTGGCGCACGATCTGCTGTGCGGCATCCACGCGCAGTTCGCGCACCAGGGTTTCTTCTTCCGTACTCTTACCCACGACATTGGTGGTGCTGTACTGATAGCTGCGACGCAGGATGAGGTTTTGCCGGTCGCCATAGACTTTGCCATCCACCGTGCCCACACGGTATTCCACGGTGTAGACCAGCGTGTATTCGGCGGCCTTGGCGCTGCTGTCCACAGTGGAGGTCTGGCGCGTGATGTTTTCGCGTGTGATATCCAGCAGCACCTCGCCGCCTTCCGGCAGGATATTGCTGCGCTCCAAGGCAAGGCGCATTTCCTTTTCAAAATCCTTGTCCGCCGCGCTATTGCGCAGCGTGACTTCATGCAGGAAGTCCGGCACCTGATAACTGCCGCGCAGATGGAAGCCGCAGGCAGTCAGGCCCATGAGCAGGCCTGTCAGGAGGATGTTGTGCAGGAAACGTTTTTTCACGCTCACCTCAGACCACGATATTCACAAGCTTGTTTTTCACCACGATCACTTTCTTGGGCGGCTTGCCTTCGATAAAGCGCTGCGCATCCGGATTGGCAAGAGCAGCTGCTTCGATGGCGGCATTGTCGGCATCGGCCGGTACGGTGATCTTGCCGCGCAGCTTGCCGTTCACCTGTATCACCAGCTCCAGCTCGGAGCGCACCAGCGCGCTTTCGTCATGTTTGGGCCAGGCGGCTGTTGCGAGATCGCCAGTGGTGCTGCCCAGCAGCTTGGCGAAAGCCGGAGCCAGTTCTTGCCACAAGGCATGGCAGACATGCGGTGTGACGGGCGAGAGCAACTTGATCAGCGTCTGCAGGATTTCGCCTTCCACCGCCAGTGTGAGCAGGGCAGCTTCGGCATCGTCCTGACGCTCGAAGGTATCGCTGTCTACCAGATTGAGCAGCTTCATGCCGGCGGAGACTACGGTATTGAACTGGTTGCGCTCGTAATCGGCATTGGCCTGTTTCAATACACTGTGCAGCTCAAGACGTGCTGCTTTCAGCGCGGCATTGTCAGCGACGGCAGCGGTATTCAGTGTGGCGATGCTGTTGGCTTTTGGCAGCAGGATGTCGCTGCGGCGCTGGAAAGAAACGGCATGTTTCCAGAGGCGGCGCAGGAAGCGGCTGGCACCCTCCACACCGGAATCGCTCCACTCCAGTGAGGCATCGGGCGGCGCGGCAAACATCATGAAAAGACGTGCGGTGTCGGCACCGTATTGATCGATCAGGGATTGCGGGTCCACGCCATTGTTCTTGGACTTGGACATTTTTTCCATGCCGCCGATTTCCACGGGTTGGCCATCGGCCTGCAGCGTGGCGGCAATCATGCGGCCTTTTTCATCACGCTTCACATCGACATCAGCGGGATTGATCCAGTCCTTCTTGCCGCCTTCCAGATTGCGGTAGAAGGTGTCGGCCACCACCATGCCCTGCGTGAGCAGCTTTTTGAAAGGCTCGTCGCCCTCCACCAGACCTTCATCGCGCATGAGCTTGTGGAAGAAGCGGGCGTAAAGCAGATGAAGGATGGCGTGTTCTATACCGCCCACATACTGGTCCACGGGCAGCCAGTATTTGGCAGCAGCTTTATCCACCATGCCGGATGTTGATTGCGGCGAGGCATAGCGGGCGTAATACCAGGACGATTCCACGAAAGTATCCATGGTGTCGGTTTCGCGTTTGGCAGCGCCGCCACATTTCGGGCAGGCGCATTCGTAGAAAGACGGCATTTTCGCCAGCGGCGAACCGGCGCCATCCGGCACCACATCTTCCGGTAACACCACGGGCAGGTCTTTTTCCGGCACGGGCACATCGCCGCAGGCGGCGCAGTGGATGATGGGAATTGGGCAGCCCCAGTAACGTTGGCGGGAAATACCCCAGTCGCGAAGGCGGAACTGTGTTTTGCGGGCGCCGTGCTGGGAGGCTTCGAGGTCGGCGACGATGGCATCGAAAGCCGCCGTGAAATCTTTTGCGTCGTATTTGCCGGAGTTCAGCGTGACAAGCGAGCCGTCTTTGGCGGCATACCATTCCTTCCACTGCGTGTTGCTGAAATCGTTTTCAGCAGAGGCCGGTTTGTAGATCTGCACGATGGGCAGCGAGTATTTGTTGGCAAATTCGAAATCGCGTTCATCATGCGCCGGCACGGCCATCACCGCACCTTCGCCATAGCCCCAGAGCACATAGTTGGCGATATATACCGGCAGCAATTCGCCATTAAGCGGATGCTTGACGAAGAAACCGGTGGGCTTGCCCTTCTTTTCCATGGTGGCCACGTCGGCCTCGGCCACGGAGCCGGCCTTGCACTCAGCAATAAAGGCGGCGAGCTCGGGATTCTTTTCAGCAGCACGTGTTGCCAGCGGATGTTCAGCGGCAACGGCGACATAAGTCGCGCCCATCAGCGTATCCGGGCGGGTGGAGTACACCTTGAGCTGGCCGGCAAGGCCAATCGAGGCTTCGTCGTAATCGAAAACGATATCGGCACCAAAGCTCTTGCCTATCCAGTTGCGCTGCATGGTGCGCACCTGTTCCGGCCAGCCATCCAGCTGATCCAGATCGTTCAGCAATTCTTCGGCGTACTTTGTGATGGCGAAGTAATACATGGGGATTTCGCGCTTTTCGACCACAGCGCCGGAGCGCCAGCCACGGCCATCAATCACCTGCTCGTTGGCGAGCACGGTCTGGTCCACAGGATCCCAGTTCACCACGCCGGATTTTTTATAGATCACGCCTTTTTCAAACAGGCGCGTGAACAGCCACTGTTCCCAGCGGTAGTAATCCGGCTTGCAGGTGGTGACTTCGCGTGACCAGTCGACAGCAAGACCCAGCGATTTCAGCTGGTTCTTCATGTAATCGATATTCGAATACGTCCACGCAGCGGGTGCCACATTGTTTTTCATGGCCGCATTTTCAGCAGGCAGGCCGAAGGCATCCCAGCCCATGGGCTGCAGCACATTCTTGCCCTGCATGCGCTGGTAGCGCGCAATCACGTCCCCGATGGTGTAGTTGCGCACATGACCCATATGCAGCTTGCCGCTGGGATAGGGGAACATGGACAGGCAGAAGAATTTTTCCTGTCCCGGCTTGTCGGTAGCGGTGAAGGTGCCGGACTGCTCCCATTCGGACTGGGCAGCGGTTTCGATTTCTTGCGGGCGATACTGTTCGTGCATGGCGGGCTGGCAACAAAAAAGCGTGGAAAATCAAAGGGGCGTAGCATAGCGTACCGCCCCCCACTAAACCATGAGCCGGAGACTGTCTCGTGACCTTGCTGGCTTTCTTGCGCAGCCTGCTGGCCCCGCCGGCTCTCAATATCCTCCTGATCCTGCTCGGGCTGTGGTTCCTGCGCCGGAGCCGGCTCTGGCCGGGGCGCCTGCTTATCGCTTTCAGCCTGCTCAGTCTCTGGCTGCTAGCCACACCCTTGGGGTCAGGCCTGCTGGCTCGCGGCTTGGAGACTGAGCCTGTGCTGGCCGTGGCGGACAAGGCGCGCTGGCAAGGTGCCCAGGCCATCGTCGTGCTGGGCGGCGGGCGTGATGTTGCGCCGGAAATGGGCGGTATCGATGTGCCCAATTACTGGACGGCCAGCCGTCTGCGCTATGCCGCCTGGCTGTATCGCCAGACCGGGATCCCGCTGGCCGTTACTGGCGGCATTGTGCAGGCACGAGAGAAGGAGGCCGAGGCCGCGGTGATGACACGCAGCCTGCGGCAGGACTACATCGTCAATGTACGCTGGCAGGAAGGTCAAAGCCGTAGCACTTGGGAAAATGCGCAGTACAGCGCCGGGCTATTGCAGGCTGAAGGAGTGAAGAAAATCGTGCTGGTGACGCAAAGCCTGCATATGCGTCGGGCACGCATGATTTTCGAGCATTTCGGTTTCGAGGTGGTGGCGGCACCGATTGATTTCGAGCGTGAAGCCGCGGCCAAGCCCTGGCTCTTGCAACTGGCCCCCAGTCTTATGGCTTTCGTGCGTTCTGCGCAGTCCTTGCACGAATATGGCGGGCTCGTGAGTTACCGCCTGCGCATGCTGGCGGAGTGAGTCACCCCAGCTCGTTACGCAGACAGTCTTCCAGCGTACGCGAACGGAATTTGAAGCCGGCTTCCAGCAGGCGGCTGGGCACGGCGCGGGTACTGCCCAGCAGCACCGCGCTCATTTCACCCATGGTCATGCGCAGGAAAGAAGCCGGCAGATTGAGAAAGGCCGGGCGCCCCAAAGCCTGCGCCAGCGTGGCGGTGAATTCGGCATTGCTCACCGGTTTGGGGGCCACCACATTGAATACGCCGCTTTGCGTGCTGTCGGTCAGCAGGGCGCGGATCACGTTCACGCAATCCGTCATGGCTATCCAGGGCAGCCATTGCTCGCCACTGCCCAATCGGCCACCCAGGCCCAGGCCGAATACCGGCAGCAGGCGTTTCAGCATGCCGCCGGAGCGGCCCAGTACGACACCGGTGCGCAAAAGGCAAAGGCGCACGCCCATCTCGCTGACGGGCAGGGCAGCTTTTTCCCAGCCATCGCAGAGTTGATGCGTGTATTCCTCATGAAAGCCGGCGCTTTCTTCCAGCACCGTATCGCCCTGATGGCCATACCAGCCCACCGCAGAGCCGGAGAGCATGACGGCGGGTTTCTGTTCGCGCCGGCGCAGCACCGCCACCAGTTCCTGGGTGAGGGCTATGCGGCTGGCCTCCAGTACCTGTTTGCGACTGACACTCCAGGGGCGATCGGTAATGCCTTCGCCGGCGAGATTGATGACGGCATCCAGCGGGGCATCATTCGGAAACTCGGTCAGGCTGCGTATGACTTTCACGCGTGAGCCGTAGAGGCGCAGGGTTCTTTCGGGGCGCCGCGTGAGCAGGGTGAGCTGGTGCCCGTCGATGAGCAGTTGCGGGCAAAGGGCTGAGCCTATGAAGCCGGTGCCGCCGGTAATGAGGATGTGCATGTGCCGTCCATGCAGTTGCAATGAGGCCCGAGTTTAAAAGGCGCTGGCGGATTTAAGGAAGGCCTGCTTTCCCTCCCCCGCTTTCCCTCTAGGGCGGCCAGCTTTTAGACTTGCTGGCCTTTCTGTTCCGGTATCTGTTCATGCAGCCTGTTCCTGGCATTGTCGCCGCCGCCGTTCCCCTCAATCTCGTCACCGGCTTTCTCGGCGCGGGCAAGACCACGGCCATACGCCATCTGCTGGAGCACAAGCAGCCGGGCGAACGCTGGGCCGTGCTGGTGAACGAGTTCGGCAAGGTGGGCATAGACCAGGCGGTGCTGGGAGGCGAGGACATCGCCATCAAGGAAGTGCCCGGTGGCTGTCTCTGTTGCACCAATCATCTGCCGCTGCAGGTGGCGCTTTCGCAATTGCTCTCTCGCGCCAAACCCACACGCGTGATTATCGAGCCCACGGGACTCGGGCATCCGGCGCGTGTGCTGGATGCCTTGCGTGAGCCGCACTGGCGCGCTGCGCTGGATGTGCGGGCTACGCTCACCCTTGTTGATGCGCGCGAGCTGGCCGATGCCCGTGTGCTGGCGCATGAAACTTTCCGTGCCCAGATCGAAGCTGCCGATGTGCTGGTGTTCAGCAAGGCTGATGTGCTGAGCGAGGCTGATCGTGAACGTGCGCGTGAATTTGCGCTGGGGCTGGTGCCGCCAAAGGCATATGCGCATTTCCTGAGCGCAGGTGCACTGCCGCGCGAGTGGCTGGATCTGCCGGCACGGCAGCAACCATTGCGGCGCTCGCTATTGCACAAGCCGCCGGTTTTTTCAGCAGCACCGGCCGCCACGGATATCGAGCCACCTTTTCATTACAGCGAAAGCCTGCCTGAGGCGGATATTGCCGGCTGGGTATTTCCGCGCGACTGGATTTTTGTCCACGATGCCCTGCTCACCGTCCTGTTCGGCGTGCAGCAGGCCCTGCGGGTGAAAGGCGTGTTCCACACGGAAAAAGGCTGGATATTCTTCAATGCCACCCGTCATGAAACGGCCATCAATAGCGAAAGCTCGCGCAGCGACAGCCGTCTGGAAGTGATCATGCCCACAGCACAGGCGCCGGACTGGCTGGAGCTGGAAGCGGCGCTGCTGGCGACAAGACAGTCTGCCTGAGCACAAAAAATCCCAACACGCTTTTACACAACACCATTGCAGGCCACGGTGATGCGACTGTTCCTGCAACAAAGCTGGGTGAGAGACAACACAGCCGATGTGAAAACAAACCTTGCTGCCGGGGTCTGCCTGCTAGAAAGAAGAGGCATTTTTATCGGCCCTGTTTTTCCGGGCCCTCATCAGCAGGAGGTTCACATGAACACGGACATCATTGAAGGCAAGTGGAAGCAGGTGGTTGGCAAGGCCAAGCGCGCCTGGGGCGAGCTCACCGACGATGACCTGAAAAAAGCCGAAGGTGGCAAGGACAAGCTGATCGGCGTGGTGCAGGAACGCTACGGCAAGACCAAGGACGAAGCCCGCAAGGCGGTCGAGGGTTTCCTCGACAAGAATGATTTCTGATCATTCTGCGTTGAATGAAAACTGCGTTGAATGAAAAGCTGAATGAAAAACGGCCCCAAGCGGGCCGTTTTTTTATGGGGCTCAGTTTTTTGGACGCAAACGCAGTCCCAGTATCAGCATAAATACGAGCGCGGCCAGCACCGGCCAGTTGCCCAGCACCACATAGGGGGTGAGGCCCTGATAGCCGTGGACTTCAGTGCGCAGCACGAGGCGCTGGAATTGCGGTGCCTGCTCGCGCACATGGCCACGGCTGTCGATGATGGCGGAAATGCCGTTATTGGTAGCGCGTATCACTTCGCGGCCGGATTCCAGCGCACGCATGCGCACCATTTCAAAATGCTGGTGCGGGCCGGTGGAGTGGCCGAACCAGCCGTCATTGGAAATGGTTACCAGCACATCGCTGGCCGGCACGATGCGTCGCACCAGATCGGGATAAGCCACTTCGTAGCAGATCATGGGGCCCAGCAGCATTTTCTGTACTTTCAGCGGAGCCTGATCCGGGCTGCCTATGGTGAAACTGGTCATGGGCATGTCGAAAAAAGGAATGGCGCCGCGCAGCCAGGCTTCCAGGGGAATGTATTCGCCAAAGGGCACCAGGCGCTGCTTGTTATAGATGCCGGCGCCTTCGCCGGTGGCGAGTATGCTGTTGTAGATGCGGAATTCGCGCGCGGCCTCGTCCACTTCCATATAGGGAATGCCGGTGACAAAAGCAGAGTGGCCGGTGAGGGCCTTGTCCTGCATTTCCGTCAGCACATCGATGGCTTCGTGGTAGAACATGGGAATGGCGGCTTCGGGCCAGATGACGAGGTCACGTCCCCATTCGCTTTCCGAAAGCTCGCGATAAATCTCTATGGTCTTGTCGCGCCACTCCAGCTGCCATTTCGATTCCTGCGGAATATTGCCCTGCACGATGCTCACGGAAAGTGAGTCGCCGGTGGGCTTGGTCCAGTGCACTTGCTGCAAGCCGAAGCCGGCCAGCCAGAGCGCGGCGGTGATGGCCAGCAAGGGCCAGCTTTTGCGTTCGGCCAGCGTGCGGAAAATCGCGAGCGCAGAAAAAACCGCAATCAGACTGACACCGAAGACGCCGAACACAGGTGCAAAGCCGGCCAGCGGTGTATCGATAAAGGCATAACCGGAAAACAGCCAGGGAAAGCCGGTGAGCACCCACGAGCGCAGCCACTCACCTGTGACCCAGAGTGCAGGCAGTGTTAATGCGGCACGTTGCCAGAGACTGAAGCGACCATAGACATAACCCAGTCCGGCAAAGAACAAAGCCATCACTGCAGAGAGTGCGCCCACCATGGGCACGGCCAGCCAGGGCGGCGTGTAGCCGTAATCGTGTATGGAGACATACAGCCAGGAGGCGCCATAGGCCCAGAGGCCGAAACCGTGGCACCAGGCAAGAAAGGCCGTGCGTTTGGCACTGTGGCCGCGCAGCAGTTCAGCGGCAAGACCGGTGCAGAGCAGGGCGACGGGCCAGAGGCCGAAAGGCGAAAAAGAAAACGGCGTGGCCAGGCCCAGCAGCAGCATGAGCAAAGGCAGGAAGCGATGGGTGCGGAGTTTTTCCAGCAGGGCGGCGATGGCAGGCATGGTCGTCCGTGAGATTTTGTTGGAGCGGCGCAGAGGGGGCTAAGCCCCTCTGCGGTTTATTTCTTTTCGACTTTCAGCAGGCGTATGGCGCGTGAGTCTGCCGCCAGCACCGTGAATTTCCATTGCGAGATGATGATGGTCTCGTCACGTTCCGGCAGGCGTTCGAAGGCATTCATGACAATGCCGCCTATGGTGTCGAAATCGTCGTTGCTGAAGTTGGTGCCGAAGTGTTCGTTGAAGTCGGCAATGGGCGTAATGGCCTTGACGGAAAATTCGCCGGGGGCGATTTCGCGTATCAGTGCGTCTTCATCCACTTCCACATCATGCTCGTCGTCGATATCACCGACGATCTGCTCCAGCGCATCTTCCAGGGTGACGAGGCCGGCAATGCCGCCGTATTCGTTCACCACAATGGCCATATGGTTGCGCTTGGCGCGGAACTCTTTCAGCAGGCGGTCCAGATGTGTGGATTCCGGCACGAAGAAGGCCGGGCGCAGATAGTCCTTGATGTCGAAGCGTTCATGGCGCTCATTGGCCAGCAGCTTGAGCAGGTCCTTGGCGAAGATGATGCCGATGACTTCATCGGAGTTGTCTTCATCCAGCACGGGAAAGCGTGAGTGGGCGGATTCGATCAGCAGGGGCAGGAATTCGCGCGGTTCCATATTGGCGCGTATGGCCACCATCTGGGCGCGGGGAATCATGATTTCGCGGACTTGGCGCTCGGAGACCTGCAGCGTGGCCTCGATGATGCGCAGGGCATCCTGATCCAGCAGGCCGCGCTCGCCGGCATGCTGTATGACTTCGGCCAGATCCTCGCGGTTCTGTGGCTCGCCACTGATGGCCTGCGTCAAGCGGCTCAACCAGGATTTGTGTTCGCCCGAAGGTCGACCCTCGCTCATGATGTTTCCCTTTTCTTCTCTTTGCTCAATTTTCTTCGTAGGGGTTGGCTATCCCCATACCCGCCAGGATGGCGGTTTCCCGGGCTTCCATGTCTTCTGCTTCTTCGTCTTCGATATGGTCGAAGCCGAGCAGATGCAGCACACCATGCACGGTGAGGTGAGCCCAATGGTCTTGCAACGGCTTGCCTTGTTCGGTGGCCTCGCGCGCCACTACCGGCGCACAGATCACGAGGTCGCCCAAGGGCAGTACATCCATCTCATCTTTTAAAAAATCTGGCAGCTCGCTGGGGAAGGACAGCACATTGGTGGCGTAATCCCGCTCGCGGTATTCATGGTTCAGCTCACGCCCTTCGGCCTCGTCCACGATGCGCACGGTGATTTCGGCGGCGCCCTCGTGTTCGGCTGCCCGCAGGGCCGCATCGGCCCAGCGCTGGAAATCCTGTTCGCTGGGCAGTCCGGTGGCCGTGCTCTCCAGCTGCAAATCAATCACGGTAGTAGAAGCAGATTGCATGCCGGTTACGCCTCGTCCTGCCCGTCGGTGGCGCGGGCATCACGCGGCGTGCGCCTGCCGCCGGGCTTGATACCTTCTTCTTTCTTGTCGTGGGCCTCATAGGCTTCGACAATGACCTGCACCAGGCGGTGGCGTACCACATCGCGGGACGTGAAGCGGGTGATATGTATTCCCTTTACGTCATGCAGCACTTTGAGGGCATGGGCGAGGCCGGATTCCTGGCCGCGAGGCAAATCCACCTGGGTGATGTCGCCAGTAATCACGGCCTTGGAGCCGAACCCTAAGCGCGTGAGGAACATCTTCATCTGTTCCGGTGTGGTGTTCTGGCCTTCATCGAGAATGATGAAGGCATTGTTGAGCGTGCGGCCGCGCATATAGGCCAGTGGCGCAATTTCTATGACCTGCTTTTCAATCAGCTTGCCCACGCGTTCGAAGCCCAGCATTTCATAAAGGGCATCGTAGAGCGGGCGTAAGTAAGGATTGATCTTCTCGGTGAGATCGCCGGGCAGGAAGCCGAGTTTCTCGCCGGCTTCCACGGCCGGGCGGACCAGCATGATGCGGCGGATTTCGTCTTTTTCCAGCAGGTGCACGGCAGCGGCGACAGCCAGCCAGGTCTTGCCGGTACCGGCGGGGCCGACGCCGAAACTGATGTCGTTGCCGAGCAGGGCTTCCACATATTTGCGCTGGTTTTCGCCGCGCGGCTTGATGGCACCGCGTTTGGTATGCAGCGAGGAGCCGGGCTTGTCGCTCTCTTCAGTCCCATCAACTTCTCCATCTTCCAGCGTGGCCAGCAGCATATGCACGGCCTCGGCATCGAGGTGCTCGCGCTCGCCGGTTTCGGCGTAGAGCGTTTCCAGCACATTGATGGCGGCATTCACGGCAAGCCCTGAGCCTTCCACACGGAGGTGGTTGCCGCGGCTGTGTATGGCCACGCCGAGCTGCTGCTCGATGAGTTTGATGTGCTCGTGGAATTGTCCGCTGAGCTCACTCAGGCGGCGGGCATCGTTCGGCTCCAGCACCAGCTGGCGGCGTGACGGGGAGGGGGCGTTCAAGCGGGTAGCGGCTCGGAAAATCGGGCGCACAGGATAGCCCAAAGGGGTGGCCGGCGTCAGCCGCTCGGCCGGGCCACCCGCCGATAGCCGGGAAAGCCGCCGGATTGTCAGGCAAAACGGTAGCGGAGGCCGGATTTACTGTGCTATTTCCTGCACCGGAGTCCATGACCGCAGGGTCTGGTTCTTCTGCAAGCCGGCACTGATCGGCCAACAATCAACAATAAGAAACGCTGGTACACAGGAGCTTGTATGCACACCGTTATGCAGCCCGCTACATCCGCCGGCATGGTTGATACCCGCGCCCCTCATCAGGTCTCCCGTCCTCCCTATCCCGTCAGCTGGCAGGCCCGCGCTTTCAATCTGGCCCTGATGGTCTCGGTCAAGCCGCTGCTGGGCATGGCTCCTGTGAATTCCGTTTCCCTGCGTGTGCTGGACCGCGCCTATGGCGTGGCCGGCCTTGTGCTGCAGCGCCTGCCGTCTTTCGTGCAGGTGAGCTCCACCCACTTCGGACATTTTGACGGCGAGTGGCTGCGTGCCGGTGCCGGCCTCAATGAAGACAAGGTCATGCTCTATCTGCATGGCGGTGGCTATTGCTTCAGCTCGGCGCAGGCACATCGTCCGCTCACCTGGCGTCTGTCGCGCATGGCGAAACGACCCGTACTGGCCATCAATTACCGTCAGGGTCCGGATCATGATTTCGAACACTGGCGTGATGATGCCCTGCATGCCTATCAGCATCTGCTGGAAAAATATGCACCGGAAAACATCCTTATCGGCGGTGATTCCGCTGGTGGCCATCTCACCCTGACCACGCTGCAGCATATCCGTGATGCCGGCCTGCCCTTGCCGCGCGCCGCCATGTGTTTTTCACCGTGGACGGATCTGTCCTGTGAAAGCGCTTCCTACCAGCGCAACCGTTTCCGTGACCCCATGTTTGCTTCAGGCGCCGTGCAGGGTCTGTCGCGTTATTTCGCGCGAGCCCGTGATCCCTACCATCCCTTGATTTCGCCTTTGCATGGCGATTTCTCTGGCCTGCCGCCCATCATGATCACTGCTGGTTCCACGGAAGTGCTGCGTGATGATGCGCGGCGTGTGGCACAGCGTGCGCACGAACATGGCGTGGAAGTGCATTACGAGGAGTGGCGCGGCATGCCCCATGTCTTCCAGCTCTTTGCCTTCTGGTTGCCGGAAGCACGGGCGGCTTATCGCCATATGGCGAAATTCGTACATGGCGTGGAGAAGAGCTCGGCCGCCTGATTCGTCTTTGCCGGTATTCCGCAAGGGCTGCCTGCTATCGCACAATTGCAGCCCGGTCCGGTTCAGGATTTTCCCCATGTTGCGTCGCATCATTCCCCTTTTTATTTTTCTGAGTGCCAGTGCGCTGGTGCAGGCTGAGCCTGCGCCGGGTGCCAAGGTTTTCGGCCACCGGGATGCCAATGGCCGTATGGTGTTTACGGATCAGGAGCAGGGTGGCGGGAAGGAGGTGCAGGTCAGCAAGCCTTCGGTCATCCAGGACAGCAAGCTGGGTGTGAAGGCCTATTCACGGCAGACCCAGAAGGGCTATGAGCGAGCCGTGGCGGATGAGACAGCGGCACGCCGAAGGAATGAGCAGCAGTATGCAGATGCCCAGGATGATGCAGACAGAATGCGCTCTTATTGTGAGGGTCTGCGCGAAATCATTTCCCACAGCCAGTACGGCAGCTCGACCTATCGCCTGCGCAAGCAGGATGAATACGACCGCCAGTGCATAAAGAACGGTTATTGAGCTGAGTGTGACTCATGAAAAAGCCCGCATTTGCGGGCTTTTTCATGTCCGGGATTTCAGGACTCTTTCCACGTTCAGGCCTCTACCCACACCGGCGGCGCATCCGCACGCAGGGCCACGATGCTGACGGTATCGCTGATCACCACATCGGCGAATTTGCCTATCAGGCTGGCGTCACCGGGGAAGTGCACGATGCGGTTGGTTTCCGTGCTGCCCAGCAGGTGACCGTCAAAACGCTCGGAAAACTTGTCCACCAGCACGCGCTGCGTAGTGCCGACCAGGCTTTCGGTCTTGCGCGCGGTGTGCTGTGTCAGGCGGTCTTTCAGAATATTGAGGCGGTCTTTCTTCACGTCTTCGGGCGTGTCGTCCGGCAATTCGGCTGCGGGAGTGCCAGGACGCTTGGAGTAGATGAAGCTGTAGGAGTGATCGAAATCCACTTCGGCAATGAAGTTCATGGTTTCTTCGAAATCGGCATCGCTCTCGCCGGGGAAGCCGATGATGAAGTCGGAAGAAATGAAAATTTCCGGACGCACGGCTTTCAATTTGCGCATGCGCTCGAGGTAATCGGCCGTGGTGTGATTGCGCTTCATGCCGGCCAGCACATTATTGGCGCCGGACTGCACGGGCAGGTGCAGATGCGAAACCAGTTTCGGTGTGTCGGCATAAACGGCGATCAAATCGTCGTTGAATTCCAGCGGATGCGAGGTGGTGTAGCGGATACGGTCTATGCCGGGAATTTCCGCGACATGGCGCAGCAGTTCGGCAAAAGAGCAGATGCTGCCGTCATGATGGGGGCCGCGGAAGCCGTTTACGTTTTGGCCCAGCAGGGTGACTTCACGCACGCCTTTTTCCGCCAGCACCACGATCTCGGCAATCACATCATCGAAGGGGCGGGAAATTTCTTCACCACGCGTATAAGGCACCACGCAGAAGGTGCAGTACTTGGAGCAGCCTTCCATGATGGAGACGAAGGCCTTGTGGCCATCCACGCGCGGCTCCGGCAGATGATCGAATTTCTCGATTTCCGGAAAGCTCACATCCACAAGGGTGATTTTGCGCGCCTGCTGTGCGGCTTCTTTGCGGGCCTCCAGCATTTTCGGCAGACGGTGCAGGGTTTGCGGACCGAAGACCATGTCCACGAAGGGTGCACGCTTCTGTATGCCGTCGCCTTCCTGCGAGGCCACGCAACCGCCAACACCGATGACGATGTCCGGCCGCTTTTCTTTCAGCTTGCGCCAGCGCCCCAGCTCCGAGAACACCTTCTCCTGCGCCTTCTCGCGTATGGAGCAGGTGTTGAGGAGAAGCACATCGGCTTCTTCCGGATTGGTCGTCAGCTCCATGCCGTGCGAATCACCCAGCAGATCGGCCATGCGCGAGCTGTCGTACTCGTTCATCTGGCAACCCTGGGTTTCGATATAGAGCTTCTTGGTCATGGCAAGGGGCGTGGTGGCGCGCTTCATCAATAAGGGCGCGGATTATAGCCATGTGTCTGTGCGGGGGACAGGCAGGGGCTGGCCGCCTTGTGACTGTGCTGACGAAACAAAATGAAGGTTTCTCCGGGGGCGTGCTGCCCGTATCCTTGCCGCTTCGCTAAAGGAGTGCATGTGTTGAAAGGATTAGGCCTTCCCGGCCTGTTGTGGCTGACGCTGGTCTTGCTGGCCGCGTCTGGTCTTGCCCGGGCTGACAGCAAGGACGACTTTCTGGCGGCGCGCGAGGCCCTGCGCCAGGGCAATCTGCAGATCGTGGCCGAGAAAGCCGAGGCCCTGAGTCGCGATCCCTTGGGCATCTATCCGCGCTACTGGCTGCTCTCGGCGCAGATCGATCTTGTCTCGCCCGAGCATATCCAGCCCTTCCTTTCCTATTACCAGGGCAGCTGGCTGGCTGAAAAGCTGCGCGGCGACTGGCTGCGCGCCCTGGGCCGCAAGGCCGACTGGGCCCGCTACCGCGAACAGTTTCCCCTGCTGGTGGACGAGCCGGCGGCCGATCTTCTCTGCTACAGCTATCAGGCCCGCCTGGAGGCCAAGGACAAAAAGGTCCTGGGCGAGGCGCGCAGCCAGCTCTGGTTTACCGCCAAGGACCTGCCCACAGCTCCTTGCGACCCCGTCATGCAGCAACTGCTCAGCAGCGGTACGGTGAGTGAGGCTGATATCCG
Organism: Pedobacter sp.; assembly: GCA_031119295.1. Lineage (GTDB taxonomy): Bacteria > Pseudomonadota > Gammaproteobacteria > Pseudomonadales > Moraxellaceae > UBA2031. Next base: position 10,399 of record JAVHYE010000008.1, on the reverse strand, counting down.
GGATCGCCTGCGCCTGGCCCTGGAGGCCAATGCCCAGGGGCTGGTGCGTTATCTGGCGGACCTCCTGGGCGTGGAGATCAAGGCCAAGGATCTGGAAAAGCTGGTGGCCAATCCCGAGGCCTGGCTGAAAAAGCCGGTGGGGGGCGGACGCCTGCAGCCGGAGCTGGCCATTTTTGCCATCGCCCGTCTGGCGCGTACCAATGCCGATGCCGCCCTGTTGCAGTTGCAGGCCTGGCAGGGCCGTCTGGATGACAAGCAGAAACTCTATGGTTGGCGCCGGCTTGCCGTGGTGGCCTCCATCACGCAGGACAGCCGGGCGCTGGAATGGTTTGGTCGCAGCGCCGGTCTGGAGTGGAATGATGCCGCTGCGGAGTGGCGCCTGCGCATGGCCCTGCGCGCGCAGGACTGGGACACGGTGCAGGCTGCCTTGCGCACACTCTCTGATGAAAAGCAGAAAGAGCGCGGCTGGCAGTACTGGCAGGCGCGCGTCCTCGAGGCAAAAGCAGCTGATGCGAAAAAGCCGGCCCAGCCAGCTGCCACGAAAATCTATGCACAGCTGAGTGCAGATGATGATTACTACGGCCAGCTTGCACTGGAGCGTCTGGGGCCGGTGCTGGCGCCGGCCAAACCGGCGTTCACGCTGACCGATGAAGATGTGCGTCGCGTTGAGGCCAATGCCGGCCTGCAGCGCGCGCTGCGTCTCAATGAAATGGAATTGCGTACCGAGGCTACGCGCGAGTGGAACTGGTCCTTGCGCGGTGCTGATGACCGTCTGCTGCTGGCGGCGGCGGAAACCGCCAACAAGGCGGGCTGGTATGACCGCGCCATTTACGCCGCAGAGCGCACGAAAACCCTGCATAACTACGAGCTGCGCTATCTCGCGCCCTATCGCGACATCGTGCGCGATTATGCGCAGCAGGCGGGTCTGGACGAGGCCTGGGTCTATGGTCTCATGCGTCAGGAAAGCCGCTTCGTGACAGTGGCGCGTTCCGGTGTCGGCGCAGGCGGACTCATGCAGCTCATGCCGTCCACGGCGCGCTGGGTCGCCGGCAAGGTCGGCCTGAAATACGAGCCGTCCATGGTCAATGATGCCGGCACCAATGTACGCCTCGGCACCTATTATCTGCGCCATGTGCTGGATGTACTGTCCAGCCAGCCGGTGCTGGCGACGGCCGCCTATAACGCCGGCCCCAATCGCGCCCGTACCTGGCAGCCGCTGGATACCAGCATGGAGGCACCGATTTATATCGAGAGCATTCCCTTTGCGGAAACGCGCGACTATGTGAAAAAGGTGATGACCAATGCCACGCATTACGCCCAGGCTTTCGGCCAGCCGCAACAGACCCTGCTGGCGCGTATAGGCACGATTCCGCCACGCAATCCGCAAGTGATAGAAGGGCCCTGAGGGCTTTTACGAGACTGAAGAAAAATGCTTTCCACAAAAAAAATCATCATCCTGGTAGCGGCGACCTCGGTCTTCTTTATTGCCGTGATGCTGGGCACACAATATCTGGCGAAAAAGCGTGCGCTGGAAGCCTTGCCGGTGAATACGAAAATGGGCGGTGATTTCATCCTGCCTTCTACTCAGGGCGCGGGGCAGGACGGCGGCCAGGGCAAGCTGGATACCAGCACCCTGCGTGGCAAGGTGGTGCTGCTCAATTTCGGTTTCACCTCCTGCCCCGATGTCTGCCCGCTGGTGCTGGCGCGTCTGAAGCAGGTGCTGAAAGAGCTGGGTGAGGATGCAGCTGGCGCGCAGGTGGTGTTTGTCTCCTTTGATCCGGAGCGCGACAGCTTGCCCAATCTCACTGCTTATGTGCAGCATTTCGATCCGCGCATCATCGGGGCTACCGGCAGTGATGCCGAGATTGCCACCGTGGCGGCGCAATACGGCGTGGTCTACATCAAGGAAAAATCGGACTCGGCCAGCGGCTATAATTTTGCGCACAGCGACTATATCTATCTGCTGGACAAGCAGGGGCGTCTGCGCAAGCTCTACGCCAATGATGCGAAGACGACGGAAATCAGCGCTGATGTGCGTCTGCTGCAGTCCGAGGGCAGCCTGTTCTGAGGGCGGGATAACAAGAAGCTACCGGGCTTGCGGCCATGGCAGCATCAGGGGAGTAAAAAATGAAAGCGTTTGTTTTTGCCTGCTGCACGCTGCTGGCATTGCCGGTGCTGGCCGAGACCGCGGCAACGGCCAGTCCGAACAAGGCGGTGACAAATCCGGCCAAGCCGCAGCCTGCCACGCTACAGTCTGCCAAGGTAACGCCGCCTGTGATCAGCGATGCCTGGATCAGCGAAGCGCCGCCGGTGGCCAAGAACAATGCCGCCTATGTCACGGTGCAGAACGGCAATGCGCGCGATGCACTGGTGGCCGTGGAATCGCCGGCTTCGGCCAAGGCCGAGTTGCACCAGATGAGCGTGGCCGGTGGCCTCATGCGCATGCAGCGCCTGCCTCTCATCAATCTGGCGCCAAAGCAGAAACTGGCCTTCGGTCCCGGTGGTCGCCACATCATGCTCATCGACATGAAGCAGCCCCTGAAGGCGGGTGACAAGGTGCCGCTGACGTTAGTGTTTCGTAAAGCGGGGCGTGTGACCGTGGAGGCCGAAGTGCGGCCGGTGGTTGTGGATGGCCAGTCAGCGCCAGCCGCAGCGGATGACAGCGCCGCACATCACCACTGACAGCTGTTGTCACTGTTTTCTGCCTGAACGCAAGGCGGCCGCACGGCCGCCTGCACATTCTTTTTTCCGTCATTCGACTACGCTTTGCTTCAATCGGGGATGCTGCTAGCGTCCTCTCCCCTGCGTATTCCTCCCAATAAAAATAACGTGCTGTCGTTTGTCCAGTGTCCTGGCTTGAGCGGCTTTGCTACGGTTTTTTGACGGGTTCAAGGAAAGGCTGATTTAACGAATTGCGATTTGCCGGGAGCAAACCATGCGTGGCTACAGACCCTCTCTTTCCCTTTCTCTCCTGCCCCTGGCGATGGCCATGACGCTGGCACTGACAGCTTGCGGCGATGACAAGGGCGCAGCAGCGGCCGGTGGCGGCATGCCGCCTGCCGAAGTGAGTGTTGTCACCGTACAGCCCGGCAAGCTGGCCTTGACCACGGAGCTGCCCGGCCGCCTCGAAGCCATGCGTACAGCAGAAGTACGGGCCCGTGTTGCCGGCATCGTGAAACAGCGTGTCTTCAAGGAAGGCAGCGATGTCAAAGCCGGTGATGTGCTGTTCCGTATTGATCCGGCTCCGTTCAAGGCGGCGTATGACAGTGCGGCGGCGGCGGTGGCCCGTGCTGAAGCCGTGCGCGACCAGACCAAGGCCCAGGCTGACCGTGCCGAGTCCCTGATCGGCAAGAAGATGATCAGCCAGTCTGACTACGATCTTTCCATTGCCAATGCCAAGCAGGCCGTGGCCGATGTGGCTGCTGCCAAAGCGGCGCAGGAAACGGCGCGTCTCAATCTCGGTTATGCCACGGTGACGGCGCCGATTTCCGGCCGCATCGGTCGCGCCCTCGTGACCGAAGGTGCGCTGGTGGGGCAGGGCGAAGCCACGCAGCTTGCGCTGGTGCAGCAGATCGATCCGCTCTATGTGAATTTCACGCAGTCCAGCGTGGAAGTGCTCAAGCTCAAGCGCGCCCTGGATTCCGGTGCACTCAAGCGTGTTGACGGTCAGGCTGAAGTTGCACTGCTGCTGGAAGATGGCAGCGAGTACAAGAACAAGGGCAAGCTGCTTTTCTCCGATATGTCGGTTGATCCTTCCACCGGCAGCATCACCCTGCGTGCCGAGTTCCCGAATCCTTCCCGTCTGCTCCTGCCCGGCATGTATGTGCGTGTGCGTCTTGAGCAGGCCGTGGCCAGCAATGCGATTACCGTTCCGCAGCGTGCGCTGCAGCGCAATCCGCAAGGCGCCACCGTGATGCTGGTGGGCGCGGATGGCAAGGTGGCGGCGCAGCCGGTCACCGTGGGCGATGCCCAGGGCGATTACTGGATCATCACCGAGGGCCTCAAAGGCGGCGAACAGGTGATCGTGGAAGGCGTGCAGCATGCCCAGCCCGGTGCCGTGGTGAAGGCCGTGCCTTTCGGTGCGCAGCAAGAAGCGGCAAAAACAGGCGCAGCAGCCACACCGCCAGCTGCCGGCAAGTAAGCGGCAAGTAAAGAGAGAATTTACTCATGGCCAAGTTTTTCGTAGACCGCCCCGTATTTGCGTGGGTGCTGGCGCTGATCATCGCGCTCGCCGGCCTGCTCTCCATCAAGAGCTTGCCGATTTCGCAATATCCCACCATCGCGCCGCCTTCGATCGCGGTGTCGGCCACCTATCCCGGTGCGTCGGCACAAACCCTGGAAGACACGGTCACCTCCGTGATCGAGCAGGAAATGAATGGCGCCGAAGGTCTGCAGTATATGTACTCGACCTCGGAGTCTTCGGGTTCCGCGACGATTACGCTGTCTTTCAAGCCCGGCGTGGATATCGATATCGCCGGTGTGGAAGTGCAGAACCGTCTCAAGCGCGTGGAGTCGCGTCTGCCGGCAGAAGTGCGTGCCCAGGGCGTGCGTGTGGACAAGGCGGCGAACAACTTCCTGATGTTCGTCATCCTGAAATCCACCGATGGCAAACTCTCGCGTACTGATCTGGCCAGCTATGCCTCGGCCAGCATTCTTGATCCGGTGCGTCGTGTCGAAGGCGTGGGTGATGTCACGCAGTTCGGTTCCGAATACGCCATGCGTATCTGGCTGAACCAGCCCAAACTTACCGGCCTCAACCTGACGCCGGCCGATGTCACCAAGGCCATTGCCGACCAGAACGTGCAGGTGGCCGGTGGTGCGCTGGGTAGTCTGCCGGCCACGGAAAACCAGCAGCTCAATGCCACGGTGGTGGTGCCGGGTTCGCGTCTCACCACGCCCGAGCAGTTCGGCAACATCATCCTGCGCGCCAATAGCGATGGCTCGGTGGTGCGCCTGCATGATGTGGCACGTGTGGAGCTGGGTGCGGCGGATTATTCCGTGGAAGCGCGCCTGAATGGCCATGCGGTGGCCGGTCTGGGTATCAAGCTGACACCGACGGCGAATGCGCTGGCGACCGCGACGGCCGTGAAAGACAAGATGGCCGAGCTCAAGCCCTATTTCCCGCAGGGCATGGATTACGAAGTGCCTTACGACACTTCCAAGTTCGTGAAAATTTCCATCGAGGAAGTGCTGAAGACGTTGGTGGAAGCCATCATCCTCGTCTTCCTCGTGATGTATCTCTTCCTGCAGAACATACGCGCCACCATCATTCCCACCATCGTGGTGCCGATTGCGCTGTTGGGCACGCTGGCGGCCATGCTGGCCTTCGGCTTCTCCATCAATGTGCTCACCATGTTCGGCATGGTGCTGGCCATCGGTATCCTCGTGGACGATGCCATCGTGGTGGTGGAAAACGTCGAGCGCATCATGAGCGAGGAAGGTCTTTCGCCACGTGAAGCCACGCGCAAGGCCATGGGGCAGATTACCGGCGCCATTGTCGGTATCACCCTGGTGCTGATTGCCGTGTTCATTCCCATGGCCTTCTTCACCGGCTCGGTGGGCAATATCTATCGCCAGTTCTCGCTCTCGCTGGTGGCCTCCATGGTGTTTTCCGCCACGCTCGCGCTGACGCTGACGCCGGCTCTTTGCGCCACGCTGCTGAAGCCGGTGCAAGCCGGACATCATCACGAGAAGGGCGGTTTCTTCGGCTGGTTCAATCGCAGCTTTGCCCGCACCGCTACCGGTTATCAGGGCTGGGTCGAGCGCATCATCGGCAAGGCCGGTCGCTTCATGCTCATTTACGGCGTCATCGTTGTGATCATGGGCCTGCTCTTCGTGCGTTTGCCGTCCTCCTTCCTCCCGGAAGAAGACCAGGGCTATTTCCTCAACGTGATCATGCTGCCAGCCGGTGCCACGCAGGAACGCACGCTGGAAGTGCTCAAGCAGCTGGAGCATTACTACGTCAACAATGAAAAGCATGTGGACAAGGTCGTGACGGTGGCCGGCTTCAGTTTCTTCGGCCGTGGCCAGAACGGCGGTATCGCCTTCACCACGCTCAAGCCCTGGGATGAGCGCAAGGAAGCCGGCTCCGATGTTTCATCGATAGTCGGCCGTGCTTTCGGTTATTTCATGAGCGTGAAAGACGCCATCATCTTCCCGCTGAATCCGCCGCCGATTCCGGAGCTGGGTAATTCTTCCGGCTTCGATTTCCGTTTGCAGGACAGAGCGGGGCAGGGTCATGCCAAGCTGATGGAAGCCCGTAACATGATGCTGGGCATGGCGGCGAAGAGCAGTGTCATCACCGGCCTGCGTCCGGAAGGCCAGGAAGACACGGCACAGTTGCAGGTGGATGTGGATCGCGAGAAGGCACGTGCCCTCGGCATCCAGATCGCCGATATCAATACCACGCTGCAGGTGGCCTTCGGTTCGTCCTATATCAATGACTTCGTGCGCAATGGTCGCGTGCTGAAAGTGATTGCGCAGGCCGATGCACCGGAGCGCATGTTGCCGGAAGACATCATGCAGCTGCGGGTACGCAATAACGCCGGCACCATGGTTCCTTTCTCCACATTCGCGACCTCGAAGTGGGTGATGGGCTCGCCGCGTCTGGAGCGCTACAACGGTTTCCCTTCGGTGAAACTGGCGGGCTCCACAGCACCGGGCAAGAGCACGGGTGAAGCCATGGATGAAATGGAAAGGCTGGCCAAGCAACTGCCACCGGGCTTCGGTTTCGAGTGGTCGGGTCAGTCTTATGAAGAGCGTCTCTCCGGCTCGCAGGCGCCCGTGCTGTATGCGCTTTCCATCCTGATCGTGTTCATGGTGCTGGCTGCGCTTTACGAATCCTGGTCGATTCCCTTTGCCGTGATTCTGGTGGTGCCGCTGGGTATTCTTGGTGCCGTGCTGGGTGTGACGCTGCGCGGCATGCCGGATGATGTGTACTTCAAGGTGGGTCTGATCGCGATTGTCGGTCTCTCCGCGAAGAACGCCATCCTCATCATCGAGTTTGCGAAAGACCTGCAGGCACAAGGCAAGAGCGTGCGTGATTCGATCCTGGAGGCCGTGCATCTGCGCTTCCGCCCGATTCTCATGACTTCCATGGCCTTCATCCTTGGCGTGATGCCGCTGGTGTTTGCCAGCGGTGCCGGTTCTGCCAGCCAGCGCGCCATCGGTACCGGTGTGATGGGGGGCATGATCACGGCCACCTTGCTCGCGATCTTCTTTGTGCCGGTGTTCTTCGTGCTGGTGCGTAATTTCTTCAAGGGCAGTGAGCGCCAGCGCAAGCTGTATGCACACGAGTTCGAGAAGGAAGATGAAGCGCACAAGGATGATCCGAAAATCTGATGTCGGGATCTGATCGTCTGCTGTAAAAAACAAAAGCCCGGGAATTCCCGGGCTTTTGTTTTGTGTAAAAAAGGCAGGGGCTCAGTTCAGTACGCGATAGCCACGCCCGGTCATGCAGTTCTTCAGTATCTGGTCCTTGGTATTGCTTTCCTTGCCCGCACCGGAAGCACCGCCGATAACGGCACCACCGGCACCCATGGTGGCAGCCCCACGGCCACCGCCGAAAATGCCGCCAAGGGCGCCGCCTATCAGTGCGCCACCCACAGCGCCTTTTCCGGCGGAACCGCTCTTGCCGGCGTTGTCGGCGAGAGTGGTACATTCGGCCAGATCTTTTTCATAGGCGACCTGATCCACGCCTTGAGGATCAACCACAACACGCTGTTTGGGTGTGCTCTGGCAGCCTGCCAGCAATAGCAGCGAGAAAGCCGTCACGATGGATGAGCGTTGTAGAAAGCCGGTCATGTTTCACCTCCCTGCCATGCAGAACTGCCATGCTTTTTTCAGCCTAAGGGGGAAAAAGCGCAGGGGCTTGCTGCTTGTGTTGCTGCTCTGTTGTTTTTCTGCGCCCCGCAGCCAGGCTGCCGAGGCATGTACGCCTTATGTGGGGGCGGTACGGCCGGTGCCGGCAGCAAAGCCCGGTGAGCTCACGATTGCCACACAAAACCTGCAGCGTTTTTTTGATGACGAGGCCGGAGGCCGTGCTGATGTGCTGCCCTCGGCGGCGTATCAGAAAAAGCTGGGAAAGCTGGCAGCGCAGGTAAGCGATGTCCTGCGCAATCCGCATGTGCTGGCGGTACAGGAAGCAGAAAATATTGCCGTGCTTGATGCCCTCGCGGCGGCCATCAAGGCCCGCGGGGGACCGGCGTATAAAACGTTTTTGCTGGAAGGCAATGATTACGGCGGTATCGATGTGGGCTTTCTGCTGCGCAGCGATATCGAGGTGGCGGGTGTTGAAGCCTTGCTCAAGCAGCGCAAGCTGGATCGCGCCGCCCTGTTTGACCGGCCACCCTTGCGACTGCAGCTCAAGCTGGCATCCGGGCATGAGTTGAGCGTGATCAATGTGCACCTGAAATCATTGCGCGGTTCGGAGGATGAGGCGCGTGCCCGGAAAACGGCGCGCAAACGCCAGCGTCAGGCCGAGGTGCTGGCGGAATGGCTGTCTGCCGAGCTGGCCATGCAGCCGCGGCAGGCGCTGGTATTGCTGGGGGATTTCAATGCCACGCCGGAGGCGCTGGGCGGTGTGGATGTGCTGGGCCATATCCGTGCCAGTGGTTTGACGGATGTGGATGAACGCCTGCCTCTGCCTGAGCGTTACAGCTATGTACATGACTGTCGTGGCGAAGCCCTGGATCATGTGCTGGTGAGTCCGGCCCTGCTGCCTGCCGTACAGGCCGTGGCCGTGAGTCGCGGCAATGCAGGAGTACAGCGTCGGGCAGTGCAGCATGAGGCTTTGCGCAGTGCCGATCACGACGGTCTGGTACTTTATCTGCGTCTTGAATGAGAGAGGGATGAGCGGGCATGGCAGTGTCGGTCGAGTATGCGGAATACCTGCGCGATCTTTTGCGACCCTTGGGCGCCATACGCCTGCGTCGCATGTTTGGCGGCTATGGTATTTATGCCGACGACCTCTTCTTTGCCGTGGTGCTGGATGAGCAGCTTTACATCAAGGTGGATGCACAGACCCGCCCGGAGTTCGAGGATGCCGATCTGGAAGAGTGGGTATACGAAAAAGACGGCAAGCCCGTGCACATGAATTATTTTCGTCCACCCGAAGATATTCATGATGACGAAGACAGCCTGCGGCATTGGGGAAGGCTGGCTCTGGATGCGGCGCTGCGGGCAAAAAAGCCGGTAAAGAAGGCTGTTGCCAAAGCCGATGCCAAGCCTGCCAGGGCAGCCGCAGCGGGGAAGGCCTCAGTCAAAAAAGCGGTCACGCCGCGCAAGACAGCACATAAAACAGGAAAAGCAGAATGAGCGAGAAATCTTCCCGCGAGCACGAATTGCAGCTGCGCCGTGAAAAAGTGCGCGAGCATCTTTTTGTCCGGCCGGCCCGTGAATACCAGCCTTCCGATCACTACAACGGCCGTCATTTCCATAATCTGGAGCGTAATGCGCGCGGCCTGGGCGATGTTTTTACCTGGTTGCGTACACGCAAGCCTTCAAAATGGCCGGCCTGGGAAGAAAATCAATCCTTTCCCTTGCCGCGTGCGCGTCACTCCTCGCAGATACGCGACTGGCATGCCACCTTCATCAATCACGCCACTGTGCTGCTGCAGATAGGTCCTTACAATCTGCTCACCGATCCGGTGTGGTCGGAGCGCGTCAGCCCTTTCAAAAGTCTGGGGCCCAAGCGTGTGCGCCCGGCGGGTGTGGCACTGAAAGACCTGCCGCCGATTGATGTGGTCCTGCTCAGCCACAACCATTACGACCATATGGATCTGGCCACCCTGAAGTGGCTGGAGCAGCGTGATCATCCGCATGTGGTCACCGGGCTCGGCAATGCCGCCATTCTGCATGGCAATGGCATCAAGCATGTCAGCGAGCTGGACTGGTGGCAGTCCGTTGAGCACAAGGATTTGAAAATCCATTTCACGCCGGCCCAGCACTTTTCCGGTCGTGGTGTGCGCGACCGTGATCTCACGCTCTGGGGCGGGCTCTGGGTGGAAACGGAAGCCGGCTCGGCATTTTTCGCCGGCGACACCGGCTATGGCGGGCATTTCCGTGCCATACGCGAGCGCCTGGGCGAAGCGCGTCTGGCCTTGCTGCCGATAGGGGCTTATGAGCCGCGCTGGTTCATGAGCCCGGTGCATATGAATCCGGAAGATGCCGTGCTGGCGCATCGCGATCTCGAAGCGCGTGAATCACTGGCCATACACTTCAATACTTTCCAGCTCACGGATGAATCCATAGGCCAGCCGGTGCTGGATCTGGCCGCTGCTTTGCAAAAACACGGTATGGACCCTGCCGGGTTTCTGGTATTGAAAGAGGGCGAGGGTCGCACGATCTGAAGCGGCTGCTGAAGGAGAAATGCCCATGGATGTGCTGCGTGAACTGCCGG
>JAVHYE010000141.1 GCA_031119295.1 Pedobacter sp. | reverse complement strand
ATGCAGACGTGTGCCAGAACCGCCAGCCAGAATAACTCCCTTCATCAGCATCGCTCCGTGTAATTTTTCTCGACCCAGTCACGGTAAGCACCACTTTTCACATTGGCAACCCATTCCGGATTAGCCAGATACCATTGCACTGTCTTGCGCAGGCCAGTGGCAAATGTTTCCGATGGCCGCCATCCCAGCTCGTTCTGCATGCGAGAAGCGTCAATGGCATACCGACGGTCATGACCTGGCCGGTCTTTCACATAGGAGATCTGCTCGCTGTAAGCCTTGCCATCTGCCCGTGGTGATAGCTCATCAAGCAGGGCGCAGACAGTAAGAACAACATCAATATTCTTTTGTTCATTGCAGCCGCCGATATTGTAGGTTTCTCCTACTCGACCGGACTCGAGAACGCGCCGTATACCTGTGCAGTGATCCTCGACATAGAGCCAGTCACGAACCTGCTGGCCATCGCCATACACCGGCAGGGGCTTACCCTCCAGCGCATTCAGGATCATCAAAGGAATAAGCTTTTCCGGAAAATGTAGCGGTCCATAATTATTTGAGCAGTTGGTCGTCAGCACAGGCAAACCATAGGTATGGTGCCAGGCACGAACCAGGTGATCGGAAGCCGCCTTGGATGCCGAGTAAGGACTGTTGGGGGCATAGGAAGTGGCCTCACTGAAGGCAGCATCATCCGGCCCCAGCGTTCCAAATACCTCATCAGTTGAGACGTGCAAAAAACGAAAAGCTTGTTGCTCTGACTCAGGCAAAGACAACCAGTAAGCGCGTACCGATTCCAGAAGGCTGAAAGTGGCGACGACATTGGTCTGGATGAATTCGCCCGGCCCATGGATGGAACGGTCGACATGGCTTTCTGCCGCAAAGTTCAGTACAGCCCTCGGCTTATGCTGTGCCAACAGAGCATCAACCACACTGCGATTACCGATATCTGCACACACCAGCTCGTAGCGCCCTGTATCCGCCGCCCCCAGATTCGCGGGATTGCCAGCATACGTCAACTTGTCCAGCACAATGACCCGACCACCTTCGTGCTGCAGCCACTGCAGCACGAAGTTCGACCCGATAAAACCCGCCCCACCCGTTACAACAATGCAATCCGTCATAATCGCCGCCAAAACGTCCGCGCGCCACAAAAAAACAGGCCGCGGACTATAACATCTGCGGCCTGACGGGGGAGATTTCCCTCTATTGCTGGACTCTGCTTATTTGGGCTTGGAGGCCGTTGGCCCTTGGGCACTCGCTTGCTGGATATTGAACTCTACTGCCGCCTTGGCCAGCACGTTACCGGCCTCATCTAGCACCCTGACTTCCAGCCTGTGAGCACCACGATCAAAGCTTGCTGACGAAAGCGTCCCTATGGCTCCGCTCTGCTCCTGCCCGTCCAGAAGATACACAAGACGATGCCCGGCGATCACAGAGGGGGAAACACTGACCGCCACCGGAATCTCCTCGGCAACATTCTTCTGGAAAGTGGCGCCGGGCTCCGGATTCTGGATCACGATCTCATAGGCTACCCCCGCCTTCTTTGGCGGTGCGGCCACTGCCGCACCTGAGCCCTTGCCTCCCTGGAAAGCCGGCACCGTCATAAGTGGCTTGGTCTCGATCTTCTCCACTTTGGCAGCGCCTTCCTTGTCCTTGGGCGGCGTATCCGTCAGCACCAAATTGCCGTTGCTGTCGATGTAGCGATACACCTCGGCCTGCGCCGTGGAAAAAACCAGCATGGCCGTGAACGCCAGAAGAATGCGATGCAGGGACATGAGCCGGACTCCGGAAGCCATAATGACTCCGGAGCTTATCCCCTTAGCCGAGGGACTGCGAATAGCCGGATACCAAAATGCAAAAAAGCCCGCAAAAGCGGGCTTTTTTGTGGCAGGGACGGCCGGTGAAGGCCGCCTTGCCGGCTCCAGCTGCAATTAGCAGGAGTAGTACAGTTCGAACTCGATCGGGTGCACCTGGATGCTGACCAGACGGGCTTCTTCGGTCTTGAGATCGATGTAAGCGTCCAGCATTTCCTTGGTGAACACGCCACCCTTGAGCAGGAACTCGTGGTCGGCCTTGAGGGCAGCCAGAGCTGTCTCGAGGCTTTCGGCCACGGTCGGCACCAGTGCGTCTTCTTCCGGCGGCAGATCGTAGAGGTTCTTGCTGGCGGCTTCGCCCGGGTGAATCTTGTTCTGGATACCGTCCAGACCGGCCATCAGCAGGGCAGCGAAGGCCAGGTAGGGGTTGGCAACCGGATCCGGGAAACGGGCTTCGATACGACGGCCCTTAGGGCTGGCCACGTAAGGAATACGGATGGAAGCGGAACGATTGCGGGCAGAGTAAGCCAGCTTGATCGGGGCTTCGTAGTGCGGCACCAGACGCTTGTAGGAGTTGGTGGACGGATTGGTGATGGCGTTCAGCGCGCGAGCGTGCTTGATCACACCACCGATGTAGTACAGGGCCAGCTCGGACAGGCCGGCGTACTCGTCACCTGCAAACAGGTTCTTGCCATCCTTGGAGATGGACATGTGCACGTGCATGCCGGAGCCGTTGTCACCAACCATGGGCTTGGGCATGAAGGTAGCGGTCTTGCCGAAAGCGTGGGCGGTGTTCAGCACGGCGTACTTGAGCTGCTGCACTTCGTCAGCCTTGCGTACGAGCGTGTTGAAGGACACGCCGATTTCGCTCTGGCAGGAAGCCACTTCGTGGTGCTGCACTTCAACGCGGCCTGGGCCCATGATGGCTTCGATGGCGTTGCACATGGCAACACGCAGGTCCTGCGAGGAGTCAACCGGGGGCACGGGGAAGTAACCACCCTTCACGCGGGGACGGTGGCCGGTGTTGCCGCCTTCGTAATCGTTATTGGTGGACCAGGCAGCTTCTTCGGCAATGATCTGGTGGGACACACCGGACATATCGATCTTCCACTTGATTTCGTCGAACACGAAGAACTCGGGTTCCGGACCGAAGAAAGCGGTGTCACCGATACCGGTGGACTTCAGATAGGCTTCGGCGCGCTTGGCGATGGAACGCGGGTCGCGCTCATAGCCCTGCATGCTGGACGGCTCGATGACGTCGCAGGTGATGACCACGGTCGGCTCGTCGAAGAAGGGGTCGATGAAGGCAGTGGCATCATCCGGCAGCAGGATCATGTCGGAGGCCTCGATGCCCTTCCAGCCAGCGATGGAGGAACCATCAAACATCTTGCCGGTCACAAAGGTTTCTTCATCAACGGTGCCTGCGGGGAAGGACACGTGCTGTTCCTTGCCCTTGGTATCGGTAAAGCGCAGATCAACCCACTTTGCTTCGTGTTCTTTGATCAGGCCAAGCGTCTTCTTCGACATGTTTTATCTCTCCAGGAGCATGCATGACTGGGGTTTTAGTTGCGCCCTCGAGCTCCTTGGGGAATCTCGTGAACACCGTGCCGCGTACGGGAGCAAATTGCATACCAGTCTCCGGTTACCGCAAGATTGCGGCTTGCCGGGCACTGTTGGTGCCTTCCACTCCCAGAATGGCACCACAAAAAAGCACTACCTCTAATTTTGCACCAAGTTGGTTACTTTTGACCTACTTGTATGCAGATATGGAACTCGTTTTCGACCTTTTCCGCGCTCAGGACCTGATGGCCATGAATGCGGCACCAGGCCGGGATGTCGTGCATGACGCCAGGGTCCGTCGCCACCACCTGCAAGGTCTCGCCCGTTGCCAGCTCATTGACGGCATTTTGCGTGCGAATGACAGGGATAGGGCAGAACAGACGCCGTGCATCAAGTTGGTGCACACTCACAGATACCAAGCCTCCGGCATTTGCTCGACACGCAGAGGCACGACCTTGACCTGACGGGCCATGCCTCCTTTTTGCACAATTTCCACTTCGATCTCGTCCGCCTCGCGGCCCTGGCTGAAGCGGCCGGCAATACGGGCGGCCTGCAGCAGGTCATCCGCGCTGGGAGTGCCATCGACCAGTACCAGCGGGCCGTTATGGCTGACCATGCGGATGTGGTGGAACTCGCGGCGATAGCCCTCTAGGAAGTTGTTCTCGCCTTCCTCGCGCCCGACGATGAGCTTGTAGTGCGACTCGGGACGGATATGACGGCCGACCTTGAGCAGCATGATGTCGTCCAGCTCGTAACGGCGCTCGCCGCGGGAGGACCAGAGATCCGCCAGCTTGCGGGAATAGTTTTCGTCCGTCAGGAAGCAGCAGCCGCCGGCGGGCTGAGCCCAGTCAGTGAATCCAAACTTACGCGCCAGATCTATCTGGGGCTGGCGGCTGCGGCCGCTGAAGCCATGCAACTGGTCGCGACTCACCCAGCCTTCGCGCTCCGGCAAGGTCGGCTCAAGGTTCTGGGCCGAAAGGGGGCGCAGCAGGCGGTCATCGGCGCCGGACTCGCGGGCAATGATGGGCATGGTGGCCTTGCGCTGGGACTTGGGACGTTGTCCCACCACCTCGCCGGTGATGATGAAGTCGAAGCTTTTGTCTTGCGGAAGGCCGGCGGCAAACTCGCGCGCCCGGTTCACATAGCCCATGGCCTTGCCGACCATGAAAATCTTGCAGTCCAGGCAGGGATTCAGATTGGCGCCGTAACCATGCTTGGGATTGAGCACCACATCCTTGTACTCTTCCGAGATATCAATGATGTGCAGCTTGATGCCCAGCTGTTCGGCCGCCCACAGGGCGTTGTTGCGCTTCTCTTTCTTCTGGTCCTGCTTGCGTATGGCATGGGTGTGACCCTCCACGCAGAAGCCGGTGAAGAAGTTGATACCCTCCACCTCTATGCCCTGCTCCTGCACCACGCGTACGGCCAGCAACGAGTCCAGCCCGCCGGAAATCAGGGCGAGCGCACGGCGGCGGGGAGCGGTTTGGGAGGCGGGAAGCGACATGGAGAGACACGGCAGGACGGAACAGGGCGCGCATTATAGGGCCAGTCGCCGCCATTTTCAGCAGGCCGCCCGGGATAAGACCAGATAAACCCGAAGAAGGAGATCATTCAGGATGAAACGCATACTGCTGGTACTACTGGCCTGCTGCTGCAGCCTGGCCCAGGCAGACAACAACCCGCCTGCCCCCCAGGCGATTGCTCCGCAGATGGTGCTGGCCATGGACCGCATCCTCCCGGGCAGTACGGAAGACAAGATCAAGGCGCTCCTGCCTGAGGAGGCCCGTGCCGTCCTCAACCTCTACCTGACCGGCCAGGTACGACAGTGGTATTTCCGCCAGGACCGCCCCGGTGTGGTTTTCCTGCTGGAGGCCGAGAGTGTGGAAGGCGCCCAGGCCCTGGTGGACTCCCTGCCCCTCAGCAAGGCCGGCCTGCTGGCCTATGACCTGATTCCCATAGGCCCCTATATCCCGCTGGCCACCCTGCTCAATCCACCAGCCCCCACCAAAGCCGGCAAGAAAAAAGCAAACTGAAGCTGCGTCCTCGCATAGAATCTCCCAGCCCTATCCACAAGACCCTGGTGATGGAGAGACCTTCGTGACGGACTGCATTTTCTGCAAGATTGCGCAGCATGAAATTCCCGGCAAGATCGCTTTTGAAAACGAGCGCGTAATCGCCTTCCACGATCTTTTTCCGCAGGCCCCCACACACATCCTCATCATTCCCAAGCAGCACTACAGCACGCTGAATGATGTACCCGCCAGCGAGAGCGCCCTGCTGGGCGAACTCACCACAACGGCAACAGCACTCGCCAAAGAACTGGGCGTGGATGAAAAAGGCTATCGCGTGGTGATGAACTGCAACAAGGATGGCGGCCAGAGCGTTTATCACATCCATCTGCATCTTCTGGCAGGTCGCCAGCTCAGCTGGCCGCCGGGCTGAGCAGGAGAATCTCCATGCGCCATTACTCCTTGATCGATCGCTTCATCAATAATGCCGACCGCGCCCTGCGCACGGTGGCACCCAATGCCGTGCAGGCACAGCGCAGCAATCCGGCGGCCACGCACTTCGAAAGCCATATGAACGAAGACGAGCGCCGTCACGCAGCAGGCCTCATGCGTGTGAATCACACCGGCGAGGTTTGTGCTCAGGCGCTGTATCAGGGCCAGGCACTCACAGCACGCCTGCCGGATGTGCGAGCCGAAATGGAACAGGCCGCCAAGGAAGAAGAAGATCATCTGGCCTGGTGCCAGGAACGCGTGAATGAACTGGGCTCGCATACCAGCCATCTCAATCCGCTCTGGTACGCCATGTCTTTCGGCATAGGCGCAGCCGCCGGTCTTGCCGGAGACAAATGGAGCCTGGGGTTTGTGGCAGAAACCGAAAAACAGGTTTGCGCCCATCTCGAAGGCCATATGGCACGTGTGCCGGTGCAGGATGAAAAAACCCGGGCCATCATCCAGCAAATGCATCATGACGAAGCCGAACATATGCAGATGGCACTGAAAGCCGGCGCCGCCGAACTGCCACCCCCGGTAAAGCAGCTGATGGCTCTGGTGGCCAAAGTCATGACGGGTACGGCCTACCGCATCTGACTTTCACTCCAATAAAAAAAGGCGCTTTTCAGCGCCTTTTTTTATTGTACCCACTTATTTGAGCCAACCACTCTTGCGCAGTTGCGCCATGATGGCCGAGACAAAACCATCGAAATTGCGCGAAGCATCACGCTCCAGCAACGTCTTGGTCTTGGCCTCCCACATCACCTCGCCAGTGACGGCATTGTAGAGGCGGGTTTCCACCACGGCCTTGCGCTCTACCAGCGGTGCGTTCTCGCGAATTTCCTGGGCATTATTGAAGCCACGCACCCAGGGGTCCGTTTCCCAACCCACGCGCGCATCCGGCGTACGCCCCGGCGTATACAGCCCGAAATAGAATTCGGGATAATTTTCCTGCACATCCGTTACTTCATAATTGATAAGACGGGTAACCAGCACTCCGGTCACGCCCTCGGTCTTGGCACGTGCTGCCACTTGATCACGACTGGGTTGTTTTTCACCCGGGAACCAGTCACTGGCCAAAACCACCGTACGCTTGCTGCTGGACAGACGCTTGGAAAAAGCCTCTTCCATGACCTTCTGGATTTCCGGCGTGGTATTCACGCCCACCACCAACACTTTCTGCAGCGCCGCTGCCTCCGGCTTTTCACTGGTTACCTGCTCCACCTGCGTGCTGGAACAGCCCGCCAGAAACAGGGCCAGCAGGGAAATACTCAACAATAGGCGCTTCATGCACTTTTCTCCGGTCCGTCTTCTTCAATGATGTAGTCGTGTGTGATTTCCACGCCGGCCTGACCCAGCATGATGGACGCCGAGCAGTATTTATCTGCCGAGAGATCGACTGCTTTCTTCACCTGGACTTCCTTGAGTCCACGCCCTTTCACCAGAAAGCGCACATGGATTTTGGTAAACACCGCCGGCACAGCATCAGCGCGCTCGGCTTCCAGCTCGGCCACACAGGACGTCACATCCTGGCGTGCCTTTTTCAGAATGGTCACCACATCAAAGGCCGTGCAGCCACCCAGGCCCATGAGCAGGAGCTCCATGGGACGCGGCCCCAGATTGCGACCACCGTATTCAGGGGCGCCATCGACCACCACAGCATGACCGCTGCCGGACTCCGTCACAAACATGACGTCCTGAACCCACTTCACTCTGGCTTTCATTACCACTCCTCATTGGGGACTGACCTAAAAGGTCAGAAACCGGCACAAAATCACAGTCCCGGCGTTTAATACCTCACAAAAGCTGTGCTATGGTCGGCGCTTATAACGATAACCTGCCAAGGACGCAGCCATGGCCCGACTTCCGGTCAACGCTCACGTTCCCAATATCGATTCTTTTCTCGATCAGTGCCACCGCCGCAAATACCCGGCGCGCAGCACGATTATCTACGCTGGGGACGCTGGCGACACGCTCTTTTTCATCATCTCCGGCTCGGTCTCGGTGGTCATCGAGGACGATGAAGGCCGCGAGATGGTGGTGGCCTATCTGAACGCCGGCGACTTCTTCGGCGAGATGGGCCTGTTTGAAGACAAGCCCGTGCGCTCGGCCTGGATCAAGGCCAAGACCCTCTGCGAAGTCGCCGAGATCAGCTATCCGAAATTCAAGGAAATGGCCAAGCAGGATGCCGGCCTCATCTTTGCCCTCTCGGCACAGATGGCAGGTCGTCTGCGCGCTACCACCCGCAAGGTGGGTGACCTCGCCTTCCTGGATGTCACCGGCCGCGTTGCCCGCACCCTGCTCGATCTCTGCAAGCAGCCTGATGCCATGACGCATCCGGACGGCATGCAGATCAAGATCACCCGCCAGGAAATCGGCC
>JAVHYE010000140.1 GCA_031119295.1 Pedobacter sp. | reverse complement strand
ATTGAAAAGCCCGTCGCCACAAGCGCGCCGGAATCTCCTTCTGCAACCTCTCCACCGCAATGGAAAGCAGCGCCGGATGCACCTCATGCCCCACGCCATGCGCAATATCCAGCGTGGCATCGGCCTGCAATTCATGCAGATGCTCGAAGGCTTCCTGCGCATGCTTCACGGAAATCACTTCATCTTCATCACCGTGATAGAAGCTGATGCTCGTGTGTTTGGGGGCTTCGGCAGGCAGGCGCGCATAGCGCCCGGCAAAGGCCAGTACGCGGCCGGCCAGACCGTCGGCCTGCTTCACGGCCTCCAGCGCCATGATGGCGCCCTGGGAGAAGCCCGTCAGCACAGTGTCGGTAGGTGGCACGCCGGTGGTTTCCTGTATGCCCCGTATCAGCTCGATAAAGCTGGGCATGACGGCCGCCACGCGGTCCGGGCGATTGGCCTCGCTGATGCCGGCCAGGGAAAACCACTGGTAGCGGCCGGGTATGCCGGCATCAAAAGGCTGCAGGCCTTCGGGGATGGCGATGGCGGCATGGGGCCAGACGGCACGGAAATGCTCAGCCATGGTCGTCATCTCGGCCGGGCGCGAGCCGGTGCCATGCAGCAGGATGATGAGCTGGCGGGCGCCGGCAGGCGGCTCGGGGCGCAGCAGGGACGGGCTTTCCAGGGAGTAATACATGGCCGTTTCCTTGAGATTGCTGGTGGGGCAGCAGATTTACAGGAGAGCATAGATGGGGTGGCCGGGGCCGACTGACAAGGTCTGGCAAAAAGGCTAGAATCCGCGCCCTCAGTTTTCCCCCACGAGGACACCCGCCGTGAGCGTAGAGACGATTCAAGCCCTGCAGGAAGACCACTTCGGTCGCTGGAAGAACCGCGAAGCCATTGCCGAGAACATGATCCCCACGATCGGCAAGCTCTACCGTGAAAAGAATGTGATCGTCGCCGTCTTCGGCCGCAGCCTGGTCAACCGCTCCGTCATCCAGATCCTCAAGCACCACCGCCGTGTGCGCATGATCGCCGGCGACCTCTCCGTGGTGGACACCTGGCCGCTGTTGCAGGCCCTGACCGAGCTGAACGTCAGCAATGTGCTGGTGGACCTCGGCAAGCTGGCCATCGAAGCCAAGGAAACCGGTGCTGACGCCGTCGAGCTGCTGAAGAAGACCCTGGCCCCGGCCGTGGGCAAGAAGCTCGATCGCAAGCCTACCGATGTGGTGCTCTTCGGCTTCGGCCGTATCGGCCGCATGCTGGCCCGTCTCATCATTGAAGACGCGGGCGGTGGTGATGGCCTGCGCCTGCGCGCCATCGTCGTGCGCAAGACCCAGGACGGCGATCTGCAGAAGCGCGCCTCCCTGCTGCGTCGTGATTCCGTGCATGGTCCTTTCGAAGGCACCATCGCCGTGGATGAAGAAAACGAAGCCATCATCGCCAACGGCAATTTCATCAAGGTGATCTACGCCGCCAAGCCGGAAGATGTGGACTACAGCGCCTATGGCATCAAGGACGCCATCCTCATCGACAACACCGGCAAGCTGAAGGACGAAGAGGGCCTGGGCCGTCATCTGTCCAGCAAGGGCATTGCCCGCGTGCTGCTCACCGCGCCGGCCAAGGGCAATATCAAGAATGTCGTTTACGGCGTGAACAGCAAGGACATCACCTCGGACGACAAGATCCTGTCGGCTGCAAGCTGCACCACCAACGCCATCACCCCGACGCTGAAGGTGCTGGACGAGAAGTTCGGCATTGTGTCCGGCCATGTGGAAACCGTGCACAGCTTCACCAATGACCAGAACCTCATCGACAACTACCACAAGGCTGATCGCCGTGGTCGTTCCGCCGTGCTGAACATGGTGATCACCGAGACCGGCGCTGCCAAGGCCGTGGCCAAGGCGCTGCCGCAGCTGCAGGGCAAGCTCACCGGCAACTCCATCCGCGTGCCGACGCCCAATGTCTCCATGGCCATTCTCAATCTCGCACTGACACGTGAAGTGACGCGTGACGAGATCAATGAGTACATGCGTGATGTGGCCATACACTCCGACCTGCAGGGCCAGATCGACTACACCAATTCCACCGAAGTGGTCTCCACCGACTTCATCGGCTCGCGTTCCGCCGGTGTATTCGATGCCCAGGCCACCATCGTCAATGGCAACCACGTGACCCTCTATGTCTGGTATGACAACGAGATGGGCTACAGCTGCCAGGTGGTGCGCATCGTCGAACAGATCGCTGGTCTGCACCTGCCGCACTATCCCGTTTGATGCGGCCGGACTGATTTCCAGTCCGTATGCAAAAAGGCCGGCTCATGCCGGCCTTTTTGTTTTCTGCCTGTAAGTGCTGAGGGCAGGGCGGCTACCGCCGCAGGAGGCTTTTGCTACACTCGGCCGACCCCGCCTTTGCCATGGATGCTGCAATTGTCCGTTTTCCTGCAACGCCTCAAGACCTGGCTTTCCCGCTTTGCCGACAATATCGGCCGACGCCTGCGCCAGAGTTTCTTCCTCTATCTGGCAGCCGTGTTCACCGTGATTGCCGTGGTGGATGCCAGCTCCGTGCATTTCTTCAGCGGCATGCGCCAGTCCAGCTTCGACACCATGCTGCGCCTGCGCGTGAATGTGCCCAAGCCGGACCCGGACATCATCATTGTCGATATCGACGAGAAAACCCTGGCCGCTATGGCCGCGGATTACGGGCGCTGGCCCTGGCCGCGTCAGGTGCTGGGCGAGTTCCTGGAAAAAGTGGAAGCGCAGCAGCCGAAAGCGGTGGTTTTCGATGTGCTCTTCAGCGATGCCGATATCCAGAATCCGGACAGCGATGCCTATTTCAATGAAGTAATCGCTGGCACGAATAACACTTTCTTTCCCATGCTGCGTTTGGATGCAACGCACGACAATTTGTCGTCACTGCCTGCCGAGCGTGTGCCCGGCATCCTGCGTGGTGAAAATGCCGTGCTGGATGCCAAACTGGCCATGATTATTCCGCCTTTCGAGGCGGCGCAAAAAGCCGGGCATCTCGGCACGCACAATGTTTACCCGGACAAGGACGGCGTGGTGCGCAGCTATCCCGTGCGCACGCCGGCTCAAGGCTGGCAGATTCCCTCCCTGCCTTTTGTGGTGGCGCAGGCCGATGGCAAAGGCACAGATGCGCCGGATTCGCTCTTGCTCAACTGGCGCGGCAAACCCTTCACCTATAAATACGTGAGCTTCAGCGATGTCTATCTGGACATGCAGAAGGAAACGCCGACACGGCCCGCCAATGAATTTGCCGGCAAGACCCTGATTATCGGTTCCACCGCCGCGGGCCTGCTGGATGTGCGCGGCACACCGCTGGACCGGCAATTTCCCGGCGTGGAAATCCTCGCTACTGCCATAGACAACCTGAAAAAAGGCGACTGGCTGATTGCGCCGGAGGCGCGGCTTTTCTATCTCGGCCTGGTGCTGCTCATCATCTGGGGTACGGCCTTTGCGTTCTGGAAGCAGGGTGCTTCCACCAAGCTCGACAAGGTCTACGGTTTCTCCCAGATCATCCTGCTGGGCTTTTCCTATGCCACGGTGAATCTGGGCAATATCTATATCAATCTCAGCGGCCCGGTTTTCCTGGGAGCGCTCTACTTCTCGGTGGCACGTCTTTATTCCTTTGCGACAGCCCGTGCGCTCGATAACTCGTTGATCGCACGTATCGATGCCAAGGGCGCGACCTTGCGCGGTCTCATGCTGGTACTGCGCTTCCCGGTGGAAACGCGTGAAGAAGCCGCCATTGCCAAGCTGGCGGCGCGTATCGAAAAAGAAGGGCGTCACGACAGCAGCGTGGAATATGTGCAGGGCCGGCAGAAAGGCCTGTGGCGCCTTTTTGAAAATACCTTGGTCGTATGCTGGCGCCATGAAGATGGTGACGATGCCGCCTGGGAGGCCATACGGGCCGAAGCCGATGCGATAGTGAATGGTCTGGACAAGCTGGCGCATGACGCGGGTGTATCCGCAGCGCTACCCGTGAAGAAGGTGGTGGTCATACGTTCGGAAGCCCGTATACGCGGGGACAATCCCGAAGACTGGCGCGCGCTGCTGGCGGCGGCACTGCTGGAAAAGCCGGTTTGATACACGACAAAAGAACCGGGAAAAAATTCAGGAAGACAGGAGAAGAAAAATGCTGAAACGAATGCTTTTGCTGTGTTTGGCCATGAGTGGCGCCGCTTACGCGGCCGATCCCGGCACACTGACCAAGGCGGAAACCTTGCGCGCCAAACCGTTTACGGATGCAGCCGCCGTCACCAATCTGGCGACAGGTGCCAAAGTGGACATCATTACGCGTAGCGGTGCCTGGTATCAGGTGAAGTCCGGCACCAAGACCGGTTGGGTACGCATGCTCAGTGTGCGCCGTGGTGCGGCGACTTCAGGCAGCAATATTGCCGGCATTGCCAATGTGGCCTCGGGGCGCACAGGAACTGGCAAGGTGACAACGACGACGGGGGTGCGTGGTCTGGATGAGCAGGAGCTGGATACCGCCACTTTCAATGAAGAGCAGATCAAGAAATCCGAGACTTATCGTGTCAGCCGCAAGGATGCCGATGTCTTTGCCAAAGCCGGCAAGTTGACGCTGCGTGATGTGCAGCCTTTGCCTGCGCCCGTGAAGAAGTGAGGATGATGACCATGAAAAAGACCATCATGAAAAAAATGAATCCTCTTTTTGCCGCTGTTGTGCTGTCACTTTCCTGCGCCGCTGTCATGCCCGTGGCCCATGCGCTGAGTCTGGGTGATCTTGTTGATAAAAAAACGCTGGACCAGACGGCGCGCGACAAGCTGGGTATCAAGACCGATGCCGCCAATCCCTCTGATGCCGCCATTCCCTTGACCGGCAATCCCACGGATGCCGATGAGGAAAAGCTGGGTCGTGAAATTGCCGGGCGTTTGCTGGGGGCAGCGCCGCTGGTGAATGATGCCAAGCTACAGCAATACGTGAACAAGGTGGGGCGTTATGTGGCCGCACAAAGCAGCCGCCCTGATCTCAACTGGACCTTTGGCGTGATTGAAACCTCCAGCGTGAATGCCTTTGCCGCGCCGGGCGGCTATGTCTATATCACCCGTGGTCTTTACGCCCTGCTGAAAAGCGAGGCCGAGCTGGCCGGTGTGCTGGCACATGAAATTGGTCATGTGAATGCCCGCCATCATGTGCGCCTGATGCAGAAACAACGTGCCGTTTCCATGGGCCAGGACCTGCTCAAGAAAAAAGCCGGCGACAACAATACGGTGAATTCGCTTGTAGGTAATGGCGCGGAAATCCTGTCGCGCTCCCTGGACAAGGATTCGGAGTTTGAGGCGGATCGCCTCGGCGTGTATTACGCCACCAAATCCGGTTACGACACGTATGGCCTGCCGGCTGTCCTGGATCGTTTGAATGCCGCCGGTGATACCGATGCCGTTTCCATGCTCTATAAAACACATCCGCTGCCGGCGGATCGCCTGAATGCACTGGAAACGGCACTGGGCACACAATATGACAATGTGAAGCCCGGCCTTACCCTGGAAAAACGTCTGGTGAAATTGCCGCCAGCGCCCAAGGCCGCTGCTGCACCGGCGACTGAAGCCAAGAAATAAGCGGGACTCTTCTAGGAAAAAGCCGGGCCATGCCCGGCTTTTTCTTTATGGCGCCGCCTTGAGTGAAGAGCCCCTGATTTTCATGGGTGTATTTAAAGTAACGGCGGACCGGCCGGCCTTGCCCCGAAAAAGTGCTGTGCTATGTTGCCCGTCCTTGTAATTTCCGGAGTGCTGTCATGGCCTGGACCTATCTGCTCATTGCTGCTGCCTTTGAGGTGCAATGGGCCATCACCATGAAATACACCGAAGGCTTTTCAAAACTCTGGCCTTCCGTTTTCTGTGTGATCGGCATGGTGATCTCGGTGTATTTCCTGGCGCTCTCGCAAAAGACTTTGCCGGTGGGCACCAGCTATGCCGTGTGGACAGGTCTGGGTGCTGTCGGGACGGCGACCCTGGGCATGATTTTGTTCAATGAGCCGCGTGATGTGGCGCGAGTGCTCTGCATAGGCCTGATCGTGGCCGGTGTGCTGGGCCTGAAAATGTTTACCAAACTGCCGGCCTGATTATTCATTCCTGTATGTTCAGGAGGACAAGCCACATGCGGTAGGCTTGCGCCATTCTTTCCGGATATTTCCCATGACCGAAATACGCCGTATGCAGCCCCTGCTGGGCACTTATGTGGAAATCGGTGCTCATGGCGAAGCCGCAAGCGATGCTCTGGTGACGGCAGCCTTTGCTGCCGTCCGGAATATTCATGATCTGGCCAGTTTCCAGTCGCCAGACAGTGTGCTCACGCAACTGAATCGCAATCCCGGCGTATGGATGGAGCTGCCTTGCCATCTGCTCCGGCTGCTGCGTATTGCGCGTGAAATGACGCGGCGCAGTGACGGTCTTTTCAATTGCACGGTGGGTGGTGATCTGGTGGCACTGGGTGTACTGCCGGATCATGGCGGGCCACCAGCCTTGCTGCGTGGCGAAGCCGATGACATCGAGCTGCAAGGACGACAGGCGCGTTTGCGTTGTCCGGTGCGTATCACACTGGATGGTATTGCCAAGGGCTTTGCCGTGGACCGCGCCATTGCCGTCTTGCGTCATGGAGGGGCTGAGTCTGCCTGGGTGAATGCCGGTGGTGATTTACGCGTCTTCGGTGATTTGCAATTGCCGGTGCAACGGCGCGAAGCAGATGAAAGCCTGACGTTTCTGGGGCATGTGCGTGATGCGGCGGTGGCCAGTTCGGTATTGCGCAGCTCACCGGATACGCGTTACCCGGGTTTTCTGGTGGGCGGCGCAGCGGAGTCCGAAACACGGACCTGGACGGTGCTGGCCCGTCAGGCCTGGCGGGCCGATGCCCTGACCAAGGTGGCGGCACTGGCGGCAGATGACAGGCGTGATGCCTTGCTCGAGAAGCTGGGCGGGATACTGCTGCGGCCGGCTTTGCCATGAAAAGACTCATGGCCGGGCTCAGGGAAAAACTTTCGCATTTACGGCAATGGGCCAATCGCGATGATGGTCATTTCTATCAGGCGGGAAACCGCTCTTTAGGTCTCTTGGAGACAGTCTTCCTGCTTCTGCTGGTGGCAGCGCTTGTGCTGTGGCAAGTGCATGAGAAAGTCGGCTTTTAATCGTCGATATCAATCAGCGTGGTATTCACCCCCAAAGCAGAAAGATTGGTGGTGACAGTACGCTCGGTCACAAAGTGCAGCAGATAATGCGGTCCACCGGCTTTGAAGCCGGTGCCCGACAAGCCTTCGCCACCAAAAGGCTGGCAGCCGACCACTGCACCTATCTGGTTGCGATTGAGATAGATATTGCCCACCTGTGCCTGCTGCTGTACCTGATTCAGCGTGCCTTCTATACGGCTGTGTACACCGAGCGTGAGGCCGTAGCCGCTGCGATTGACCCAGTCCAGTACGGTTGATAATTCATCGTGCTTCCAGGTGGCGATGGCGAGCAGGGGGCCGAAGATTTCGCTGTGCGGCAGATCGTTTCTATCCAGCAGGAAAATACGCGGGGCCAGATAGTGGCCGTTTTTTCCGTCCATATTGCCGCCAGCCTGCCAGCGCGCTTTGGCGGCAAGCGTAGTGGCTGCTTGTTCCAGTTCAGCACGGCTGCTGGCATCAATCACCGGCCCCATATCCGTGGCGTAATTGGCGGGATCACCGGTCTGCCACTCTTGCAGGGCGCCAGCAAGGCGAGGCAGGACGGCTTCGCATAATTCTTCCTGCAGCCACAGCACACGCAGCGCCGAGCAGCGCTGACCTGCACTGGTGAAAGCCGAAGCCAGGACATCATTCACCAGTTGCTCGGGCAGGGCGGAGCTGTCGGCAATCATCACATTGAGTCCGCCGGTTTCCGCAATCAAAGGCAGGCGCGCGCCGGGACGTGCGGCCAGTGTGCGGCTGATGCTGGCAGCGGTTTCCGTGGAGCCGGTGAAAACCACGCCGGCAAGTGCCTCGGCATTCAGCAGCACCGGGCTGAGCAGGCCGCTGGGCCCCGGTAAAAGCTGCAATACATCAACGGGAATGCCGGCCGCATGCGCAAGTTCGACGGTACGGAAAGCAATCAGCGGAGTCTGGCTGGCGGGTTTGGCGATGACGGTATTGCCGGTGGCCAGTGCCGCCGTGATCTGGCCTAAAAAAATCGCCAGAGGGAAATTCCAGGGACTGATGCACAGAAAAACACCGCGCCCGTGCAAGGAGAGTGAATTGCTTTCGCCGCTGATGGCCGACAGGGCCTGCGGCTGGGC
>JAVHYE010000139.1:7175-8286 GCA_031119295.1 Pedobacter sp. | reverse complement strand
GCCACCGGCGGGCGTATGGCATGCAGCCTGGCCATTTCCTCACCGATACGCTCGGCCAGTTTTTCCCTGTCGCCACCCAGTGCCATTTCCTTGACCAGGCGGAAGCCAGCGGCTGTGCCATTGGCTTTGCGCATCACAAAGAAATCGCGACCGAATACCGATTTGTCACCCAGCCACAAGGGCTCGGGCACGGTCACGCCAGCCTTGAACGCCTCCTGCAACAGGGTGAACTCCTGCGCGCGCGTATGCGAAACCGCAACGCCAGAGGGTGCATCGGAGCGCAGCACGCACTCCAGCACACCTTCGAATTCGCCACTGCTTACCGTAGCGCTAAGCAACCAGTTTTCCTGTATGGCACCACCGGAGAGCAGGCGCGCATCATCGATACGCACGGCTACTGCACCGGTTTTGGCGATAAGGAATTTCTCTATCGCCTTTTTCTGTTCTTCCTGCATGACACTACCTACGGTTTATGCGCAGAGAGGAATTACACGCCCCACTTGAAGAAATCCTTGCCATCGCCGAGATAGGCGCGGGACAAGACCATCTTGTGGATTTCACTGGCGCCATCGACCAGACGCGCCTGACGGGCATAACGGTAAATCCATTCGACAATGGTGTCCTTGGAGTAGCCGCGGGCACCCAAGAGCTGAATGGCCGTGTCAGCCGCCTTGTGCAGGGTGTCAGCAACATGGATCTTGGCGATGGAAATATCGGTACGGGCGAAATCACCCTGATCCAGTTTCCAGGCAGCATTCATGGTGAGCAGACGACCGATGTGGATGTCCTTGGCGGCATCACCCAGCATCCACTGCACGCCTTCATGCTGTGCCAGCGTTTCGCCAAAGCTCATGCGCTGCGAGACATAACCGCCCGCTTCTTCCAGGCAGCGCTTGGAAAGACCCAGCCAGCGCATGCAATGCGTGAGACGTGCCGTACCGAGACGGATCTGCGTAACCTTGAGGCCGTCGCCCACTTCCAGCAGACGGCATTCATCCGGAATTTCCAGACCATCAAAAACGATTTCGCAGTGACCGCCATGCTCTTCCGGCCCCATGATGGGAATGCGGCGCTCAATACGCCAGCCCGGCTGCGAAGCATCAAACAGGAA
>JAVHYE010000139.1:5634-7075 GCA_031119295.1 Pedobacter sp. | reverse complement strand
GCGGCATTGAAAATCACCGGACCGAAAGGCGAGCGGGCGGCTTCTTCATAGCAGGCGGCCATGCCCACCACACCTATGCCCTGACCACCACGCGACTTCGGCATCTGGAAAGCCCACAGGCCTTCGGCCCTGGCTTGGGCACGCACTTTCGCCACTACATCTTCGCGTATGTTTTCGTGCTCATCGAAAACTTCTTTTTGCGTTTCCAGCGGCAGTACATTCTTTTCCACAAAGGCGCGCACGCGCAGACGGTAATCTTCGATTTCGGGGGACAGGGAGAAATCCATCTTGGGCTCCGGCAAATACTGGCGCAGGAATTAGCGCCATATCAGAAGAAATCAGGTGCGGCGAATGCCGCACCCGGAAAAATCAAAGCGTCGAGCAGAGGTGGGCGCCATCGACTTCGATGACGCTGCCGCTCATATAGCTGCCAGCTTCAGAGGCCAGCAGCAGCAGCGGGCCATCCAGCTCGCTTTTCACGCCCAGACGACGGAAAGGAATGCGGGCAATCATTTTCTGCGCCACTTCGCTTTCGAAGAATTCGCGGTTGAAATCGGTTTCGATATAGCCCGGGGCGATGGCATTCACGCGTATCTTGTTGCGCGCCAGCTCGAAGGCCATGGCCTTGGTGAGATGAATCAGGCCGGCCTTGGAGGCGCAGTAAGCCGACACGGCACCACCCACGCGCAAACCCAGGACAGAAGCGATATTGATGATGCTGCCCGGGGTCTTGCTGTCGGCCATGCGACGGCCCACGGCACGCGCGACGAGATAGGCACCCTTGAGATTGGTATCCACCACCGAATCCCACTCGGCTTCTTCCATCTTGAGAAAGAAGTTGTCGCCTGACACGCCGGCATTGTTGACGAGGATGTCGATGACACCGCCGGCCAGCTTTTCGGCTTCGGCCACCGCAGCCTCAACCGACGCGGCATTGGCGACGTCCATGGACACGGCATGAGCCTTGGCACCGCCCTCACGCAGACGCGCCACTTCATCAGCCAGCTTGTCGGCACGGCGCGCCGCCAGCACGACTTCAGCGCCGGCAGCAGCCAGGGTTTCGGCGAAGTGCAGGCCAAGGCCGCCAGAGGCGCCGGTTACAAGGGCACGACGGCCGTCCAGACGGAAGAGGGATGTGCTCATCAGGGCCTCCAGCAGGCATCACGGGACATAAAAGGCGGGGCGACGGACCAGCCGGTCGCAAAGTCGGCAAGCTTAAGGAAGCGACCCCGGGCTGTCCATGACCGCAGGCACTGACCGATTTGGCCAGATCGGAGAGATTGCCGGGTGGCTCACGCCTGTTTCGCCGCTATTTCCCGGCCAGACGCTGCACCAGCGCCGGCAATTCGGCAAAGGCACCGATTTCGCCATCGGCCCGGGCCAGATTGTCCGGCCAGAGGCGGTCGCCATAGTTGGCCCAGACCGTCTTCATGCCGACGGC
>JAVHYE010000139.1:0-5534 GCA_031119295.1 Pedobacter sp. | reverse complement strand
ATGCGCAGCTGCGTCAGGTCATGCAGGATATCCGTACGCTCACGCATCACGTCATTGCGCAGACGGCCCAGCTCGCGGAAATCGAAGTCATTGGCA
This sequence comes from Pedobacter sp., assembly GCA_031119295.1. Classification (GTDB taxonomy): domain Bacteria; phylum Pseudomonadota; class Gammaproteobacteria; order Pseudomonadales; family Moraxellaceae; genus UBA2031. Next base: position 5,438 of record JAVHYE010000139.1, on the reverse strand, counting down.
AAGTCTGCATGCTCGCTGCGTATCCACTGGCGCATGGCCTTGTCGGCACGCAGCACAATGCTGTCCACATCCCAGAGCGTATTGTCGAGATCAAAAGTCAGCAGCTTGATCATTTCTTCTCACTATCGGTCTTGCCCGGACCAGCATCGGGTTTGCGCGAACGCGGATGCGCCTTGTCATACACATCGGCGAGATGCTGGAAATCGAGATGGGTGTAAATCTGCGTGGTGCTGATATCGGCATGGCCCAGCAGCTCCTGCACCGCGCGCAGGTCATGTGAAGACTCCAGCAGATGCGATGCGAAAGAATGGCGCAACATATGCGGGTGCACATGCTGTGGCAGACCGGCACGCTGCGCCTGATGCGCCAGACGCAGCTGCACGGCACGCTCGGTAAAGCGTGCACCTTTTGGTGTTATGAAAAGCCAGTCTTCGCTTTTATCGCTGAGCCAGCTCTGGCGCAGATGCAACCAGGCTTCCAGCGCTTCACGCGCCTTGCGACCCACCGGCAGGCGCCGCGTCTTGTTGCCCTTGCCGGTGACCGTGATATGGCCCGCCGGCAAATCCAGATCAGGCAAGCGTGCCAATGTCAGCTCAGACAGACGCAGGCCTGAAGAATAAAAAAGCTCCATGGCAGCACGATCACGCGGCCACAGGGATTTTTCCGGATCCTCATCCGGAGCGGGCGCATCCAGCAAGGTCTGTATGGCATCCACATCCAGCACATGCGGCAATTCGCGTTTGTGGGTTTTCAGGCGTATGCCGCGCGCCGGATTGAAAGCGGCCTCGCCGGTTTTTGCCAGCCAATCGTAAAAACCGCGCAGGGAAGACATGAGGCGCTGCTGGCTGCGTATATCGAGGCCTTGCTCTGATACGCGGGCAATGAATTCTTCCAGCAGGTATTGATCGAGACTGCGCCAGTGACTGAAACCGCTTTCACGCAAAAACGCCGCGAGCTTTTCCAAGTCGCGTCGATAAGCATTGACGGTATGGGGGGATAAAGCGCGCTGGCTGGCTTGCTGCGACAGATAGGCCGCCTGCAACTCCTCCAGGCGATCCGGCATCAGGCAGTCTGGCGCTGCAGCTGCGCCGCCAGCATGGGCACCAGCACACGGGCCAGCACATCACCCACGAAGCTGATGAAAAGCGTATCCATGGACGTGCGGAAATGCTCCACATTGCTGGAGCCTATGGCCAGCAACCCCAGAGGACGATCAGCCTGCAGCGGCACCACAGCACAGGACTTCACCTGCTCGCCTTCGTGACCAAAAAGGAAAGTGAGTTCCTCGCGACGCAGCTGACCGGCAATCGCCTGACGCCCCTTGATCAGTGAAGGCACATGATCCTGCGCATCCTGCAGATGCACACTCTGTGCAGCCCCGGTGGCGCCCTTGGCATCAAACAGCAGGAAACTCACGAACTCGGAACTGAAACGCGCTTTCAGCTCACGCTCCAGCGCAGCGGCGAGATCCGCCAGGCTGTGCGATTCCAGCAGCGCGAGAATGAGGCCGCGCATTTTTTCAAACAGCATGTCGTTTTCGCGCGCCACATCCAGCAGGCGATGCAGACGCTCGCGCAGCTCCACATTGCGCTCGCGCAGCACGCTGACCTGACGCTCCACCAGCGACACAGCGCCGCCACTGGCATGCGGCACGGAAAGCTCGGTCAGCAAGTCCGGATGACGCTCGAAAAAATCCCGGTGCGATTTGAGATAGGCGGCAACCTGGGCTTCGGAGGGAAATTCGCCGGACATGATGTTTCCTTTTTATTGGGACAGGCCGGCTTAACGCCGACGCTGCCGTTCCGTTTTATTGCCTTGCTTGTTACGACCAGAACTTTCCTGGCGCAGATCCGGCAGACGCAGCACCCCTTCAAACACGCGCGCCGTCGGCCCGTGCATGATGACGGACTGGCCTTCGCCATCCCAGCGGATCTCCAGCTCGCCACCGTGCAGCTTCACCATGACCGGGCTTTGCAGCCAACCCTGACGTATGCCGGCAACAGCGGCCGCGCAGGCACCGGTGCCACAAGCCAGGGTCTCGCCACTGCCACGCTCGAACACACGCAGGCGTATACGCTGCTTGTCCACCACCTGCATGAAACCCACGTTCACCCGCTCGGGAAAACGCGCATGTGATTCCAGTGCCGGCCCCAGCGTTTCCACCGCCGCCGTATCGACATTCTCGACACGCAAGACGGCATGCGGATTACCCATATTCACCGTGGCCAGCTCAACACTCTGACCGAGAACTTCCACGCGATAGGTCAGCGCTTCGGCATCGGCCTGAAAAGGAATCTGTGCCGGCGCAAAACGCGGCGCGCCCATGTCCACGGTAACCCAGCCATCATCATCGGCACGCAGCTCGATGATGCCGCTGGCCGTCTCCACCTTCAGCACCTTTTTCTGGGTGAGGCGGCGGTCGCGCACAAAACGGGCAAAGCAGCGCGCGCCATTGCCGCACTGCGAAACTTCGGACCCATCGGCATTGAAGATGCGGTAACGGAAATCCACCTCGGGAGTCTCCGGAGGCTCCACCAGCAGGAGCTGGTCGAAACCGACGCCAAAATGGCGGTCGGCGAGTTCCCTTATCTGCTCCGGGGTCAGCTTGACGCGCTGGCTCACCAGATCGATCACCACAAAGTCATTGCCGAGGCCGTGCATCTTGGTGAATTCCAGACGCATCACGGACTCCAATACTGAACAGCAGGCAGAAAAAAGCCCGCACTTGCGGGCTATTCTGGGGGGCCGGCGGGCTGGGTTCAAGGCAGTTCAGTGCAGGAAGGGCTGAGCGCCTGCGGCGGAGCCATTCCCGGACATGTGCCGGGAGTGGCGTGTTCAGGACGGGCAATGGCCCGCCCTGAACGTCATGGAAGAAGCGACTCCAAACCCAATTGGTCAGCCACCGTCTCGCGGCGGCGCACCAGCGCGGCGGCGATGCCATCCACCAAGACCTCGGCGGCACGGCCACGGGTGTTGTAGTTGGAGCTCATGACAAAGCCATAGGCGCCGGCGCCTTTCACCGCCAGCAGATCCCCCGCCTCTATCTTCAGCTCGCGCTCCTTGCCCAGGAAATCGCCGGTCTCGCAGACCGGGCCGACCACGTCGTAGACACGGCTGATCGTGTCATCGTTGCGCGGGCTCAGGGGCACGATGTCCATCCAGGCGCCATATAGAGAAGGACGGATGAGGTCGTTCATGGCGGCATCGATGATGGCGAAGTTCTTGTGCGAGGTGGGCTTGAGGAATTCCACCCGGGTCAACAGCACGCCGGCATTGGCGGCAATGGCGCGCCCCGGCTCCATATAGATCTTGAGCTGGCGGCCGGCCAAGAGGGGCTTGAGCGCATTGGCGTATTCGCCCGGCGTGGGCGGCTGCTCTTCGCGGTAGCGCACACCAAGGCCACCACCGATATCGAGATGGTCGATGACGATGCCATGGGCGGCCAGGGTATCCACCAGCTCCAGTACGCGCTTGAGTGCATCCACGAAAGGCGTGGTCTGGGTGAGCTGGGAACCGATATGGCAGTCCACGCCGACAATCTTCAGGCCCGGCAGCTTCTGCGCCCGCAGGTAAACGGCAGGCGCCACGGCGATATCGATGCCGAACTTGTTTTCCTTGAGGCCGGTGGAGATATAAGGGTGCGTCTGCGCATCCACGTCCGGATTCACACGCAGGGAAACGGGTGCGGTCTTGCCCAGACGCACCGCCACTTCATTGATGCGGTCGATTTCCGCATCGGACTCCACATTGAAGCAGGCAATGCCGACTTCCAGCGCCCGGGCGATTTCCTCTTCCTGCTTGCCCAGACCGGAAAACACGACCTTGCCGGGCTCGGCACCGGCGGCCAGGGCACGCTCCAGCTCGCCGCCGGACACGATGTCGAAACCCGAGCCCAGGCGGGCCAGCACATTCAGCACGGCGATATTGGAATTGGCCTTCACGGCATAGCAGACCTGATGCGGCAGGCCGGCAAAGGCTTCGTCAAAAGCGCGATAGTTCTGCTCCAGCGCGGCACGGGAATAAACATAGGCCGGTGTGCCGAAACGGGCAGCAATCTGGCTCAGGGGCAGTTCTTCGGCAAAGAGCTCGCCGTTCTGATACGTGAAGTGATCCATAAACAACTCAGTTGGCGGCGGGCGCGGGGTTTGCGGCGGAGGCAGGGCTTGCGGGAGCAGCCGCCTCATCCTTCTTTTCTTCGTCTTTCTTCTCTTCTGTAGCTGGAGCAGCCGGCGCCGTGGCTTCAGGGGCGGGCGGCTTGGCCGGCATATACAGCGGGCCCTTCTGGCCACAGGCGGCCACCAGCACAGCCAGCAGCAGGACAAGCAGGGGACGGAACATGAAGACACCGCAGGAATGGGGGCAAGGGCGGCGATTATAACGGTCGGCGCCCTTCATGGCATGGTCTGTGAGCTGCGGCTATCATCGCGACCCTGCTACGAGCCCTGCCCTCTCCTGCCAGACAAGGTGACGCCCATGAACGAGACCGAATTCAACCAGGCCGCCGATGCCACCCTGCTGGCCATAGAAGAAGCCGTGGAAGCCCTGCAGGACGAGCACGACATCGACTTCGAAATGAGCAGCGGCATCCTCACACTCACCTTTGAAAGCGGCAGCAAGGTCATCATCAACCGCCAGATCGCCACCAGCGAAATCTGGGTGGCCGCGCGCTCCGGCGGCTTTCATCTAGGCCGCAAAAATGATGACTGGCTCTGCAATACCACGGGCGAAAACCTGGCCACCCTGCTTTCGCGCGTTTGCAGCGAGCAAAGCGGCGAAGCCGTCTCCATACGCCTCTGAGCTTTATTGACCGGGCTTGAGACCCGCCACCGCCGCCAGCACCGCTGCACGCTCCTGGTCCATGGCATTTCCCGGCCGACTGCGCCGCTTCACCCAGGGCGACTGCGGATCCAGCGCAAAGAACAGGGGAATTCCCAGCAGCGGCGTGAGCAGGGCAAACACGGCACACCACAGCGCCATGCGTGAAAGGAAGTATTTGCGCGTGGCAATGAAGGAACTGATCACCACCTGCTGCGCATAGTCATAACGCAGCTTGGCTTCCTGCTCAGTGGCGGCTCCGTCCGGAAACAGGAAATCCACCAAGGTCTTGGGGCTCAAGCGCTCAAGATCGCCGAAATACAGAAGATTGCTGCTTTCCAGCGCATGCCGGTCAGCAAAACTCCAGAAGCGTCGCGTCTGCGGCAAAAAAGAAAAAATCGCCGTCAGCAGACCCAGAAAAAGGAAGACCAGAAAAGCCGCGAGATAAATCCGCGTTGTCATATAGTCCATCAGCCAGGTGTCGCTGGCATAGCGAAAGACGGCAAAGATGATGCTGCTGATGAAGGCCGTGATGATGGCATTCTTCTTTTCCGCGAACTCCAGCGAATCCTTCACTGTGAGATAAATACCAATCAGTGGCTCCAGATTGGGCTTGCTCATCC
>JAVHYE010000007.1:14493-35298 GCA_031119295.1 Pedobacter sp. | reverse complement strand
GTGAAAACCTTTGTGCGTGAATCCAACCCGGCCACCATCAAGGAGGCGCTGCTGCGTGAGCTGCTGCGTGGTGGTCAGGTGTATTACCTGCACAATGAAGTGGACAGCATCGAGAAGTGTGCCGAAGAAATACAAAAGCTGGTGCCAGAGGCCCGCGTGGGCATAGCTCATGGCCAGATGCGCGAACGTGAACTCGAGCAGGTGATGCAACAGTTCTATCACAAGCAGTTCAATGTGCTGGTCTGCACTACCATCATTGAAACCGGTATCGATGTGCCCTCCGCCAATACCATCATCATGGATAGAGCTGACAAGCTCGGCCTCGCCCAGCTGCACCAGCTGCGTGGCCGTGTGGGGCGCTCACATCATCAGGCCTATGCCTATCTGCTCACGCCCAATGTAAAAGCCATGACCGGTGATGCGGAAAAACGTCTGGAAGCCATCTCGCAAGCCGATGACCTGGGCGCCGGTTTCTCGCTGGCCAGCCACGATCTGGAAATCCGTGGCGCCGGCGAACTGCTGGGCGAAGAGCAAAGCGGCAATATCAATACCGTGGGCTTCACCCTGTATATGGAAATGCTGGAGCGTGCTGTCAAAGCCATCAAGGCCGGCAAGACGCCGAATCTGGATCAGCCTCTGGCTCTGGCTACGGAAGTGAACCTGCGCATCAGCGCGCTCATTCCGGATGAATACCTGCCGGATGTGCACAACCGCCTAATGCTCTACAAGCGCATCAGCAATGCCAAAACACAGGATGAGCTGGATGAAATGCAGGTGGAAATGATAGACCGCTTCGGTCTGCTGCCGGACCCGGTGAAAAACCTGTTTGCTGTCACCGCACTGAAACTGGCGGCAGAACAGATGGGCATCAGCAAGATAGACGCCGGCCCTGCCGGTGGCCGTCTGGAATTTTCTTCAGAAACGAATGTGGACCCGATGCGACTGGTGAAGCTGATACAGACCCAGCCCAAGCGCTACAAGCTGGAAGGCGCGGACCGTCTGCGCTTCATGCTGCCCAGCGATGATGCCGTGCAGCGCTTTGAAGTGGTGAATACCGTCCTGGCCGCCTTGCGCTGACAGGACGGCTTCATGGCGGCGGCCTCAGTCTTCACCACGCAAGGTTTTTTCCTGCATGGCTGAGAGGTAGTCATCCAGCTCATTGTCATCGCGGAAAATATTGATATCCGGCAGCGCCTTCACGATTTCAAAAACTTTCACGATCTGTGGCTGGCGATTGGCCAGGGCAAAGCGGGCGCCCGCAGCCTTGGCCTGTTTGGCTGCCTTGAACACGATACGCAGGCCGGCCGAGCTGATATAGCTGAGATCTTTCATATCCAGCACCAGCATTTCCAGCCCCGGGCGCGTTGCTGTTGCCAGCTCACGCTCGCACTCGGGCGCCGTCAGGGTATCCAGCTCCCCCGCCATGGCAACACGTATCACCTTGCCATTCTGCTGTTCAATGACATTGCATGTAAGCGGCATTTTTTCTGCTCCTTGTCTGATGGCTGCCTTAGGCTTTTTGCGGGATTTTTTTCACTACACAGAAACGATTATCGGAAAATTCGCGACGGTAACCCTGATCGTCTGTCAGCTCGCGCACCAGATAGACACCAAGACCACCAATATCGGCATCCTCCGTATCCTGACCCAACTCGGGCTCGGGACTTTCGATCAGAGGATTCCAGGGCTTGCCGGCATCAATGAACTCCATGCCCACCACGCCCCTTTTCAAATCCTGCGCCAGCTGCATGCTGAGCTGGGCCGTACGTGGCAGCCCGCTGTAGTGCACGATATTGACGAAAACTTCCTCGGCCACCAGCTTGAGATCGTGCAATACCTCATCAGGAATCTCATTGTCCTGACACCAGCTGGCCAACCAGGTAAACATATCCGCCGCCGCCGGAATCAGGGCCGGGAATTCACGCGTGGAGAAATCCGACCACTCTCCCGCCAGCAGCATATGCCGCGGTCCTTTCCAGGCAAAGACCATGAGGGTGATGTCATCGGATTGTGCTTCGACATCAGCATGACCGCGCACGGCCTGCAGCACCAACTCACCCAGCTCTTCGGCGCCGTCGCCGGCATAGGCACGTACCGTTTCCTGCAGGCGCTCCATGCCGAAAAGCTCATGGCTGGGACTCATGGCTTCATCAATGCCATCCGTGCACAGCAGCAATCTGTCACCCGGCTGCAGCACAACACGGTTGGCAGGGAAATCCTGACCCTCCATCAACCCTAGCGCCGGGCCATTCTCTTGCGCTAGCGCCAGCACAGAGTCAGCACGCTTCAGCAAGGGAGCACTGTGGCCCGCACTGGCCCAATCCACCACACCGGTTTCCAGATCCACCAGCACACAGCTCAGTGTGGCAAACATGCAGGCATCGTTGCGTTCCACCATCTGGTCATTCAGCAGGGCCAGCACCTCACCGGGCTCCACACTGGGGGTGAGATGCTGCTGCAGCAGGGTAACCACCCGCGCCATGAACAAGGCAGCCGGCACGCCCTTGTCCGAAACATCACCGATGACCAGAAAAAGATGCGTCTCATCCGGACGGAACCAGGTGTACAAATCACCGCCCACGGCCTTGGCAGGAATCAGCCGCGCATAAATGCTGTAGGTGGGCAGATGCACGCGGGCATCACCAGCCTGCGGCAACATTTCCATCTGGATCTGGCGCGCGGCATCCAGCTCGCCCTGCAGGCGATTGCGTGAGGCAGCATCCAGCTCCACGCGTGTGATATAGGCACGCAGGCGTAATTTCATATGACGGAAAGCTGCGACCAGATGCGCGACTTCATCATCGCCAATGCTTGCAGGCAGGGTCACTTCCATATTGCCGCCACCCAGCTTGTCCGCTGCTGCCGTCAGCGCCACCAGTGGACGTGTGATGCTGCGTGCAATCAGCACAATGCTGAGCAACAGCGCCAGCACGCAGATCACGCCTATCACAATCACTTTCAGCAAATGCTGGTTGAGCTCAGCCAGCATTTCCTTTTCCGGATACACCACCAGCAAGGCCCAGCCCGTATCGGCAAAGGGAGAAAACGCCAAAAGGCATTGCCCGTCCTGACTCGGACAGGGCAAACGGACGATGTCTTTCTGGCCATTGAGGGCACGGTAAATCGTGCTCTGCCAGTCCTGGTCATGGCTGATGGCGGGAAAAGCGGCCGGAAAGGTTTGCAGCAGGTATTTGTCGTCGGGAAAGCTGATGAGACTGCCTTGTTCGCTGAGCAGGAAGGCAAAACCGGTTTCACCCAGATGAATGCGATTGAGATAGGACTGTATGCTTTTCAGGGTGATATCGGCTGTCACCACACCATAGAACGCCGCTTCATTACCCTGCTTGCGCAGGATGGGCACGCTATAGGTGGTCATCAGGGCATTGCCACCACCAGCGTCGAAATAAGGCTCGGTCCATGTGGGCTTGCCGTCCCGCTGTGGCCCGGAAAACCAGGACTCATGCACATAGCCGCGGGGATAAACACGGCTCAGATCGGCAAACTCCAGCTCCTCGCCCTGATGGTAGTAATAAGGAGCAAAGCCGCGCGCATAACCGGAGAGCTCGGGCTTGAGCGCAATGGTGGCGCCATAAAGGTCGGAGTTTTTGGCAACAGCGCGCTGCAAGAGGTCGCGCATTTCCCGCGGAGACAGATTGCGGTCCCCCAGTACACGGGCAAAAAGATCGGTAGAGCTTTCCACACCCTGGAACAAGGCTTGTAAATCAGAAACGGCAGCACGTATGACGCCCGCGGCTTCCAGCTCGCTATTGCGGATGATATGGGCGCGGGAAATGCGGTAGTCGCAGACGATGCCTATGGCAAAAATGAGCGTGGCCACTCCGCCCATCCAGAGCGCGAGCCTCCTTGCCAATTTGCTGTTCAGCAACATGAAACAGTCCCCTTCCCGTGGGTATGGGCCAGCACAGCCCCGACAGACAGAGCCGAACATAACAGAGTGCCGGGAAAGAAAAAGCCTGTTACGGCTCAGAACAACAGACGGCTTCCCAGGGAAGTAATGACACCAAGCGCCATGCAGGCCGCAAAGGGAAAGGACTTGCCCTCGCGTGGAGCCAGGCGCAGCAACAGTCCCGAGGAAGTGGCACGGACAAACCAGGGGTAGCGATCCAGATAGCGTGTCAGCAGCATGAGGCCCGCAGCCACGAGACCGGCCACCACAAAAACCTCCAGCACCACCATGACGGTGCTGGCCAAGCCAAGCGCCATCAGCATCTTGGCATCAGCTGCACCCAGCTTGCCCAAGGCATAGCCCGGCAGAGTAAGAAGCATGGCCAGCAGAAAGGCCAAGACAGCCTGCCCAATGCTCACTCCCAGCATGCTGTGGCCGCTGCCAAGCAATACCAGCAGAGCCAAGGCCAGCATGCCCAGCGTCAGCACATTGGATACCCGCAAACGCCCTATATCCTGAGCGCCACAAACAGCAGCCCAGCCAATCAGCACTATACTAGATGCGTCCGGCGGCAGACCGGCAAGGATGGTGCTCATGTCAGCTCCCGCCAGCAAGCGGACAGATGTGGGCCATTTTCTTCAAGGGAAAAAGTGGAAGAAAAAACTGCAGTCATGGAGAAAAAGAAAATGCAGCGCAAGCATTCATCACAAGCACTGGCCATGTCTCGCCAGAAAGGTGCCGCCGCCATCGAATTTGCCCTTGTTTTTGTTCTGGCCTTCACCGTGTTCTATGCCATGGTGAGCTATGCCTTTCCCTTGCTGATGTTGCAAACCTTCAACAGCGCCAGTGCCCAGGCCGTACGCGCGGCCGTGAAAGCCGACCCCTTGGAAGATGATTACGAAGCTACTGTAGCCAGCCTGGCTACTGCAGAAGCTGATCAGCAACTGAGCTATCTGCCACCGCTGATACGCAGCCGCATCAATGTCACGGCCGGAGTGGAAGATGGGACCCGGGTTGTCGTGCGCATCGAATACCCCAACTACAACACCAACCCCGTCATTCCCGTACTCACACTGCCGCTGGTAGGCCAGGTTCCCCGCGTACCTGCCATGCTGGCCGCCGAATCCAGCCTGACTCCCTGAGTCAGGCACTCCTCAACGCTGCAATATGGCAGGCCCCTCTCTTATATCCTGTAACTGCACATCCATTACACCGGGCTGAACACCAAGCAGGCTCAACAAAGGAATGACAACAGGATTGACCAGATCATTCACCACACCATCCACCACAATACCTTTGACAACATTGGTCAACGGATCCAGATCCAGGCCAATAGGTCCTGCTGTCAAATGTACATGCAACTTCTGGATGCTTGTGGCCAGGCCATTGCCCGAGGCCATGGTTTTCATTTCCGGCAAGTCTTCCTTCTTGTTGACGATGTTGTAATCAATATCCTGGATATTGCTGGCGCCAATAGTGGTATCGAGCCCAACCTCGGCAGTCAGTATGGACAAGCCGCCACCGAAGAGACCACCAAGTCCACCGCCACTGCCGCTACCCCCCAGGCCCACTTTGATTTCTGCATCACCAGTGCCACTGGCATTGGTCAGCTTTACCGAGGCCAGCCCTGTCTTTCCTTCCATATCAATATCCGTAGAGCCCGTCGCCAACGTGCGGCAGCGCGCCTGCTCGAACCAGGCCTCTCCTTGAGCCACCTCGGCAGTCAGACCAATATTGCCCCCTACCAAGCCCAGAAGATTAGGAGCAGCTCCAACAATCAAACGAACCTGCGCCGTTTTTGCCTTGGTACGCCAATTCCCGTTTTCCATGCCGGGCCAGCCTATACCGATAACAGGAGGCTCTATGACACGCAGACTGGCTGTCACACCAGCCACACCAAGATTGAGTGCTACTGCATTATTCTTGTTGGCCGCCATGGCAGCAGCCATTAATAATTCCAGCAAATTCACATTTGCTTTCAGTGCCTCTTCCAGCATGCCGGGTGCGGAATCAACGGCCACTATATCCGAAAGCTTCAAGGTCAGATTCTTCACGCCCAGCAATTGATTACTGAGCAAGCCCACACCGGCTACCTGCTTCTGGTCCAGCACATTTACAGTGGCCGTACTGAAGTTTGCCAGGGATATGCTGGTATTGAGGGCTTGATCCACAGCGCCTGCCGTAATGCGCGTTCCTATCAGTCCTGCTGTTCGCATGAAATCCAGCAGACTGACATCAGCATTGGCGATGCCCTGATAGGCCACTGCATTGAGATTGAGATTACTACCCAGAAGGCCATTCAGTAGTGGATTGAGCAAGGCAGACTCGGCAGAGCTCACATTCAGCAAAGCGCTGCCTGCAGAAAAAGTGATGGAAGGAATACGCTGAGCCGTTGCCTGTACCCGCAGCGGGACAATACCGCCAAAAAGGCCACCGGCCACAATGCTGGCAGGCACATCCTTGCCGAGCACAACCTGTACTGCCTCAATGCGGCTGGCATCCTCATTAAAAACGCGTATGCCATCCACAGTTTCCATATAGCCACCCGATACGGCATTGGGTGCTGCACTGATATTCCCCGTAAAACCATTGCGGCTGGCACTGACAGCCGCCAGCGACTCCAGACCCGGACCGGAATCCAGACTGCACAAACCGCCCTCGGTTGCTGCATCCAATGCCGAGCTGTCAGCAATACGCTGCAGGCTACGCTTTTCGTAATAAAGTCTCCCGGTATCTACCACCAACACCAGGCATAACAAGGCAAAGATCAGGAAGACCGCCGTCATCATGGCGATGGCACCCCGCTGTCGCGAAGCTCCGGCAAAGGTTTTCATGATGGCCTCGCTCGTTACCGCCCGACCGAGCTCGTCGGGCTGGAAACGGATTCATCCAGAAAGAAAACAGGGATCGGGGCGTTGAAGCTGTCCAGATAACGCTTTACCACCCGCTCCTGAATAACCGGCGTCAATGTTTGCGGAACACTGGAGGCCTGGCCACCGGAACGTTGTAAGTCCAGCCAAGTCAACACAGCAGGTTTCTTGGCAGAATCCTTTTCTTCCTGCTTTGCATCAGCCGCCAAGGCCGGCGCTGCTAACAGACAGAATACAAGTGCAAGAGTCCTTTTCATTTTTATCTCCTGTTCCGGCTTACCCGGTGGTACCCGTACGCGCCGCCACCGGGAAATCTATGGGTGAGGGAACCGTACAAATTTTTTCTGAGGGCAAATGGGCTATACGCTGCTTTTCCCAGCCAGCCACCAGACTTTCACAGGACTGCACAGCAGCCTGCCACTCAGAGCTCTCCATCTTGTAGCGCTGCATCAGACTGCGCATGGCCACCGGCTTCTGCTGCACCATGAACAAAGTCAGCAGGTTCACCGCTGGCAGGCTGTGATCGGAAGAAAGCTCCAGAGCTGTCATCAGCTCAAATCTAGCCTCTTCAATCTTTTTCTGGCGCAGCAGCAGTACACCCAGATCATTGCGAAGGCGATACTCAGTGGGCAGCGTCTTGGCAGCACGTTGCAGGAGCTCCTGAGCCTTTTTCATGTCACCGGCATCTGCCGCAATCAAGCCAAGCCCGTGATCTCCCCATGCCGAGAGACAGGTTTTCTGCAGGCGCCGGAAATAATCTGCCGACTCAGGTCGACCCAGGCGACGCAAGACATCAGCTTTGTGCTGCATGACTGCCGGCACAGACTCCGGAAGGCTTTCAAGTGCAGCCAGGGCAGCATAAAGCTGTCCATCCTTTTCACGCTGCTCGACCATATTGAGCTTGAACTCCTGTTCATTGCTCAAACCACCATCACAGCTTGTTGTCTGCCGGGGCATAGAAGAATCCTGCTGCTGGCTGGCACAGGCCACCAGAAACAGGAAAGAAAGAGGCAACAGGAGCTTCATGTCAGCCCTCCCAAAGCACGGGTCAGTGCCATGAAGCCCGGGGCTGCCAGAAGAATGAACAAGGCAGGAAAAAGAAAAATTATCATGACGATGGCCATCTTGGCGGAAAGCTTGGTCACACGCTCCTGCATGACCGTCATCTGTCTGTCTTCAATCAGCTTTTGCAAATTGATGAGCGAAGTACGAGCGCTTCCGCCCTGACGTATCATCTGGCGCAGAATACTGACGGTATCCGTGAATTCTTCCACTTGTAACTGATCGGCAATGCGGGCCAGCTCATCAGCCAGATCAAGACCGCTGCCAGAGCGCTGCAGTGCGCGGTCCAGCTCACCGGCCACCTGAGGAAAAACGTCTTTGGCTTCGGTCGTCAGAACACGCAAGGCCTGCTCCACCGCTAGCCCGGAGTCAAAAAGAATTCGTAATGTCTGAACGAAAACAGGAAGCTCGAGACGTATTTCTTCACGGCGACGATTCGCCACCATCCCCAAAATACGCTTGGGCAACAGGATGCCTATGATGATGGCCGCCAACACCATCATGACAGGGCTCTTGAAGCCCGGCGTCATCAGGAGATTTGTCAGCATCACCAGCAGACCCAGAATGACCGGACTCAGGATATTCATTGCATGGTAGAGTGCGCGGGCCTGCTTGCTGTGCACACCGGCACGCGAAAGCAGTATGCCCACCTCCTCATCATCAATAACACGCCGGCGCAGGCCCTCCAGAGCCGAAATATTGCCCGCCGCTAGCGCCATTCTTTTGACCTGATCGCCCATGGGATTGGGCGACATCCCACCGCTGAAGCGCTCACGTATCAACTGCTTTTCACTGGTAGCGCCACGCCAGTTGAGCAGAATGAACAACACCAGCAAAAGCAGAACAGCTGTCAGGACATAGAGGAATGCGGCCATCATATGCTCCTCATCATGCGCCAGATGACCATGATGCCGGAACACTGCAAGGCCAGGGCAAACAGTATCCAGTTACGCCCCGACGGGTCGTTCCACATGCTGGTGATATAAGTCGGATTCATGATCATGATGTAGGCCGCAATCGCTGATGGCACCACTGCCAGTACCCCTGCGCTGAGACGGGTCTCGCCCGTCATGGCACGCAGCTGACCAGCCAATTTTTCACGCTCATTGATGAAACGGATGATATTGCTGATGAGATCAGACATATTGCCGCCATAGCGGGCATTAACGCGTATACCCAGAGCCAGTATCTTCAGCTCCTTCACTGCATAGCGATCAGCGACCTCCTGAAAAGAGTCCGGCAACGCAACCCCAAGGGACACATTGCGCTTCACCTTGCCGATAATGTCGTACAGAGGGTCCTGCACTTCCTCTTGGGCACTGAACATGGCATCACCCAGCGTACGCCCGGTATACAGTCCGCGCACCACATGATCGAGAAAGCGTGGCAGCTGCCGGATGATTTTTTCCATGCGCTTGTGATAGCTCCATTGCAGGAAAAAATACATGGCCATGCCCAAGAAGATGAATGCACCAAACCCCAGTTTTGCACTGAAAATCATCAGCAATAAGGGCACAGCGAAACAGACAATCAGGGCAATCCGGCTGTTTTCAGGATTAAGGCCTGCACGCTCAAATTGCTGCTGCAACCAATTGAGACGGGCCCTTGCTGCTTCCTCCACCATGCCCTCAAGACGCTGGCTGATATGCTCGGCCTCACCAATGCGCCGACTTTTCAACCAGATCACCAAGGCCAGCAACAGCAACATCAGGCTGACCATGGCATAAGGCAGGAGTGCATGCATGGCTCAGCCTCCACTCAAGACCAGATCGCGCAACTTGGGATTGAGCGAACCGGACCCTGTACGCTGGAAACGGCCGGAAACGGGGTCATGCTGGAATATCCGGTTTGTCACATACTGACCGTCACGAATCTCCACCAGCTCCAGAATTTCTGAAATCACACGGCGGCCATTGCTCAAGCGGGTCAATTGCACAATCAGATCCAATGCCGAACTCAGCATATGCCGCAAAGTCTGGTCTGCTATTTTCTGGCCACTCAGGCCAACCAGCATTTCCAGACGAAGCAAGGAGTCCATAGCCGAGTTTGCATGCAGCGTGCTCATGGAACCATCATGACCAGTATTCATGGCCTGCATCATGTCCAGCACCTCGACACCACGAACCTCACCCAGAATGATGCGATCAGGCCGCATGCGCAGGGCATTGCGTATAAGTTCTCGGGCGGACACCTCACCAAATCCTTCCGAGTTGGGGGGACGGGTCTCCAGACGCACCACATGATGATGTGCCAGCTGCAGCTCCGCCGTATCTTCAATGGTGACCACACGCTCGGTACCACCGATAAAACTGCTCAGCACATTGAGCAAGCTGGTTTTGCCGGTACCGGTGCCGCCACTGATGAGAATATTGCAGCGCGCTGCCACGGCGCCATTAAGAAAGCGCAGCATGGACTCATCCAGTGAGCCATAGGCCAGAAGATCGCTGGCTCGCAACAGATCCTTACGGAATTTTCGTATGGAAAGGCAGGGACCATTAAGTGCCACCGGCGGAATGATGGCATTGACACGACTACCATCCGGCAAACGCGCGTCCACCATGGGACTGGACTCATCAAGACGACGACCGAGTGGAGCCAGAATGCGCTGTATCACGCGCTCGACGTGATGGTTATCAAAGAAGTGCAATGTGCTTTGGTGAAGAACGCCATCACGCTCCATAAATATATGTGCCGGCCCATTCACCAGAACCTCGGTGACAGAAGGATCATCCAGCAGGCTTTCCAGCGGGCCCAATCCGGTGAGCTCATCCACCAGCTCTTCGCACAGCCGGTCAAGCTCATAGCGGGAAATGGCAATCTGTGCATCCTGCACATGCTTGCGCGTACGTTCCTGCACATAGTCCAGCAGAATGCTGCGTGAATCTTCCAGCAGCGTGAAGCCATCCTCTTCTATGCAGTCAATGATATGGCGATGCAGGCGCAACTTGAGCGCCGCCATCTCCTGCTCTACGGGACGATGGACTGGCCGCCCGCTGCCGGGAATGAAGCCGGCATTCATGCTTCACGCCTCCCCAGCATGCCCAGGATACGCTGGCTGACCGATGGCTTGCGTGCCGTACCGGTACGCAACAGCTCTCCGGCCAACTGGCGCAACTTCTGCGCCAGGAAGTCCTTGGGGGCCAGCTCGAAAATGGTCTTGCCAAGATTGCTGACCCGCAACCGGGTTTCAGGTGCCGCCGGAATTACCGCAGCCACCTTGATACCAAAGCTGTTCTCGATCTCACTGCGATCCGGCGATATTTCTGGGTAGTAATGATCTACCACCAGCAAGGGGTTCTCGCAGGGAACACTGTCTCGCTCCAGCTTCTTCATCAACTCCAGAGTCTGCTTGCAGCTGACTATGGTTTGCTCGACCAGGAAAACAACGGAGCTGGCATTACCGATCAGCAAGGCCAGAAAATGTTCATCGGCCACACCGCAGGCATTCACCAAGATATGACTGAAGTGTCCGCGCAGACTGCCCAGCAACAGGAAAAGCTCGGCCGTTGAGATATTGTCGAGATCCAAACCTTCCGCTGGCAGGGACAAAATGCGTATGCCGGAACGGTGCCGTGGAAAAGCACTTTCTATCAGAGTCTGGTCTATACGCTTCAGATTGCGCATGGCATCCACAAAACTGAAGCTGGCCTGCATGTCCAGAAGCGCCATCACATCACCGTGTGGCATTCCAAGGTCCAACAGCAAAACCGATGCCTCCGGCTTTTCTTCCTGCAGGGCCACAGCCATATTGATAAGCAGGAAAGCTGCCTCGGTATCGGGCCGCGGACTGGCCATAACCAGCATCTGACCCTGCTCCACGGCGGCATTACTGCTTGCTGGAAGGCGTTCACTCACCCGCCGCACCATATCCATGACTTCGCTGGAGCGCGCACCAAAAGTAATGTAATCGCGCGCTCCGGCACGCATGGCCGCCAGCACGACATCATTATCGAGGCCATCGCCCACGGCGATGACAGCCAGCATGGGCTTGCCTGCAAGCAGGCCCTCAATGAAGGCTGTACCTTGAGCAAGATTGCTACGCGCCAGGCTCACAAAAACAATCGAGGCACTGGCAATATTGATCAGGGCCGTCACATCACTCAATGCACGCTTCTCGGCATGCATGACAACGCCCTGCCCATCCAGAGCCTGCTGTAACCATTGCACGGTAGGTGCATGGTCGGTAATGGCAATGAATCGCTGCGTCACTTCACACCTTCCTGGCATATGCCTTCTTTTTCGGGAAGCCCTTTAGTTAGAGAAGCCAAAGGCTCCACGCTGGTCAAAACCGCCGTTTTCCATGAAATAGAACTCGAGAAATCCCGGGTCATAATCACGCAGACCTACTCCGGGCTCAGAAGGTAACGAAGCCTGCTTCATCAAAGGCTTCACAAGATGCGGTGTAACCACCATCAGCAGCTCGCGGTCATCCGCCTTGATATTGGAGGATCTGAAGAATGCGCCCAGTACAGGGATATCTCCCAGCAGAGGCAGTTTGTCTATATTCGACATACTGCTTTTGCTGATAAGGCCGCTGATGACAAAGCTTTCACCGCTGGCCAGTGACACTGTCGTGTCGGTGCGACGCACACGTAATGCCGGCACATTAATGCGCTGAATTTGTATTCCGGCGGTGTAGTCCAGCTCGCTCACCTCGGGTGCCACTTTTAATACAATCTGGTTTTCACCAAGGATGGTTGGTGTCAGCGTGAGACGTATGCCGAACTCCTTGTAGGCAATCGTGATGTTGTCGCCATTGCCTTGTGGAACCGGAATGGGAAACTCGCCACCGGCGAGAAAATTGGCACTCTGACCACTGAGAGCAACCAGACTGGGCTGCGCCAAGGTGTAGGCAAAGCCGCTGCTTTCCATGGCATTGATCATGCCCAGCACTTTGCTGCTGCCTCCCCCCCAAACAATATTGAAACCTTCACTGGCCAATGGAATCGCCGGCAGAATCCCGGAAACAGCGCCCGGACTGACCGTTACACCCGGTGTCGTTCCAGGCGAGCCAAAAAGAAAATTCCCACTGCCGGTACCATAGAGCGAAGTGGATACCGCCTTGAGTTTGCTACGACTGACTTCAATGAAACGGATATCGGTCTGTACCTGTGCTGGCAGATCATCAATGACCTGACGCTGGCTGGATGCCCCGGCCACAGCCTGTCCCGCCACCTGCACACTGGCCCTCACCGGATCAGTGCTGCAACGTGTCCAGACCAGCAGACTGGTCCCGCCCGGCTTGCGGGCGGTAATGAGAATGCTGCTGCCGCCGGTGAGCTGTATATCAGCAATATCCGGGTCCCCTACCGCAATACGCTCTATGCGCACCGGGAAACGCACATCACTCTGCGTGCCGGTAGCCAGGCTGTAACGATTGTTGTCCATACGGGCAAGGTCCTCACAAACCTTTTCCGCCGCGAATACCGGTATCGTTGCAGCCATCAGCACTAACGGCAGCAGCTTTATTGTCATTCTTCTTGTCAGCGGCATTACTGTCTCCCTTGCCTTGCAGACACCAAATCAGGTGTGCCATTGATTTTCCAGCGTCAGCTTCATTGCATGACGCGCTGTATATCCTTGCCACGATAAATGGTTACCGCCGGCTCACGATCCGGCGAGCGCACTGCAGCAGCCAGTGAGGCCTTCTTTCCCGAGCCAGGCGACAAAGAGCTCAATGCAATGAGGTTGCGCATTTCAGAATTGACGATGGACTCAGCCGATTGGCCGGACTCATAGCGCTGACCAAAACCCGCCTCGGCACTGCGCACAGCAAGACGCAGACTTCCTGCATTGCTGGCCAGCATCAGCCGGGTCGTGAATTTTTCCGGAACGGCTAGTACCGCAGTACGTGGTGCACGGCCTTCATCACTTTTCTTTTTCTCATCATTTTCAGACTCGCCGCCACGACTCATACGAGTGCCATAACTCAGCACACGCAATGCAGGCAGAACCACCTGTGCGCTTTCTGGTACGTCATTGGCTTTGTCAGCAGGAATGAAAACGAGGACATCCACATAATCCCCGGGCGCCACGTAACCGCCACCGCCAACCACTTCATCCACACCGATGGCAACTGCACGCTCATCTGCCCGGATAAGGCGTGCAAGCTGACCCCCGGGCTGGGTGTGGGCTGTGGTGACCACAGTGCCGGCCTTGATATCTATCCAGGGCTTGATGCCTACAAGAGGCTTGATGGCGGCATAGCTGCCGGGAGGGCTTTGACGCAGGTATTCCAGATAGAAATCCTGCTCCTTCATTTCTGTGCCCGCCAGAATGTCACGCGAGGCGATGGCTACAGCTACTTTACCTTTGCCATCCGCGGGCGAGGCACTTGTCTCCGCTTTGGGTGTCGATACGCCACCACTTGTGCTGACCTTGTATCCCAGATACCCCGCTATCACAGCCCCCAGTAATAGCACCACGGCAAATACAGCGAGCAGCCTGCTGTTCATAGCATTCCCTGTGTTGGCATGTGGCGACATGCCGGAGGCAGTATGTTTCTTGAAAAATGACCGGAAAATCCCGTCCCCGATATGCCGCCAACTAATTAACAGTCCCCGTACAAACGGTATTATTTTTCGAACAAACGGCACGTTTTCTCTCTTGAACGGCCATCTGTTACAAAGCTCGCAGAAGCTATAGATCACGCCACTCATCCTCGCCAGCGATTCGCTTGTCGTAACTGTGTAATTTCGGGTGGGCGGTCTTTTGACGTGGATCAAATGCGGACTAGAGTTAATTCACGAAAAGGGAAGACGGGCAGGTGTCCTGCTCTGTCGTAGTCAAAGCCGTTAAGGAAAGAGGGTATGCATCATGAAGTTGGCCACACTTAAAGACCGGATCATGACCTTTGTACGGGAAGAAGAAGGTGCTACAGCGATTGAGTACGCTCTGATTGCTGCATTGATCGGCCTCGCCATTGTTGGCGCTCTCACCTCCACGGGTGGATCGCTCACTGATTTGTTTGGGCGGGTTCAGACTGCTCTTGCCGATACCCCTACTCCACCTGCAAGCAACTGAGCTGCTCACACTCTGCCCCATAAAAAAACCGCAGGATGAGCCTGCGGTTTTTTATTTGCCTAGCTTGTAGCAGCCTTTTTCTTTTACTTCAGGCCAAGGCTCTCACAACATCCCGTGTCAGTACCCAATTGGCGTCCGCATGCAGACTGTCCCAGCTGTGATGAAAACGCCCTTGCAAGGCAGCAAAACGGCGCTGCTCCGGAACTTGCCCCCTGCTCTCCAGTGCCTGCAAAGCCTCCAAAGCACCAGCACGGTGATTACACACCAGCACCATATCACAACCGGCATCCAGCGCAGCATTGACGCGGTCGGCATAGGAGCCGGCTGCCCCCGCGCCTTCCATGCTGAGATCATCCGAGAAAATCACGCCATCAAAGCCCAAGCGCTGGCGCAGGATGTCCTGTAACCAGAAGGGCGAAAAGCCGGCTGGCTTGTCGTCCACACGTGAATAGATGACATGCGCCGGCATGATGCCCTGCAGCTCACGAGCCAGCGCCGCAAAAGGCAGCAGATCCAGTGCTTCTATTTCAGCCCAGGAGCGGGTATCCACGGGCATGGCGACATGGGAGTCCGCCTCTACCGAACCATGACCGGGGAAATGCTTGCCCGTGGCGGCCATACCGGCATCGTGCATACCACGTATGAACTCACGCAGCAGCTTGATGGCAATCTGTGGATCAGAGTGGAAGGAACGGTCCCCGATCACGCGCGACAGACCACAGTCCACATCCAGAATGGGGGCAAAACTGATATCCACGCCCACCGCCAGCACCTCGCTGGCCATTAGCCAGCCGCACTGATAGCTGCGCTGACGCGCCTCGTCCGGCTGCGTGGCGTAGAGATCACCAAAGGTTTTCATGGGGGGCAGTTTCACGAAGCCTTCGCGGAAACGCTGTACGCGGCCACCCTCCTGATCCACGGCAATGATGAGTTCCTTGCGGATGGCACGTATAGAAGCCACTAGCGCCGTCACCTGCTCCACATTCTGGAAGTTGCGCGCAAACAGGATGATGCCTCCCACATGCGGATGCGTGATCAGTGTTTTTTCATCGTCGGTCAGTGCCAGTCCTTCAAGGTCCAGCATGAGTGCGCCAAGCGCCATTTGCATTCCCCGGTATTCATGCGGGGCCGTGAACACGGCCCCGCCTCAGTACATGACCTTATGCAGGAGCTTAATGCCTACCCTTAATGCACAGGCTGCAGGATAAGTTTCTGGGCAAATTGCTGCTGCAAGAGCAGCTCATCATGGAAAGCCATGCGGCGGTTGCGCCCGGAAAGATACAGCTCAATGCCATCCGCATAATGCGGGCTGGCCGGATTACCGCTCTGGCCGCCGGAGTTGATGATGTAAAGCGGCTCAGCCTGGCTGAAATCCACGATCATGCGCATGGCCGGCACATTCCAGACCTTGAAGCCATCACCTATGGTGTAGCCCGCCACATTCACCGTATTGGTGGAGCCCGGCGCCGGATACGGACCGCGATCCAGATACCCGGACAGCGCCCCTATCGCCTTGCGCTGGGCAAAAGGCAGGAAAGGCTTGAGCTTGGTACTGCCCGATTCCCATGTATAGGTATGCAGATTTCCCCATTTCCACTCAGCCGGATTGGCACCCATGGTGCTGGTCGCCTGCTGCCAGGAGTTGGCCAGCGCCAGTGCAAAAATCTCGGCCTTTTCTTCCTTGTGATTGGGCGTACGTACATCATCCCAAAAGGGACTGTCTTCACGACCCAGCATATGGTCCTGCTGTGCGGAATAACTGATGGCATTGCCGAGCAGCAGGGACTGCCAGCTATTGCTCTCCACCGGTCCCAGCTCATCCAAGAAAATATCACTGGTCAGGCGATTCAGGAAAATCGCATAGAAGGCGGCACTTGCAGAATCCGCATCCATATCACCATCAAAGCGCTGCAACATGCGCAGTGCGCTTTCACCACTGCTACGTGCAGCCGGCGCAGCCTGAGCCAGTTGCTTCAATATGGCGGGCTCCAGTTTTTTCAGCACATCACGCAGCTTGTCGGCTGCTTTGTCATGCACATCATTCTGCAGTTCGACAGTAGTCGCCAGCGTATGTGTGTTGTGCTCTTCCAGCCTTTCGCTGACACGCTCATAACGTTCCGGCGCATACCATGAGCCCGTCAACCAGGGCTCGGCACCTTTTTCTGTCGTGCGGTGATTGGCTGTGGCGATATAGCCGCGCTGCGGATTGGTTTCATGCGGCAAAGAGGCATAAGGAACGAAACCTTTCCAGTCGTATTCGCCGCTCCAGCCAGGAGACGGCAGATAGCCACGTCCCTTGCCGCGCTGCGGATAATTACCTGTCACCTGCCAGCCGATATTCTGTGCGTCAGCCAAGAGCACATTCAGATGCACAAAACCGACACCTTCCAGCGCATGTTCCCCTTCAGAAAACCCGGAAGCACGACTCAACAGGAAAAGACGCTCCATGCTCTGATCAGGCTGCGTCGCGCCCATTTGTACGGCCAAACCCCATTGTGATGCCGCATGCAATGAGGGCGGCATGATTTCGTGCACTCGGCGCCCCTGCAGTGCCGTATTCAATAGCGGGCCATGCAGGGTTTCCTGCACGATGATTTTTTCATCCGGCTGGCCCTTGATACGCAGTATTTCTTCGCGCTCCGTCACCGGCAGCCACTGCTCCTTGTAGAGATAAAGTGTCTTGCCGTCTTCCTGCTTGAGCTTCTCGACAAAAACATCCTGGGAATCACCCATGACCATGGTCATGCCCCAGGCGATATGGCCGTTATAACCGGCCACGACGCCGGGAATACCGGCCACGGCAATACCACCTGCCTTGTAATCCGGAGTGCTGAGCTGCATCAGCATCCATACCGGCGGTTGCTCCAGAAGCAGATGGGTATCGTTGGCAAGAATGCTGGCCTTGTCACGGGTACGTTCAGGTGCGATTGCCCAATTATTGGAAGCAGCCTGCTGCAACGGCAGGAAAAGCTGACCCAGTTTTTTCTGCAGTTGCACTTCCGGCGCCAGCTGCAATTCCTTGAAAGGGAAATCCGCACCCAGCTTGCCGGCCTCATCAAGAGCAATGGCTTCATCGGGATAGGTCGGCAACAGCCAGGCCGCTTTTTCCGGACCAACCTTGGCGGCGAGATTGAGCCAGGCCAACTCCTCATTGAGATTGAGGGAAAGACCGAGATTGAGCAGGACAAAAATATCCATGGAATTCACCGGTGCCCAAGGCTCCGGCTGATAACCGCTGCTGCTGAACTCGAATGGCAGCTTGTCCTTGTGGCTGAAAATCCAGGCATTCACCCCCGCGGAAAAACTGTCGAGCTGACGCTTGAGGCGGGGTGAGGCGGCGGCCAGTTGACGTTCGGCAATACGGCGCAAACCCAGAGTCCGCATATAGACATCAAGATCGCGGCTGGCCGGCCCCGTCATTTCGGCAAGGCGGCCCTGCGTGGTGAGGCTATAGGAAACCATCTGCGCCAGACGGTCCGAGGCCATCGCATAGCCCATGCCGAAAGCCAGATCGGCATCATTCATGGCTTCTATACGGGGAACGCCGAGGCTGTCGCGACTGATGGCCACTGACTCTTCCAGCCCGGCCAGCTTGAGCTCACCGGCGGGCTTGTCCACCGTGCCGCTCTGGGCAAGACGGACCGCCGAGCAGGAACTCAGCATAAGGCTGGCACAAAGGGGCAGAAGACCAGCAAGAAGAAGGGAGGACCGGGAAGGCATGCGCATGGAATCGTCCTGAAATGCGGGAGACGGCCAGAACGGCGCAACTAAACACATTTTGCAGAATGAAGTCAAAACGGTCGCGCGCCGGGAAGGCACGGAATTCCAAGACTTTTTTGACACCCGTACCAGTTTGCCGGGCACCTTCCCGAGCCGGAGCCCGGAGGCCGGAATCAGGACGGGCTGTCGCCGCCGGAAGACAGAACCGCAATGCCCTGAACCGGCAACACATTTCCCTCCGAAAACACAAAACTATGTACTGACAAGGGCTTAGATGGCATTGCTATAATGCCCCCGCAACCGGCGTGTCGCCGGCCTCGAAGACGGTTTCCCGCATGTCAGGTCTGTTCTCGCGCAAGCATGTGCTTGCCACAGTGGCTGTCAGCAGCCTGGTGGTTTTTTCAGCGGTTTTTGCCAAGCAGGCATCTGCCCCCACGAACTACAGCGAGCTCGCCTCCTCCAAGCTGCAGTCGCGCACCACCACCAGCGTGGTGGAGCTGCTGGACGATATGCACTATGAGCACCGCGTGCTCAACGCCACCCTCTCCTCCCAGGTCTTTGATCGCTACTTCAAGGATCTGGACGGCCAGCACGCCTATTTCCTGGCCAGTGACCTGCAGGGCTTCGAGGTCTATCGCAAGACTTTCGACAATGCCCTCAAGAAAGGCGACCTCAAGGGCGCCTTCCTGATCTACAACCGCTACCAGCAGCGCGTGGCAGAACGCCTCAACTTCGTCATTGCCGAGCTCGACAAGGGCGTGGACAAGATGGACTTCGCCAAAGACGAAGCGCTGGAAGTTGATCGCGAGAAGTCCCCTTGGGCCGCCAACCGTGCCGAGCTCGACGATCTCTGGCGCAAGCGCCTCAAGGCCGCCGCCCTCAGCCTGCGCCTGACCGGCAAGAGCGATGCCGACATCCAGAAGACCCTGGGCAAGCGCTACAAGAGTCAGCTCAATAATCTGTATCGCACCAAGAGCGATGACGCCTTCCAGGTCTTCATGAACTCCTTCACGGAGACCTACGATCCGCACACGGAATATTTCTCGCCGCGCACGGAAGAGAATTTCAATATCAATATGAGCCTGTCGCTGGAAGGCATAGGCGCCGTGCTGCAGAACGAGGATGAATACACCAAGGTCGTGCGTCTCGTGCCCGCCGGTCCTGCCGACAAAGCTGGCCAGCTCAAGACCGGCGACCGCATCGTGGCCGTAGCCCAGGGCGATCAGGAATTCGTGGATGTCGTCGGCTGGCGTATAGACGAAGTCGTCGATCTGATCCGTGGCGCCAAGGGCACCACCGTGCGCCTGCAGATCATTCCGGCCGGCGCCGTGGATGAAACCCAGACCAAGGCCATCAGCATCGTGCGCAACACGGTGAAGCTGGAAGATCAGGCCGCCCAGAAAAAAATCCTCACCATCAAGCGTGGCGAAGAAACACTGAAGATAGGCGTGATCAAACTGCCCGCCTTCTATGCCGATTTCCAGGGCATGCAGGCCGGCGACCCCAACTACCGCAGCACCACACGTGATGTAAAAAAACTCATCAACGAGCTCAAGGCCGAGAAGATCAACGGCCTCGTGCTGGACCTGCGCAATAACGGCGGCGGCTCGCTCTCGGAAGCCAATTCCCTGGTCGGTCTCTTCATAGGCACCGGCCCCACCGTGCAGGTGAAAAATGCCAATGGCAAAGTGGAAGTACTGGGCGACCCGGATCCGTCCGTGATTTATTCCGGCCCGCTGGCCGTGATGGTAAACCGTCTTTCTGCTTCGGCTGCCGAAATCTTTGCCGGCGCCATCCAGGACTACGGCCGCGGCCTCGTTATCGGCAGCACCACGTTCGGCAAAGGCACCGTGCAGTCGCTGCGCGATCTGGAATACGGCCAGCTCAAGCTCACCGAAGCCAAGTTCTATCGCATTTCCGGTGCCAGCACCCAGCACCGCGGCGTGAGTGCTGACATCAGCTTCCCGAATGTGTTCGATGAAGCCGATATCGGTGAGTCCGCCCTGCCCAATGCCATGCCCTGGGACACCATTCCCTCGGCGCGCTATTTCCCCTATCAGGATTACAGCAAGCGTCTGCCGGCCCTGCGTCAGGCCTCCGAAGCCCGCCAGGCGACCGATCCGGATTTCCGCTACCTGAACGAGAATATTGCGCTGGCCCGTGAGCTGAAAAAGCAGGAATCACTTTCGCTGATTGAAGCGAGGGGCAATAAGGACTAGGAGG
>JAVHYE010000007.1:0-14483 GCA_031119295.1 Pedobacter sp. | reverse complement strand
GCACTGCCCGCTGACGCCCGAGACACGAAACCTCCTCGACGACAAGCGCCTGGCCATGGAAAACCGCCGTCGCGCTGCCAAGGGTCAGGAACCGCTCAAGACCTGGCGCGAAGTCGAGGACAAGGCCGATGCCGATGCCGACGAAGCCGCTGCCGATCCCAACAAGGACAAACCGGAAGACGAAGCGTTCGCCATGGAAGCCGGCCGCATCCTGCTGGACAGCCTGAATCCTCAGCTCGGCAAACGCTGAGCCCTGCAGGCGAATAAAGCCGAATAAAAAAGCCGCGATCACATCGCGGCTTTTTTATTCCAGGCTCAGGCCCTCTTGATACTGCAGCCAGTCCCCGCCCGGTACAGGCTCCATGCCCTCGACCGTTTGCACATACCAGTAAATCCACGCCATGTGGCTGCCACCC
The DNA here is from genome assembly GCA_031119295.1 of Pedobacter sp. GTDB lineage: Bacteria > Pseudomonadota > Gammaproteobacteria > Pseudomonadales > Moraxellaceae > UBA2031. The sequence goes on along the minus strand of JAVHYE010000007.1, from coordinate 14,067 downwards.
GCGGCCTGCACCAGCCCCTGCTCACGCCGGTATTCATCATCCGCCTGCGGGCCTATGTCTTCATAGGCATCAAGCTCGGGCAACAGAGATGACGGCAGGCGATAGAGATCACCACGCACCTGCCCTGCTCCCGATGCAGGCACCAGCGCCGGATACCAGCTCACACGATACAGCGCCCCTTCCACGCTGGCCTCGCCCTCCCAGACCGCGCGCTCGGACAGCCAGGAACTCATGGCATGGCCGGAACCCCGGCGCAGACTGCCATAAACAAAAAGGAGTGCATCGACATTCATCAGGTTGTTAGCATCGGGAAAACGGATTTTGAAGACTGCCATGCCCCAGCCGGAAATTGCCAGCAGCCCCGCCCGCAGCAAAGTCCCTCGTCCCGAGCGCCTGCTGGCCGAACAGGCATTTTCCCGTGCCGCCGGCGCGCCGCTGATTGCCGGCAACTCGCTGCGGCTGTTGCGCGATGCCGAGGAAAATTATCCGGCCTGGCTCACAGCCATACGCCAAGCCGAACATTGCATCCATTTTGAAAACTACATCATCCAGGACGACAGCATCGGCCGTGAATTCCTGGCAGCACTGGCTGAGCGTGCCCGCGCCGGCGTGAAAGTGCGTCTGCTCTATGACTGGATGGGCTGTTTCTTTCCGGCATCGCGCCGTCTCTTTCAGCCCTTGCTGGCGGCTGGCGGCGAAGTCCGTGTCTTCAATCCTGCACGGCTCGACAGCCCTTTCGGCTGGCTCACCCGCGATCACCGCAAATCACTGACGGTGGACGGCCAGGTCGGCTATGTCACCGGGCTCTGTGTCAGCCAGCGCTGGGCCGGCAATCCCGTGCGCGACATTCCGCCCTGGCGCGACACCGGATTAGAAGTGCGCGGCCCCGCCGTGGCCGACATCATCGCCGCCTTTGCACAAACCTGGTCGCTCTGCGGCCCGCCCCTGCCTCCCGAAGAAATTCCCGCGGGCGACAGTATCGAGGCCACCGGCACTACCATGCTGCGTGTCATCGCCAGCAGCCCCTATACCAGCGGCCTCTATCGCCTGGATCAGCTGATTGCGGCCATGGCCAAGGAAAGCCTGTGGCTGACCGATGCCTATTTCGTCGGCACCCCGGCGTATTCGCAGGCGCTTTGCGCTGCCTCGCTGGATGGCGTGGATGTACGCCTGCTCGTGCCCAGCTCCAGCGATATCGCCCTGATTTCACCTTTTTCACGCGCGGGCTATCGGCCACTGCTGGAGGCCGGCGTACAGGTTTATGAATGGAACGGTCCCATGATCCACGCCAAGACCGCCGTCGCCGATGGTCGCTGGGCACGCGTGGGCTCCAGCAATCTCAATATCGCGAGCTGGATCAGCAATTACGAGCTGGATGTCGCGGTGGAGGATGAAGCCTTCGCCGACCAGATGGAGGCCATGTATCTGCAGGACATAGAACAGGCCACGGAAATCGTGCTGCATGAAAAGCGCGTGCATCTGCGCGAGCGCCGCCGCCGGCCGCGTCAGCCGGCACGTTATCGCGGCAAGACCACGGGCGTAGCTACTGCCATGCGCCTCGGCAATACCGTTGCCGCGGCCATGCAGCAGCAGCGCGTACTGGGCGCCGTCGAGGCCGCCATCCTGCTCATCCTGGGACTTTTGCTGCTGGCGGTGGCCATGCTCGGCCTATATTGGCCACAGTTGCTTGCTATCCCCATTGTCGTCATCAGCCTCTGGCTGGCAGTATGCCTGCTGGCAAGAGCGTGGCGTCTGCGCCACCGCAAACGATTGCCTACACCATCTCACAAGGAGTGATTCATGCGTCTTTCCGTCCTCGCCCTGTCCCTTGCCCTGATCAGCCCGTTGGCGCTGGCCGCTGACAATGCTGTGCAGCCCACTGCACAGGAAGCTCGTCAGGAGGCTGTGAGCAAGGCCCTGATTCAGGCAACCCGCACCCAGATCAATGCCGACCGCCAGCAGGCCATCACGCTGTCACTGCCCCTCAGCGGCCCGGAAAGCGATGCTTTCTGGCCCCTGTATCGCGAATACCACAGCAAGATCGATCTGCTGAGCGACCGCTTCTATACCCTGGTCATGGAATACGCCAAGGCCTATCCCAATGTCAGCGACGACCAGGCCACGAAATTCATCAAGGCCTATAACGATATTGATGAAGACCGCGTGGAGCTGCGCGAAAAATACGCCAAGAAATTCATCAAGGTGATTCCGGCCACCAAGGTTGCCCGTTATCTGCAGTTGGAGCACCGCCTTGATGTGCTGGAAGCCCTGGATGCCAGCAGCCAGATTCCTCTGGTCAAGCCCTCCAAGGAAGGTGGCACCGCTGCTTCCTCGGCGCCTGCCCCCGTAACACCGCCGGCACTGTGAAACTTGTGGCCCCGACCGTTGACTAGTCGGGGCCATTCAGTATCCTTGCCCGCTCTCGCTGCCGGCCCTGCGCCGGCAGTTTTCTTGCAGTACTCCTCCCCTGAGGAAGCGTGGCCGAGTGGTTGAAGGCAGCGGTCTTGAAAACCGCCGAGGGTTCCGCCCTCCGTGAGTTCGAATCTCACCGCTTCCGCCATCTGTGCAATCAAAAAATCCGACGAAAATTCCGTGCAGCTTTACCTCCGCACGACGGACTCTTTTTCCTTCAGCGTGGATGCTCCTGAAAATCTGCCGCCACACCGCGCAGGCCGTGTTGCAGAAAACCCGTCATGAAATCCTGGCCGATGCGTACGGCTTGTCGTCGCAATGCCGGCAAGCGCAAAGGCAGGCCATAGCCACGCAAGCTCAGGACCAGCATCCCGACAGCAGTCTTCATCAACGGGCTGTCGGGCAAGGCAAATTCATCAGCCAGCTCCTGGCCCAGCAAATGTCGTGACAATGCTTCATGCATGCCGCGCGGCAGTTGCCCCAGCATGGGCATATGCGTGAGACCGCTCATGAGGGCATTGATCAGGCGTCGTGAATTGTCATCCGGCCCGAATACCAGCGGCAGGAGAATCTCATTATTGATCCGCTCCTGTTCGGCATCGGTACTGCCCAGCATTTCCTGCGGCACGCCCAACAGATAAGTGACATAGCGCCAGATCAGCTTGTAGCCCTCTGCCTCTTCTTCACTCACCCGTGCGCCCAGCCGACTCAGGCTGCGCAACACCATGCTGCCGAAAAACAGGGGGCCAGCGGCCACATGCACGGGGTTGATGGGCTTGCCTTCTTCCGGCGTCCAGTCGCCCGCGGCCATAAGGCGCAGCCGCACCATGCTGTGCATGAGGCGCACGCGCAGACAGATATCCCAGACAGCGCCAGCGGGACGCAGAGCCTCGGTATCCAGCACGCCAAAGAAAAGCGTGGCGGACTCGAACAGTCGGCGCACCACGTTCTGCTCCAGACGATTGCTGCCACCGAGAATGCGTGCCGCCTCCGGCGTGGCAAAGGACATGGGCAGCCCACCATGCGTCAGCGCAAGCGCCAGTTGCGGGAACTGCCGATAGCCCATGGCACCGCCCTTGGCCATCAGGGAGAAATCCACCCAGTCCGGCAGTACCTCCATTTCCTGCAGCAGTTGCTGACAGGCCGGCTCGCCGGCAACGGCCAGCTCACGAATCATGGGTGTGGGATCCGCAAGCGGCAGCCGGCGTGCACGGAACAGGGTAACCACGCCCTCTGCGGCGGGATCACCCTGCTGCAGCCAAGCCTGCAGCCGCTGCATGCTGAATTGCTGATGGATGGATGACTCATTGCCCATGATGCTTTCTCCCGTTTCACCCGCGCCCTCGGGCCTGCTCCTGCCATCCCGGTGATGGCAGGGAAACGGTAGACTTCAATGTTCACACTGTCAACATAAGAGGTCTGGACGGCCCGCAGCCTTGCATCACGCCATCTTTGGGCACAAATGCGGCGCAAATCAGATCGTCAACTCTGGCCATTGCCGACCGTGACAAAAGTCATGTTTTATATCACTTTGACATTTGTCAGGTACTTCCAACAACACACGGGTCGTCACCTCTCCGCTAGGACGGCGAGGCTTGTGAGAAGTCGTCCCGAGGAAAACAAGAATGCTTCGCTACTCGCTCCCCGGCGCCCTTATCGGCTTGCTCGCCCTGGGCATTACACCGGCCTGGTCCCAGGATCTGATCCCGGAATCAATTGCTCTGAGCCCCCCGCCCCTGGCGATGGCCGATGCACTGCCAGTCGCAGAACCACCTCTCTGGGCAGATGCCGGCGAAGCCCTGCGTCCTGTGCCTGCCACAGAAAACCAGCTGCAACTGGCCAGTGCCGCTGGCCCTGTTGTCGACGGCAAGCCTTTCACGGCGGTCAATGATGAAGCCGCACGCCGCAAAGCCTTCTGGACAGAAAACAGCCCGGAAGAATCGCGCTGGGTCACGCAGGAACAGTTCGAGAAACAGCTGAAATTCATTCACAAGGAAGTGCCAGACCCGAAGATAGGTCTCTTCGGTCCGGATTCCATGATGTGGAAAATCAACCGCTATCTCGCCCCCGGTGGTTTTGGTGCGGGCCAGGCCCTGCTGCTGCAGATTTCCCATCCCTGGGTTACGGCCGGCATTGATGAACATTCTGTTGTACGCGACAAGCCGCTGGAGCGCGGCCGCAATACCTTCCGCTACATCCTCACCATGATTTACGGCACGCGTGATCAGGCCCTGGAAGCTGCACGCGATGTGCGCCGCATACACGTCAAGGTGCAAGGCCATCTGCGCGCCAAAGCTGGCGCCTTTTCCGAAGGCAGTGAATATCGCGCCAATGAAGAGGCCGCCATGATCTGGGTGCACGCCACTCTCTGGGAAACCCAGATGAAAATGTATGAAGAAGCCGTGGGCAAGGTCAGCGATGTGGACAAGGAGCAGTACTATCAGGAGACAAAACTCTTCGCCTATCTCTTCGGCATACGCGAAGAAGCCCTCCCTGCACACTGGCTGGATTTTGTTGCCTACTGCGACAAGATCCGCAATAGCGACACTCTCGTCGTCACTCCGGCCAGCAAGCAGCTTGCCGATTATCTTTTTGGTGTGCACAGCGTTGGCGGTGTTTTTCTCTGGCCGCTGATGCAGCTGCAGATCACCATGACCAAGGCCAATCTGCCGGAGCGCCTGAACAAGGGCTATGGCTTTTCCAATTACAGCTGGTTTGGTGAAAGCGTGTATGTCACCTCCATGTGGGGCAGCCGTGTCGGCCACCACATCGTGCCGGACTCCCTGCTGGAAAATCCCGCGTACAAAGAAGCCAAGGCCCGCATCAAAGGCAAAAAGGCGGGCTGGTTCACACGTTTCGGTTTGTGGGTAGCGTTCGATAACTCGCGTCTGACCAATGACAAATAAGGGCGAGAAAAAAGCATGAGCCGTCGTCCCCTCACTGCCTGTTTTGCCTGGAGCTTGCTGCCGGTCGCGGCCATTGTCATGCCGGCGCATGCCGTCACCTATATGTCGGCATCAGAGGCGAGGAAGCTCATGTTTCCGGATGCGGATCGTTTCAGCAGCATCCCCGAAGCCTCATTACGGCAATGGCAGGAAAAGCTGGCGAAGATTCTGGATGCCGATGTGCGTATCCGCCGCCTCAAGCTCTGGGAAGTGCGCAAGGGTGAGCAGCTGATCGGCTATTTTGCGACCGATGCCGCCATAGGGCGTGATGATTATTTTGACTACGCGGTGAGCCTGGATGCGGATGCCGTCATACGCCAGGTGGAAATCCTCAATTACAAGGAAGCCCATGGCCAGGAAGTGCATGACCACACGCCCTGGCGCAAACAGTTCACAGGCAAGAATGCTGACTCTGCATTGGAGCTGGATACGGATATCAAAAATATCAGTGGTGCCACGCTTTCCTGCAGTCATCTCACGGACAACATCCGCACCCTGACCCGGTTGCTGAAAACCGGACAGGGCGGGGCGTTCAAAACCTCGTAATCGAGCGAGCCTGCTCTCCCGGACCCCTGGCAGTACGCTGCTAGTGGCCGGGAGGCAGTACAGGCTTGCCCACCCATAGTGATGCAGAACTTGAAGCCGGCAGGACATTACATGACCAAGTACGAAAACAAGATGACATACGCCCAGCAATCCATAGAAATGGATTGGCCTGCTCCACTTACACCCAAAGAGTGGGACGAGCGCTTTCCGGGAATACTGGACAATATCGGCATTTTTGGCGGCCCCGCGAATGTGATCATGCAGTTGATCAATCTGCCGGTGGGCTATGGCGTGGTGGAAAGCCCGCTGGAAAGCAGCAGCGTGCTCAAGCATCCCATCAAGCGTGCGCGCACCACCGCCACTTATCTCGCCGTCGCCATGCTGGGAAATACCGAGGAAAAGCTGATTTACCGGCAGGCTGTGAACAAATCCCATGCGCATATCCGTTCCACAGAAAAATCGCCGGTCAAATACAATGCCTTCACGCCGGAACTGCAGCTCTGGGTAGCAGCCTGTCTCTACTGGGGCTTTGCCAACGTCAATACACGCTTCAGCAAGAGCTGGACGTCCGCCCACACGGCCGACCTTTATCACTTCGCCGCGCCGCTGGGCACCACACTGCAAGTCAGGACTGATATGTGGCCCGCAGATGCCCAGGCCTTCCAGGAGTATTTCGACAGCAATCTTGAAAAATTCACGCTGGACGAACCTGTACGCAACTTCCTGCGCAATCTCATTGAACTGAAGCACAGGCCGCCTGTGGTGAGTGCCTTGCTCGGTCCGGTAGTGCGCTTCATCACCACAGGATTCCTGCCGCCGCGAGTCAGGGAAGAAATGCACTACAGCTGGACCGAAAAGGATCAACGGAAATTTGACCGCTTCCTGCGCATCGCCGGAACGATCAACCGTCTTTTGCCTCGCCCTGTGCGCCAGGCCGGTACTTTGCTGGTCATGGCCGATTTCCGCCGCCGTGTACGCAAAGGCCTGCCCCTGACCTGAACCGGAAAAATATGGAAAGCAATCAGGGTGCTGCTGCATCACTCACTCTGGCCGACAGCCAGCGGGATACAGCACGCCGTATTCTGGATGCCGCCTACACGCTTTTCCTGGATTTTGGCCTGCGTCGCATGACCATGGAGGATGTGGCGAGAAAAGTCGGCCTGAGCCGCATCACCATCTACCGCTATTACCGCGACAAGGACGCGCTTTTTCATGCCGTGGTGCACAGGGAAATCCGCCGCGCCATACGCCACACCCGACAGCAATTACTCAAGCTGGATGATCCGCACTATCTGATCGAAGAAGGTTTTGTACAGACAGCACTGCAAGCGCGCCAGCATCCGCTGATACGCCGGCTGCTGGAAACCGAACCGGAATGGCTGCTGCCCAATCTCACCATGCACAGCAATTCGCTTTTCCAGATAGCCCTCAGCTACTGCAAGCATTTCATACGTGAAACCCAGACAGCAGGCCACTATCCCGAATTGCCCGTGGAAGTGGCTGCCGAAATCCTGATACGGCTGCTGCACTCCGCCGTCCTCATGCCGGGCGGCCTCATGAGCTCCGATAAGGAAGAAGATTTGCGCTATGTCGCCAATCTTGCCCTCGCCCCCATCGTCTACCAACTGGATCGCTGAAGCCCATCTCACTTCTCATGCAGCCTGCAGGAGACAGGTTTGTTTTCGCTGGGTAGCAGCGCTTTAATGCCAGTGTCTTCAAAATCATTCCTGCACCATGCCACGTCTTGCCCTGCCCTCCATTAATCCTGATCGCTGCACCGGCTGCGGCCGTTGCGTGGCGGCCTGTCCGGAGCATGTGCTGTGGCTACAGGCGGAAAAAGCCAATGGCATGGGCGACAAACATGCTGTGCTGCATGATGTGCCCGGGTGTACCGGCTGTGCGAAATGCGTGCTGGTCTGCCCTTTTGATGCCATAGACATGGTGCGCGTACCGCCATCTCCCTGATCCACAGCGCTACAAGCCCACGCTTGCCTTGAAACAGCTTTCTGGCCAGCTTTGCTCTCCCTGCTGTGTTGCGGAGCCTTAGGCATGATTCCCTTTTCCGTTCTTGATCTCGCCCCTGTGCTGGCCGGCAGCGATGCCACGCAATCCTTCCGCCATACCGTGGATCTGGCACAGCATGCCGAACGCTGGGGCTACCAGCGCTACTGGCTGGCCGAGCATCACAATATGCCCGGCATCGCCAGCGCCGCCACAGCCGTGCTGATAGGCCATGTCGCCGGGGCCACCTCCACCATACGTGTGGGCTCGGGCGGCGTGATGCTGCCCAACCATGCGCCACTGGTGATTGCCGAGCAGTTCGGCACGCTGGAGTCACTGTATCCGGGACGTATCGATCTCGGCCTGGGCCGTGCGCCGGGTACCGATCCGGCCACCATGCGCGCCCTGCGCCGCCATCATGGCCGCGACAGTGGTGATTCCTTTCCGCAGGATGTGGTGGAACTACAGCGCTATCTGGGCGAGCCCCAGCAAGCAGGAGAAGAGCAAGGACAAAGCGTGAATGCCTGGCCCGGCTGCGGTCTCAAGGTGCCACTCTGGTTGCTGGGCTCCAGCATGTTCAGCGCCCATCTCGCCGCCGAGCTGGGCCTGCCCTTTGCCTTTGCCTCGCATTTCGCCCCGGATTATCTGCAGGCCGCCCTCGTGGCCTATCGCCAGAATTTCAAACCCTCGGCCCAGCTCGAGCAGCCTTACGCCATCGCCTGCCTCAGCGTGTTTGCCGCCGAAACCGATGCCGAGGCCGAGCGCCTGTTCAGCTCGCTCAAGCAGCAGTTCGTGAATCTGCGCCGCGGCCGTCCGGGCAAGCTGCAGCCGCCACTGGACGACGGCCTCGCGCTCTGGAGCGAAGCCGAGATCGCCGGCGTCAACCATGCCCTCTCACTGGCCGTGGTGGGCGCTCCCACCACAGTGCGCGCCGGGCTGGAGCGCTTCATTGCAGCTACCGGCGTGGATGAACTCATGGTGACGGCACAAATCTTCGACCATGCCGCCCGCCTGCGCTCTTACGAAATCGTCGCGGACATCCGCGCACAACTGGGCTGAAGCCCGCCAGCGCAAAGCACGGTAGAATAGCGGCCTCTTTTACCGCCTTGCGCCTCCATGAAATTCGCCCTCCTCGTCACCGCTGCCCCACATCAGGAACAGGCCTGGCAGGCCCTGGAATTCGGCCGCGCCGCCCTCGCAGCCGGTCACACCCTGCCCCGCGTGTTTTTCTATGGCGATGGCGCCCTGCACGGCAACTCACTTTTTTTGCCGCCACAGGATGAGCCGGATGTGCAAAAAGGCTGGCAGGAACTGGCTGCGTCCCATGGTGTTGAACTCGTGGTCTGCATAGCCGCCGCCATCAAGCGGGGGGTGATGGATGCCGATACGGCCGAGCGTGAAGAAAAAGCCGGCAGCAATCTGGCTCCGGGCTTTGTCATTTCCGGCCTGGGCCAGCTGGCGGAGATCATGCTGGAGGCTGAGCGCATGGTGAGTTTCCCGGCATGAAAAAAACACTTTTCATCCAGCAGCGATCCCCTTTCGGCAGCGAGTCCCCGCAGGAGCAGCTGGATGCACTGCTGGTCTGTGCAGCCTTCGGGCAGGATGTCAGCGTACTCTTCCAGGATGAAGGCGTATGGCAGCTGCTGCCGGCACAAAGCGGTCGCCCCCTGCAAAAACGCACACTGGCGGCGCAGTTGCAGGCACTGGAGCTGTATGAGGTGAAAGCACTGTATGCCGATGCCGCGGCACTGCAGGCACGTGGCCTTGCACCGGAAGACCTGGCCCTTGCTGTTACCGTGCTGGATGCTGAGGGCGTGAAAGCCCTGCTGGCCCGCCAAGATTTCCTGCTGCGTTTCTAGAGGCTTTCATGAATAAGGCCAGCACCTTGCACATACTTTCCAAAAACACGGGGGCACTGACAGCTACCCTGCTGCGCAGCTTTTCTGAAAATGATGGCCTGCTGCTTACTGCGGATGGTGTTTATGCCGCATTTGCCTGCGGCACCACCCTTCCTGTCGGCACCCAGGCCCTGCGTGCCGATGTGGAGGCCCGTGGCCTGCTGCCGAACTGGCCGGAATCGATTGCCCTCACCGATCACGCCGGCTTTGTGGATCTTTGCGTGCAGCATGCACGCTCCCTGTCCTGGAGCTGAAGATGAGCGCAGGCGACGATCGTTTCGATGCCGAAGGCTATCTGCGCGATCGCAGGACGTGGACCGAGGAGCTGGCTACGGAAATCGCCGCTCGCGACAACATCCAACTGACGCCAGCGCACTGGGAAATCCTGCAGGCCATACGCCGCTTTTATACGCAGTATGAAATGTCACCTGCGACCCGCCCCCTGCTGAAATATCTGGGGCAGGAACTGGGTGCAGAAAAAGCCGGCAGCATTTATGTGATGCAGCTTTTCCCCGGAACGCCTGCCAAAACCATTGCCCGTATTGCCGGGCTGCCCAAGCCGGCCAATTGTATTTGAAGAAGTGATCTCATCATGGTGATGAAGAATATCTACCGCGACAGCGAACATCCCTTTGCGCAATACGTGCGCATACTGGGCAAGGGCAAGACCGGCTCACGCTCGCTCACCTTCGAGGAAGCACGCGCCGCCATGGGCATGATCTTGCGCGGTGAAGTGCTGGACGTGCAGCTGGGCGCCTTTCTCATGCTGCTGCGCGTCAAAGAAGAATCCCCGGAAGAACTGGCCGGCTTTGTCGCTGCAGCGCGGGAACATATGGCCGCACCGCGTGATAGCGGTGTCGATCTCGACTGGTCTTCCTATGCCGGCAAGCGCAAGCACTATCCCTGGTTCCTGTTTGCCGTGAAGCTGCTGGCCGCCAATGGCGTGCGTGTTTTCATGCACGGTGCCAGCGGCCACACCATCAACCGCTTGTACACGGAAAACGTGCTGCCTCTGCTGGGCATGAAAGTTTGCAAGGACTGGGCTGAAGTAAAAGCGACACTGCAGACCGAAGGTTTTGCCTATCTGGCTTTGGAAGAGCTCTCTCCACCGCTGGGCGATATGATAGGCCTGCGCAATGTCATGGGCCTGCGCTCACCCGTGCATACCCTGGCCCGTCTGCTTAATCCTCTGGATGCGCCAGCGGTGATGCAGGCCATCTTCCATCCGGCCTATCGCGAATCGCACCAGAAGGCGGCGGAAATCCTTGGCTATCGCAACAGCTGCGTGATCAAAGGCGAAGGCGGAGAAATCGAGCGCAATCCGGATGGCAGCTGCCTGGCCAAGCGCATCGTTAATGGCGAGCTGCAGGACGAAGAATGGCCCATGATTTTTCCGGCTCGCCACACACCGGAGGAAGAGTTTGTGCTGGATGATTTCCTGGCAGTCTGGCGCGGCGGGAAAAGCCATGAATACGGGGAGATGGCCGTAATCGCCACACTGGCACTGGCACTGCGCACCCTGCAGAAAGCAGCCACACAGGATGAGGCCATGGCACAAGCCCGCTCATGGTGGGATGCGCGCGACAAGAACGCGCTCTGAGGCATTGATGCCTGTTGCAATGAAAAATGCCATAAAAAAGCCCGCCGATAATGGCGGGCTTTTTTATGGAAGAAGACTCAATAGCCGGCGACCAGTTCCTCACTCACCTGCCACAGCTTTTGCGCGCTTGCCGGTTTTGCCAGTGGGCTATGCCAGGCAGGCTTGCTGCTGGTCACGAATTCACCGTGCAACTGGGCAGCCTCGGGAGCTGCTGCCAGGAAAATGGAACTGGCCGCCCCCTTTTCCACGGAAATCGTCAGCGCGCTGTATATCTTCTGCGCAATTTTCGGCAAGTCACGCGCAATGCCGGTATCCACCCCACCCGGATGCAGGGCATTCACGGAAATGCCGGTGCCTTCCAGACGACGCGAAAGCTCCTGCGCAAACAAGAGATTGGCCAGCTTGGACTGACCATAGGCCACCACCGGGTTGTAGAACTTCTCGCCGCGGAAGCTGCCGTAATTGATACGCCCCAGCCAGTGCATGATGGAGCTCACTACCACGATGCGCCCCTGTGGCGCTGCTTTCACGGAATCCAGCAAAAGCTTGGTGAGCAGGAAATGCCCGAGATGATTCACACCGAACTGCATCTCGAAGCCCTGGGCCGTGAGCTGCTTGTTCGTGGGAAAGAGACCGGCGTTGAGGATGAGTACATCCAGCACCGGCACGCGACGGCGGAAATCCTCGGCAAAGCTTTTGACCTGATCCAGATCAGAGAGATCCAGCTTGAGCGCTGCAATCTGGGCACCGGGCACAGCAGCGGCAATATCGGCAATCGCCCGCTCCGACTTCTCCAGATCACGCGCCGCGATAAAGACACGGAAACCCTGCGCCGCCAGCGCCTCGGCCGTGGCCTTGCCTATGCCGCTGTTGCCACCGGTGATGAGTACGGTCTTCATGAGTTCACTCCCTTGTTCTTGCCCGACTGAAGAGGGACAACGCTAGCCCACAGCGCAAGCATCGACAACCATGGCCCGGGCCATAAACCTCAGGAAGCTGGCCCGGATTACCTCCACCCAACAGAAAGCGCACAGGGCACAAAAGAAAATGCCGGCACAAGGCCGGCATTTTCAGGGGCAGCTCATTTATTTCAGCTGCGAGGACGACAGCCCCAGCACCTGACGCGCCACAATCAGCAGCTGTATCTGCTGCGTGCCCTCGAAGATATCCAGAATCTTGGAGTCGCGCGCCCATTTTTCCAGCAGGTACTCCTCGCTATAACCCAGCGTTGAACACAGCTCCACGCAACGCAGGGTGATGTAGTTACCGGTACGCCCTGCCTTGGCCTTGGACATGGAGGCTTCCTTGGAATTGGCCTGCTTGTTGTCGGCCATCCACGCCGCCTTCAGTGCCAGCAGGCGTGCAGCTTCGTAGTCGGCTTCCATGCGATAGATTTCCGCTTCCAGCGCCGAAGCATTCCACAGGCTCTTGTCGTAGCCGGGCTTGATGCCTTCCTTCTCCAGGATTTCATAGAGCAGGTCCAGCGCAGCACGCGCCACACCCACTGCCATGGCCGCCACCATGGGACGGGTATTGTCGAAAGTCTGCATGGCACCGCCCAGCGCCTGCTTGGCATCCTGTGCGATTTCCGGCGAGCCCAGCACATGGTCTTTGGGAATACGGCAATCCGTAAAAGTAATGGCGGCCGTATCGGAAACACGGAAACCCAGCTTGGGCTCCAGCCTCACCACCTGCATACCGGGCGCGCCCTTGGGCACGATAAAGGATTTGATGGCGCGCTTGCCCAGGGATTTGTCCAGCGTGGCCCAGACTACAATGGCGTCGCAGAACTCACCGGCGGTGACGAAAATCTTTTCGCCGTTCAGCACCCACTCTTCACCATCGAGACGGGCCGTGGTGCCGATATGCGCAGTATCCGAACCCACGGAAGGTTCGGTAATGGCCATGGCGCACCAGAGCTTGCCGTATTTTTCCTTCTGCTCAGGCGTGCCCACCGCCATCAGGGCTGCATTACCCAGACCATTGCCGGGTATGCAGACACTCATGGCCACATCGCCCCAGCTCATTTCAGCCGTGGCCAGCACGGCCGTCATATTGCTGCCGTTCTTCACGCTGCTCTTGTCGGCTTCAGCCTCGGCTTTTCCACCCAGAGCCGAGCCACTCATGCTGCGCAGCATTTCGCCCAGCGGATACAGTTCCACCGGCTTTTCATGCTCGGCCTTGTCGTATTTGCGCGTGATGGGGCGGAAGGCCTGCATGCTCAGCATGCGGGTCATGTTCTGGATTTTTGTCAGCTTGCCGGGCAATTCAAGATTGATCATTTTTCTTCTCCCTTAAACCACCGCAGCGCCTTCGAGGATGCCGACAGCGCGCAGATTGCGATAGAAAAGCTCCACCAGATGCTCACGGATAAAGCCGTGGCCACCCAGCATCTGTATGCCATTGGTACCGATTTCCATGGCTTTTTCCGCGCAGAGCACGCGAGCCAGATAGGCTTCCTTGTGGAAGGACAGGCCCTGCTCGGCACGGGAGGCAGCGCGATAGGTCAGAAGACGCATGCCTTCCAGCTCTATCGCCATATTTGCCACGGTGAAAGCCACGGACTGGCGCTGCGAAATCGGCTCACCAAAAGCCACACGCTCATTCACATAGGGCACGACATAATCCAGCACCGCCTGGCTTACACCCACGGCCAGCGCACAGG
>JAVHYE010000138.1 GCA_031119295.1 Pedobacter sp. | reverse complement strand
GCAGGGAGCGGCCGATCAGGCGCTGGATTTCCAGGGTGCGGCCACCCTGCTTGCCTTTGCTGGCTTCGCGATCGCTGCGGGTATGGGTGGAGCGCGGCAGCATGCCGTATTCGGCCGTGATCCAGCCTTCGCCCTTGCCCTTGAGGAAACGCGGCACGGTGTTTTCCACGCTGGCGGTACACAGCACCTTGGTGTCGCCGAATTCCACCAGCACCGAACCTTCGGCATGGCGGGTGTAGTGACGGGTGATGGTGACAGGGCGCAGCTGGTCAGTAGCACGGCCGGACGGACGCATGGAAAACTCCGGGAATCTCGGTAACAGGAAGGCCGCGAGTATACGGCATGGCTGGGGTACAATCCCGGCTCCTGTCTGTACGACTGCAAACCCGGAGCTCTTGATGATACGCAGCATGACCGCTTTTGCCCGCGCCGAAGCCCGTGGCGATTTCGGCCTGATCGCCTGCGAAATCCGCTCCGTGAACCACCGTTTCCTGGAGCCCGGTTTCCGTTTGCCCGAGGCCCTGCGTGATGTCGAGTTCCCCTTGCGCGAAAAACTGCGTCAGGCCCTGACCCGCGGCAAGGTGGATGTGCAATATCGCTATGAAGCCGCCGAAACCCAGGGCGGCAAGCTGGAGCTGAACCGTGAACTGGCCGAGCAGTATGTGGCAGCCGCTGCTGAAATCGACCAGATGGCCCGCCATGCCGCCCCGCTCAATGCCGGCGACATCCTGCGCTTGCCCGGCGTGATCAAGTCCGGCGAGGCCGATACCGCCGCCCTGCAGGCGGCCGCCCTCAAGCTTTTTGATGACGCCCTCAAACAGTTCCTTGCCATGCGCGAACGCGAAGGCACCGAGCTGGCCCGCCTTATTGAAGAGCGCCTCACGGCCATGGTGGCGGAAACGGAAAAGGTGCGCGTGCGCATGCCCGCCATTGTCAGCCATTATCGTGAACGCCTGCTGGGGCGCCTGGCCGACATCAAGAGCGAGCTCAATGCCGACCGCCTCGAGCAGGAAATGATCCTGTTCTCGCAGAAGATCGATGTGGCCGAGGAAATGGACCGTCTCACCGCCCATGTCGCAGAAATCCGCCGTGTATTGAAAGACGCCGGCGCTGTCGGCCGCCGCCTCGACTTCCTCATGCAGGAGCTCAATCGCGAGGCCAATACCCTGGGCTCCAAGTCCGTGAATGCGGACAGCTCGCTCTCGTCTGTCGAGCTCAAGGTCTTGATCGAACAGATGCGCGAACAAATCCAGAACATCGAATAAGAACAAGGACCAGACCACTATGTCCGGAAGCCTCTTTGTCATCGCCGCCGCCAGCGGCACCGGTAAAACCTCGCTGGTCAAAGCCCTGGTGGAGTCCACCCCCGGCGTCGGCGTCTCCATCTCGCATACCACCCGCCCCATGCGCCCCGGCGAAACCCATGGCGTGAACTACCACTTCACAGCCCGCGAGGAATTCGTCCGCCTGATAGGAGAAGGCGCTTTTCTCGAGCATGCCGAGGTTTTCGGCAATCTTTATGGCACGTCCAAGGACTGGGTGGTGAACGAGCTCTCCCAGGATCGCGATGTCATTCTCGAGATCGACTGGCAGGGCGCCTTGCAGGTGCGCCGTCTGCTGCCCGAGGCCGTCTCCATCTTCATCCTGCCGCCTTCGCTGGAAACCCTGTCGCATCGCCTCAACAGCCGCGGCCAGGACAGTGCGGAAGTGATCGCCGCCCGCCTCAAGGAGGCCCAGGCCGATATCGCGCACTACGCCGAGTTCAGCTATCTCGTGGTGAACGACGACTTTGATGCTGCCCTGAACGATCTGCAGACCATAGTCCGGGCCTGCCGCCTCACCTTCCGCTCCCAGTCCGTGCGCCAGGAAGCCCTGCTGCAGCGCCTGCTGGCGACCGGCTGATCCCTCGCAAAGCCGCGCCCGGCAAGGCCTGCGGGGCTTTGCCAATGGGCAGCCCCGGCTTGCGGCGCCCGGGCCTCTTGCGTAGACTCCGCCCCCTTGCCCCTGATTAATGCCAATGAGGTTTACCCATGGCCCGCGTTACCGTTGAAGACTGCCTGGAAAATCTGGACAACCGTTTCGAGCTGGTGCTCGTGGCTGCCAAGCGCGCCCGTCAGCTGGCTACTGGTGGTAAAGAGGCAGGTCTGCCTTGGGAAAACGACAAGCCCACCGTGATGGCCCTGCGTGAAATCGCCGCCGGCCAGGTGACGCGCGAAATCCTCACCGCCAAGCCGGAAGAGGAAGAAGACGCCTTCGCCGACATGATCCAGCTGAATCCGCCTGCTGCTCTGCCCAACGAGCCGGACGACGATCTCTGAGAAATCCCCCACGTCGCCGAGCCACAGGGCCTTGACGACGCTCGCGCCTGCGCCGGAGACTCGGGTCATGAGTACCTCCGGCATAGACGCCCTATGTACACGACTCGAAACCTATCTCACGCCTGATCAGATTGCTGATATCCGGCGCGCTTATTTTTATTCCGAAAAAGCCCATGAAGGGCAGTTCCGCCGTAATGGCGACCCCTACATCACGCATCCCCTCGCCGTTGCCAACATCCTGTGCGACATGCATATGGACCACCAGAGCATCATGGCGGCCATGCTGCACGACGTCATCGAGGATACCGGCGTCAGCAAGGCGGAAATCGCGGCACAGTTCGGGCAGGAAGTGGCCGAGCTGGTCGACGGTGTCACCAAGCTCACCCAGGTGCATTTCAACTCCAAGGCCGAGGCGCAGGCGGAAAACTTCCGCAAGATGATGCTGGCCATGACGCAGGACACACGCGTCATTCTCGTGAAGCTGGCCGACCGCCTGCACAATATGCGCACGCTGGATGTACTGACACCGGAAAAGCGCAAACGCGTTGCCACTGAAACCCTCGATATCTACGCGCCCATCGCCAATCGTCTCGGCATGAACGATATCCGCGTGGAGTTTGAAGACTTAGGGTTTAATGCACTTTTCCCCATGCGTGCACCGCTGATCAAGAAGGCGGTAAAAGCCGCACGCGGCAATCGCAAGGAAATGCTGCACACGATCAAGGAGTCACTGGAAAAGCGCCTCAGCGAAGAGGGCCTTTCCGTACGCGTGATAGGCCGCGAAAAACATCTCTACAGCATCTACCAGAAGATGCGCGAGAAGAAGAAATCCTTTGCAGAAATCATGGATGTCTATGGTTTCCGCCTGATCACGGAAAACGTGGATGCCTGCTATCGCGCCCTCGGCATCATGCACAATCTCTACAAGCCGATCCCGGGCAAGTTCAAGGACTACATCGCCATTCCCAAGGCCAATGGCTATCAGTCCCTGCACACGGTGCTGAAAGGCCAGCGCGGCGTGCCGATTGAAATCCAGATACGCACCGAGGCCATGGAAGCCATGGCCAATAACGGCATTGCCGCACACTGGCTGTACAAATCCGATGGCGAAGGCAGCTTCACCAATACCTCGCAGACGCGTGCGCGCGAGTGGATGAAGTCGCTGCTGGAAATCCAGAAGAATGCCGGTGACTCCATGGAGTTCATCGAAAACGTAAAAATCGATCTCTTCCCGGACGAGGTTTATGTTTTCTCACCCAAGGGCAAGATCCTGACTTTGCCGGTAGGTGCAACACCGGTGGACTTTGCCTACGCCGTGCACACAGATGTCGGCAATACCTGCGTGGCGGCGCGCGTGGACAATCGCCTGACGCCCCTGAGTCTTGCGCTCACCACAGGACAAACCGTGGAAATCGTCACCGCACCCGGTGCACGACCGAATCCCGCCTGGCTCAATTTCGTCATCACTTCCAAAGCCCGCACCAGCATCCGCCATTTCCTGAAAGACCAGCAGCATTCCGAAGCCATTGATCTCGGCCGCCGCCTGCTGGAAAAAGCCCTGGGTACGCTGGGTCAATCACTGGCAAAAATTCCGGAAGACCACCTGAATACCGTGCTGCAGGAAATCGGCCTGCCAGCGCTGAATGCTCTGCTGGAAGAAATCGGCCTCGGCAATCGCGTGCCGCAAATCATTGCCGCGCGCCTCATGCCGGAAGGACTGGAAAGCCTGAATGCCGACACCACGGGCTCAGGCAATCGCGGCATCGCCATACGCGGCACCGAAGGCCTTGTCATCACCTATGCCCGCTGTTGCCGTCCGCTGCCGGGCGATGCCATCGTCGGCCATCTTTCTGCCGGCCGCGGCATCGTCATTCACCGCGACAACTGCAATAACGTGCTGGCCGAGCTGCGCGACAATCCGGACAAATGCATGAGTCTGCGCTGGTCCGATAAAGTGGACCGTGAATTCCAGAGCGAACTGCGTATAGAGCTGCGCAACCAGCGCGGCATGCTGGCGGAAATTGCGCGTCAGGCCACCGATCTTGATGCCAATATCGAAGGCATCAATATCCATGAAAAAGGCCCGCATCACGGCGTCATGCAGATCAGCCTGCAAGTGCATAACCGCATACATCTCGCCCGCATCATCAAGCGCATGCGCACCATTCCCGGCGTGGAAAAAATCATACGCGTACGCGCCTGACACCCCAACAAAACCCCAGGACTCCCATGTCGTCAGCTTCTCTCCAGGCGTATAGCAAGACCGCCGCCATCAGCTTCGTTTTCATCTGGTTTGCCGTCGGTGGACTGGGGCATTTCGTAGCGGCAGACTTTTTCATCAAGATCGTGCCACCTTATATTCCTTATCCTGAAGCAGCTGTATATGTTTCGGGTGTATTTGAATTGCTGGGCGCCGTCGGCTTGCTCTTGCCACAATGGCGCCGCCTCGCCGGTATCGGGCTTTTTGCCCTGACCCTCTGTGTGACGCCGGCCAATGTGCATATGTTCCTGCATCCGGAACAATTTCCCCTGATGCCACAACCCTGGCTTTCGGACGTGCTGGGTTTCCGCCTGTTGCTGCAGGTCTTTCTTTTGTTCTGCATCTGGTGGGGACCGATACGCACCGATAAAGCCCCGGTCGCCGCCAACTGATTTCAAAACTATTGCTAAGCCGGCGACGCCGGCGCTGGAGAAGAAAATGAATCGCGCCATCATCAAGACCGACAAGGCTCCTGCCGCCATCGGCACTTATTCGCAGGCCGTGAAAGTCGGCAGCACCGTCTATCTCTCGGGCCAGATCGCCCTGGACCCGGCCACCATGCAGCTGCGTGAAGGCATTGAGGCGCAGATCGTGCAGGTCTTTGAAAACCTGCAGGCCGTGTGTGTGGCAGCGGGTGGCGGTCTTGCCGATATCGCCAAGCTGAATATCTTCCTCACCGACCTTTCACATTTCGCACTGGTGAATGAAACCATGGCCAAGTATTTCAAAGAGCCTTATCCCGCCCGCGCTGCCATAGGCGTGGCGGCCCTGCCGAAAAATGCACTGGTGGAAATGGATGGCGTGATGGAGCTGCTGGATTAATCCACGCTATTTTTACCCATAAAAAAGCCTCCGCAAGGGAGGCTTTTTTATTTCACCAGAATCAGTTCTGGCTGACGGCGCCTGCCGAGGCAGGCACTTTCTTGATATCCGCCGGACGTGTATCCGAGGTTTTCTTGGAGTCGACCGTCTGCTCCGGCTTGGGCGTGGGCACCCGGCCCGTCAGCACTTCCCACTCCAGCGCGCGACGTTCAGCTTCAGTCTGCTTGTCAGCAGGCAGGATGCGGCTCAGCAGATTATTGCCGGTCTCAGCATCCTTGTTGCCGGCGCGCACGGCGAGGCGATACCACATCAACGCGTCCACCATGCTCACTTCCACGCCCTGACCGCTGCGGTAGAGATCGCCCAGCGCACGCATGGCTTCGTTATTGCCAGCGGAAGCCGCCTGCTCGAACCAGATACGGGCCTGCTCATAATTCGGCGGCAGACCGTTAACACCGGTGAAGTCCTTGCCCAGCAGCACCATGGCTTCGACATTGCCGGCGCGTGCGGCTTTTTCATGCCAGATACGGGCAACGCCGAAATTGGGTTTTACACCGCCGCCACGGGAATAAAGATCGGCGAGCGCCAGCATGGCCTCGACCTCACCTTTTTCAGCAGACTGGTGATAGAGCTTTTCCGCGCGGAGCAGGTCCACGTCAAAACCACCCAGACCTTCCTGATACATGCGGCCCAGGTAGTACCAGGCACGGGGATCATCCGCCGCCGCCTTGGTGCTGAGCCAGGTGCGCGCATACTTGTAATCGCCGCTCTTGAAGGCGGAGATACCCTGATCGGCCTGGGTTTTTTCAAAAAGACTGACCGCACCGGCAGAAGCTGCCAGACCTGTCAGTGCCATCACGAGAATGAATTCCCGAATTGCCCGAATTTTCACTTCATAGCCCCTGTAATGCCCTCCGCAACATCATGTCGCGGGACACCGCATCCACGGTCCGGCCGAAAGTCTAGCGGATTTCATCCTGCCATCCCATTACAGCCGCGTAACCCTCCCGGAATCCGGGAAACTGCATCTGATAGCCGAGGGCCGATATTCGCCCATTGGACAGACGTTTGTTGCTGGCGGCCCCCGGACGGGAGACGTGAGCGACACGTGGCAGCCCCATACGGCCAGCAAGCCAGTCCAGCACCTCATGTTGCGGTGCCGGCTCATCATCGACGCCAATATAAACGGATGCGAGATTCGTGCCCTTGCGCTGCTGCTCAAAAAGGAAAGCCAGCAAGCCGGCACAATCCTCCACATGTATACGATTTGTCCAGGCGATTGGATGCACCTGCACCTCACGTCCAGCCTGCACCCAGCGCGGCAGGCGCAGTCGTCCCGGGCCGTAGATACCAGCAAAACGCAGGACCGTGGCCGGCCAGGGCAGGCTTTGCAGCAACTGTTCGGATTGCAGCAGGATCTGGCCGGTGGCGCTGCCGGCTGCTGCGGGAGAGTCTTCATTCACCCAACTGCCGTCTTCCTGACCATAAACACTGGAGGAAGACACCCAGAACAAACGCGTCAGTTTCTGCCCCGCAAGTGCCGCCAGCACATGCTGCGTGCCCTCGAAATAGACACGGCGATAGGCTTCTTCCCCGGGCTCACCGGGCGCCAGCAGCACGAACACGGCATCCAGACCGGTCGGAAAGCGCAGGGAGGCCGGGTCCGTCACATCTCCCTGCAAGACCTGCACACCGGGCAAGCTGAAGGCAGAGCGGCGCAGGGCGAACACCTCATGCCCGGCCACCACAAGACGCAGGGCCAGACGGCTGCCCACGTCACCACAACCCACAATCAATACTTTTGCCATATTTCCCCGATTCCGATAGCGTCGTGCAATCACTCTTATGCCCATCGCAAGGCTGTCGCCCATGACCCTGACCGATCTGCGCTACCTCATCGCCTTGGCCCGCGAACGCCACTTCGGCCGCGCGGCGGATGCTTGCCATGTCTCCCAGCCCACGCTCAGCATCGCCGTGAAAAAGGTGGAGGATGAGCTGGGGCTGGCGCTTTTCGAACGCCATCGCCACGAAGTCATGGTAACGCCCGGGGGCGAGGCGATTATCCGTCAGGCGCATCGCGTGCTGGAAGAAATGGAAGTGCTGAACGCCTCCGCCCGCGCCGCCCGCAACCAGTTTGCCGATCCACTCAAGCTGGGCGCCATCTTCACGGCGGCACCTGATCTTTTTCCGCCGCTGGTACGTGCCCTGCGTAATGGTGGCAGCGGCCTCATGCTCTATCTGGAAGAAAACTACACACATGTGCTGACAGAAAAACTCAGCCGTGGCGAGCTCGATGTCATCATCATTGCTGCGCCTTTTGATGCGCCGGAAACGCATGTGGAGCCGCTCTACAAGGAAGACTTCGAACTGCTCATGCCAGCGGACCATGAATGGGCAAAACGCAAAAACATTCCTACCGCCGATCTGCAAAGTGACAATCTTCTGCTGTTGGGTGAAGGTCACTGCTTCCGCGACCAGATCCTCGAAGCCTGCCCGCATCTCGCCAATGGCCACAATACGCTGGGGCCTGCGAGCTCGCTGACCACATTGCGGCATATGGTGGCCTCCGGCCTGGGTCTCACTCTCGTGCCTGCCAGCGCAGCCGCCAAGCTCAGCGAAGGTGATGACGTCATCACGCGCCCGCTCACACCGGCCCCTTCACGCGAAATGGTCATGGCCTGGCGCCGTCGCTTCCCGCGCCCACAAGCCATCAAGGCCTTGCTGTCTGCACTACACGAACTCAAGCTGCCGGGTACGCGTGCGCCGTGAGTTCTGCTTTTCTCTCTGCACAGCCTGTCACCACGCTCAAGGGTGTGGGTGCCTCGCTTGCGGAAAAACTGCTCAAGCTGGATATACGCACGGTACAAGACCTGCTGTTTTATCTGCCGCGGCAATATGAAGATCGCAGCCGTCTCACTTCCATAGGGGCTTTGCGCCCCGGCACGACAGCGCTGGTGGAAGGTGATGTGCAACTGGCCGATATCGTGCTGGGTCGCCG
>JAVHYE010000006.1 GCA_031119295.1 Pedobacter sp. | reverse complement strand
ATTTCGAACAGGCCCTGCGCACCCGCGTTGCCTTGCTCAAGGGCCTGGAGCGTGAGCGCATCGAGGAAGTGCGCCGGCTCCAGATCACCCTCGCCAATGGCGGCCGCGCGCTGGTGCACACAATGCGCGCCCATGGCGCCTTCTGCTCACTGGTCTCGGGCGGCTTCACCTTCTTCGCCGACTATTTCGCCCGCCGCATCAGCTTTGACGAAGCCCTGGCACTGGAGCTGGCACAGGATGCGGCGATTGCTGCGCTGAAAGAATTGCCTGCCCTGCCTTCGCGTGCCCTGGTGATTCCGCAGGGAACCGCTTCTGAATGCGTGATCGCTGAGCTGCCTGCAGAAGGCTCGCGCCCTGCGGTTGCCTATCGTCAGGCCGGCGACAAATACATCCTGCTGGAATACGGCCCCACTGTGCTGGACCTGCGTCTGCGCTTCCGCGTGCATGCCCTGATGGAGTCGCTCAAGGCCGAACCGGTGAAAGGCATACTCGAACTGTCTCCCGGCGTGCGCTCCCTGCAGATTCATTACGACAGCCGCATCATTTCCCAAGCAGAACTGATTGCTGCTCTTCTGGCACGCGAAAGCACGCTGCCGGATGTGGAAAGCATGAAGATCAAAAGCCGCGTGGTGCATATGCCCATGGCTTTTGAAGATTCCGCCACCCTGGGCGCCGTTACCCGTTACAGCGAAACCGTGCGCGCCAAAGCGCCATGGCTGCCCAATAACGTGGATTTCATACAGCGCATCAATGGCCTGCCCTCACGCGATGATGTGAAAGACATCGTGTTCTCCGCTCGCTACATGATTCTGGGCCTGGGTGATGTCTATCTCGGTGCCCCCTGCGCCGTGCCGGTGGATCCGCGTCATCGCCTCATGACCTCCAAATACAACCCGGCGCGTACTTACACCGCCGAAGGCACGGTCGGAATTGGCGGTGTGTATATGTGCATCTACGGCATGGATTCACCCGGCGGTTATCAGCTGGTGGGCCGCACCCTGCCGATCTGGAACAAATTCCTGAAGAACGCCCAGTTTGCAGATGGCGAGCCTTGGCTGCTCAAGTTCTTCGACCAGGTGCAGTACTACGAAGTTAGCGAGGCTGAACTGGATCAGCTGCGGGCAGATTTTCGTGAAGGCCGTGCCGAAATCCGTATCGAGGAAGAGATTTTCGAGCTCGCTGCTTACGACAAGCTACTGCGTGACAACGCGACCGACATTGCCGCCTTCAAGGCCCGCCAGAAAACCGCTTTCGACACCGAAGTGGAACTGTGGAAGGCCGAAGACAGCCTGAATGTTGTCGAACTTATCGAAGAAGAAATTGCCGTCACCGTCGCCGAAGGAGGCCACCTCGTTGCCGCCGATATTTCCGGCAATGTCTGGAAGCTGCTGGTGGAAGCCGGCAGCCGTATCGAAGCCGGAGAGCCACTGGTCATTCTGGAAGCCATGAAAATGGAATTCCCGATACACGCACCGGTCTCCGGCACAGTACGTGCACTGCACTGTCGGCCCGGCAAGGCGATTTCAGCCGGTGATGCACTCATCGAAATCGAACTGGCATGAAGAAAAGCGACGACAGCATGAACGAGAAAACTTCCAACCTGACCGTACTGCGTGGCGGCAAGCGCAAGGAAAACAGCGAAAACCTCGCCGAGCGCATTTATTCCCGTCTCAAGGAGGAAATTTTCGACTTCCAGCTGCTGCCGGGTGACCGCTTCAGTGAAAACGAAGTTGCCGAGCGCATGGCTGCCAGCCGCACGCCCGTGCGCGAAGCCCTCTACCGTCTGCAGCGTGAAGGCTATGTGGATGTGCTCTATCGCTCCGGCTGGCAGGTAAAGCCTTTCGACTTCAAGTTCTTCGAAGAAATCTACGACCTGCGCATCATCATCGAGCTGGCTGCCGTCAGGAAGATCTGCGAGCAGGAAATCAACTCTCCCCTGCTTGATGATCTCAAACATATCTGGCTGGTCTCACCGGCCGAACGCATAGGCGATCCTGCCACGGTATCCCTGCTGGATGAGCGCTTTCACGAAATGCTGGTGGAGGCCGCCGGCAATAGTGAAATGGCCAAGATCCATCACAGCATCACCGAGCGCATACGCATCATCCGGCGCCTGGACTTCACCAAAAAGGTCCGCGTGGAAGCCACTTACACCGAGCACGGAAAAATCCTGAAAGCCGTGCTGCAACGCCGTGCCGATCAAGCCCAGATGCTGCTCAAGTCCCATATCGAGGAAAGCAAGGCCGAGGTGAGAAAAATCACCCTGCACATGCTGCACAGCGCCCGTAACCAGAATACGGGCGAAACAGAAAACGACGTGTGAACGTCGCTTCGGGCGAGACCTGACCAGCTCCCCGTTTTTTCCAGGGTCGTCAAAGGAGATGGACCATGTGTGTCAAATTTGAAAGCAAACGGGGTAGTAAATCGCTGTTCATGGTGCCTCTGGCCCTGGCAGCCGCGGTGAGCAGTGTCGCTCAGGCCGCCGAGGTGAAGATTCCGGATACCACGCTGACCGCCAGCTTGCGTACCAGCTTCACCAACACCAGTACGGATGGTGTTGATACTGACACCAACGATTTTGCACTTAACAGCCTCAGCCTCTACATCAACAGCAAGATCACGGAAAACATCAAATTCAGCTTCTCCAGTGAAATTACTGGTGCGGTCAATGATGTCACTACCGGTGCCAGTGTAAGCAGCGTATCCGTACAGGATGCCATTGCCCAATTCGAATATGGCCCCACCCTGAACTTCTGGGCTGGCCGCTTCCTGCCGCCAACCGACCGTGCCAACAGCTATGGCGCCTATTTCTCCAATAACTGGAACTTCGCCTCCGACGGCACCCAGGATGGCTACCCCTTTATCGACAAATTCGGTCGTGCTGATGGCGTGGCTTACTGGGGTGATTTTGCCGATACCAAGCTGAAGGTTTCCGCCGGTCTTTTCGATATTCCCTCTACCCTGCAAGACAACTCCACCATGGCAGCGGCCCGTGTGCAGTATGACTTCTGGGATGCTGAGCCGGGCTATTACATCAACGGCACCTATCTGGGCGAAAAAGACATTCTGGCCATTGCCGTTGCCACCAATATGGTCGGCAGCGACAGCACCTCCAATGTCGATTTCCTGATGGAAAAGAAAGTGGGTGCTGGTGGTGCATTCACTGTGGAAGGCGAATACATCAAGTATGACGATCTCGGTGGCTACCCTGCTCCTGCGACGACTGTCAGTTCCAATGGCGACAGCTACTACCTGCTGACTTCTTATCTCTTCCCGCAGGTCATTGGTATCGGCAAGCCGCAGCTTCTCGCCAAGTTCGGCACCACAACTTATGAAGGTATTGCTGGTGCTGCAGACATCGAACAGGACACGCTGGAAGTCAACATCAACTACATCATCAAGTCCTTCAACGCCAAGGCCAGCCTGTTTTATCTCGACAAGAGCTATTCCGATTCCGCCGCTGCTGACACCACCTCCATCGGTCTCGGCCTGCAGCTGATGACGCTTTAATCCAATCCAGGGAATACAAGGAGCTCACACACAATGAACGTTAAAAGCCTGATGAAAAAATTCTCGGCCACAGCGCTTGCGCTGGGTCTGGGGATGGGCGCTCTCAGTGCCCACGCTGCCGAAGACACCATCAAGGTCGGCATCCTGCACTCGCTGTCGGGCACGATGGCAATTTCCGAAACCACGCTGAAAGACACCATGCTCATGCTCATCGATGAGCAGAACAAGAAAGGCGGTCTGCTCGGCAAGAAACTGGAACCGGTCGTGGTTGACCCGGCCTCCAACTGGCCGCTGTTCGCGGAAAAAGCCCGCGAGCTGATCCAGAAGGACAAAGTGGCCGTGATGTTCGGCTGCTGGACTTCGGTGTCACGCAAATCCGTGCTGCCGGTGGTGGAAGAACTGAACAGCGTGCTCTTCTACCCGGTGCAGTATGAAGGTGAAGAATCGTCCAAAAACGTGTTCTACACTGGCGCTGCGCCCAATCAGCAGGCCATTCCTGCGGTTGATTACCTGATGAAAGACCTGAAGGTGAAGCGCTGGGTTCTCGCTGGCACCGACTATGTCTATCCGCGCACCACGAACAAGATTCTTGAAGCCTATCTCAAGAGCAAGGGCGTGAAAGACGAAGACATCATGATCAACTACACGCCTTTCGGTCACTCCGACTGGCAGAGCATCGTGGCCAGCATCAAGAAGTTCGGTTCTGCCGGCAAGAAGACTGCAGTGGTCTCCACCATCAATGGTGATGCCAATGTGCCTTTCTACAAGGAACTCGGCAACCAGGGCATCTCGGCTGACAAGATTCCGGTCGTGGCCTTCTCCGTGGGTGAAGAAGAACTGTCCGGTATCGACACCAAGCCTCTCGTTGGTCACCTCGCTGCCTGGAACTACTTCGAAAGCGTGAAGGCCCCGATCAATTCCGAGTTCATCAAGAAGTGGAAGGCCTACACCAAGAACCCGAAGCGCGTCACCAACGACCCCATGGAAGCCCATTTCATCGGTTTCAATATGTGGGTGAAGGCCGTGCAGAAGGTGAAGTCCACCGATGCTGACAAGGTCATTGCGGCCCTGCCTGGCATCACCGCGCCCAACCTCTCCGGTGGCACGTCCACCATGCTCCCCAACCACCACATCACCAAGCCGGTGCTGATTGGCGAAATCCAGGCCGATGGCCAGTTCGCCACCGTGTGGAAGACTCAGGGCCTGGTGCCGGGTGATGCCTGGTCCGATTTCCTGCCGGTGAGCAAGGACACCGAAGCTGACTGGGTCACCTTGAAGTGCGGTAACTACAACAAGGTCACCAAGAAGTGCTCGGGCCAGAACTACAAGTGATGCGCGCCTGCGGCTCAAAGCACTTGTTGCGGTAAATAAAAAAGCAATTCCTCCCCTCTCCCGTTCGCGGGAGAGGGTCAGGGAGAGGAGATGCTGGGATGAAAACCTGCTGTATGTCGATTGTGGAAAAACGGAACCCACTGATGCGCTTTCTGCTGCTTTCTTTCTTTCTCATATTCAACGCCACCATTACGATGGCCCATGCCGAAGATACAAGTTCCGAGGCAGCAGAAACCGCGCTTGCGGAAACACCTTATGTTGTGCCGGCCGGCTTCGATGCTCAGGCAGCCGCACTGATTGATGCCGACTTCGACCAGAAACTGCTCATTGTGCAGGCCATGGCAGCCGGCCAGGACAAACGCGCCCTGCCCTTGCTCTCCGCCCTTGTTGATGGCCGCCTCAACAGCAAGAGCGCTACGCCACCGCAGCTGGTCCTGCTGGGTGAAGGCGATGATCCCGAGGCCAGTGATGCACTGAGTGGTGAGGCATTGGGCAAGGCCTCGGCGCTCACACTGGACAGTATCTCGGTGAATAATTCCCTGCGCGGCGAATTGCGCAGCATGATTGCCCGCCTGCAGCTGGCCTCAGACGATGAAAGTATCAGGCTGGCCGCCGCCAAACAGCTCATCAGCGCCGAGCCCTCAGCAGAAATGATTCCCCTGCTCAGTGAGCGTCTAAAGAGCGAGGAAGATGGCGATGTGAAGGCTGCTCTTGCTGCTGTGCTCGCCATGGCAGATACGCAAAGCGAAGATGCTGCCGTGCGCAAAGCGGCCATTGCCACGCTGAGCGGCTCGCTGTATCCGGAGGTACGCGCCCGTCTGCAAGAGCTGGCCGATAATGACCCGGTACCGGAAGTGAAAAGCGCAGCTGTTACGGCGTTGGCTACCGTGGCGGAAAAAATTGCCTTCTACGGATTTCTGGAAAATCTTTTCTTCGGCCTGAGTCTGGGCTCGGTGCTGTTGCTGGCGGCCGTCGGCCTTGCCATCACCTTCGGTGTGATGGGAGTGATCAATATGGCGCATGGTGAGCTCATCATGCTGGGCGCCTATACCACCTATGTCATGCAGCAACTCATGCCCAACAGTATTGGCGCCAGTCTGTTGCTCTCGATTCCGGCCGCCTTTCTGGTATCGGGCCTGGTTGGCATTGCCATAGAGCGTGGCGTCATACGCTTTCTCTATGGCCGCCCGCTGGAAACCCTGCTCGCCACTTTCGGCATCAGTCTGGTGTTGCAACAGGCGGTGCGCTCCATCTTTTCTCCACTCAATCGTGAAGTCGCCTCGCCCAGCTGGATGAGTGGCTCGCTGGAAATCAATCCGGTGTGGTCGCTGACCTATAACCGCCTCACCATCCTGATTTTCGCGCTGATTGTTTTCTTCCTCATCATGCTGGTGATGAAGAAAACCTCGCTAGGCCTGAAGCTGCGTGCCGTCGCCCAGAACCGTTCCATGGCGCGTGCCGTGGGTGTACGTGCCAGCTGGGTGGATGCCCTCACCTTCGGCCTCGGCTCCGGCATTGCCGGCGTTGCCGGTGTCGCGCTTTCCCAGCTCACCAATGTCGGCCCCAATCTCGGTCAGGGCTATATCATCGATTCCTTCATGGTGGTGGTCTTCGGCGGAGTGGGAAATATCTGGGGCACGCTCGTGGGCGCCATGGGCCTCGGCATCTTCAACAAATTCCTGGAGCCTCATGCCGGTGCCGTGCTGGCCAAGATCCTCGTACTGGTTGTCATCATCCTGTTCATACAAAAACGCCCGCGTGGATTATTTCCGCAGAAAGGCCGTGCAGCGGAGGCCTGATCCATGCTCACCCAACGTTTATTCATGAGTGACAAGGGCGGCATGGTGATACTGGCCCTGCTCATCCTGCTGGCCGTGGTTGTTCCCATACTTGCTCTGGCCGTGCCGGCTGATTCACCGCTGCATATGTCCAGCTACTCGGTGACACTACTGGGCAAATTCCTTTGCTATGCCCTGCTCGCACTCTCGCTGGACATGATCTGGGGCTATTGCGGCATTCTCTCCTTGGGCCATGGCGTGTTCTTCGCACTGGGCGGTTACTGCATGGGCATGTATCTCATGCGCCAGATCGGTACGCGCGGTGTCTACGGCAACGCCGACCTGCCCGATTTCATGGTCTTCCTGAACTGGAGTGAACTGCCCTGGTACTGGAGCGGCTTCAGTCATTTTCCGTTTGCGCTCCTCATGATGATGGTGGTGCCGGGTCTGCTGGCGCTGGTCTTCGGCTGGCTGGCTTTCCGCTCGCGCGTCACCGGTGTTTATCTGTCCATCATCACGCAGGCCCTGACCTATGCGCTGATGCTGGCCTTCTTCCGCAATGAAATGGGTTTTGGTGGCAATAACGGCCTGACCGACTTCAAGGACATCCTCGGCTTTCCGCTGGCGGCTGACAGCACACGTGTGACACTTTTCCTGATTACGGTACTGACACTGGGCAGCGCCTATGTGCTCTGCCGCTTCATTGTCACCTCGCGTCTTGGACGCGTGATTACTGCGATACGTGACGCCGAATCGCGCACACGCTTTTGCGGTTACAAGGTGGAGTCCTACAAGCTCTGGCTCTTCGTGTTTTCCGCCATGCTCGCCGGTATTGCCGGTGCCCTCTTCGTACCGCAGGTCGGCATCATCAACCCGGGTGAATTTGCGCCGCTGAATTCCATCGAGCAGGTGATCTGGGTTGCCGTAGGTGGACGTGGGACTCTCTACGGCGCCATCACCGGGGCTTTTGCCGTGAACTATGCAAAAACCTGGTTCACCTCGGCCTATCCGGAAGCCTGGCTCTTTGCCCTCGGCACACTCTTTGTGTTGGTCACCATTTTCCTGCCCAAAGGCCTGGTCGGCCTGCTGGCCCGCTTCAAGAAGACGGAAGAGAAAAAAGCGGAAGTGCTGCAGGAGAAAAGCGCATGAGCATTATCGAACGCCTGCCCCGCTTCGGCATGAACAAGGTACGCGCTGCCTTGCCTGAGCCTGAAACGCATCTGGACATCAATACCGACTTCGGCAAGCCGGTGCTTTATATGGAAGACGTGAGCGTAAGTTTCGACGGCTTCAAGGCCCTCAACAACCTCACGCTCTATATCGATGAAGGCGAATTGCGCTGCATCATCGGCCCCAATGGTGCCGGCAAGACCACCATGATGGATGTGATTACCGGAAAAACGCGCCCCGATACCGGCCGTGTTTTCTTCGGCCAGACCATAGACCTGCTCAAGATGGACGAGCATGAAATTGCCCAGGGTGGCATAGGCCGCAAATTCCAGAAGCCCACTGTTTTCGAACAGCTCACCGTGTTTGAAAACCTGGAGCTGGCCATGGCCTCCAACAAGAGCGTATGGGCCAGCCTTTTCTACAAACTCTCGGCCGAGCAGAAAGACCGCATTGATGAGGTGCTGGGCATCATAGGTCTGGCCGCCCACTACAAGCGTCAGGCCGGACTGCTTTCGCATGGCCAGAAACAATGGCTGGAAATCGGCATGCTGCTCATGCAGAACCCGCGAGTGCTTCTGGTCGATGAGCCTGTGGCCGGCATGACCGGTGAAGAAACCGAACGCACGGCAGAGTTGCTCACCTCACTGGCCGGCAAACACTCCGTCATCGTGGTGGAACACGATATGGCTTTTGTGCGCTCCATTGCCAAAAAAGTAACGGTACTGCATCAGGGCAGCGTATTGGCCGAAGGCACCATGGATCAGATACAGAACAACCCGCAGGTGGTTGAAGTCTATTTGGGAGAATGACGGTGCTTAGCATCAGCGGTGTAAACCAGTTTTATGGTCAAAGCCATATCCTCTGGGACCTGAATCTCGACGTGCAGGAAGGTGCTTGTGCCTGCCTCATGGGCCGCAATGGCGTGGGCAAGACCACCCTGCTCAAATGCCTGATGGGGCTGCTGCCCATCAAGAGCGGTGAAATCACTTTCAATGGAAAACCCATCAGCAAACAGTCCACGGAAATGCGTGCCCGCGGCGGCATAGGTTATGTGCCACAAGGGCGTGAAATCTTTCCCATGCTCACCGTGGAAGAAAACCTGAAGATTTCGCTGGGAGGCCGCAAGGATGGTCTGAAACAGATACCGGAACATATCTACAGCATGTTTCCGGTGCTGAAAGAAATGCGGAACAGGCGTGGTGGTGATTTGTCCGGTGGCCAGCAGCAACAGCTGGCCATAGGCCGCGCTCTCGTGCTGGACCCAAAGCTGCTGATACTGGATGAGCCCACTGAAGGCATACAGCCCAATATCGTTCGCGAGATCGGCGAAGTCATCAAGCGCCTGAACAAGGAACAGGGCATGACCGTCCTGCTCGTCGAGCAGAAGCTGCCTTTTGCGCGCCAGGCCGCCAGTGACTTTCATATCCTGCAAAAGGGCCGTCTGGTCGCCGAAGGCAAGATTGCCGATCTGAAGGATGAGGTAGTGCAGGAATATCTCAGCGTCTAGTTTTTCTCTTTTCAGTCGTAGGTCGGGCTTTAGCCCGACAAGGCACCCCGCATCATGCAGGGCTGTCGGGCTAAAGCCCGACCTACAGAAGCCCAATGAAAAACGCCCCTCTCGGGGCGTTTTTCATTTCAGGAATGGCTCAGGCGAAGTGCTTGTCCGCATTCTCGATGAGCTTGTCGCTGATATAGCTGGCCAGCGTATACACCGTGACCTGCGGATTGACGATGATGGAGGTGGGGAAAAGGCTGGCATCCGTGATGAAGAGATTCTTCACATCATGAGTCTCGCCATAGGGGTTTACCACACTGCTTTTGGCATCAGCGCCCATACGGCAAGTGCCTTGCGGGTGATAGGAAACCATACGGAAGGTCATGGCCTCATTGGCAATGCCGTCCACCACCGTGTCCACGTCAGCTTCTTTCTCGATGACACGCTGCTG
The DNA here is from genome assembly GCA_031119295.1 of Pedobacter sp. GTDB lineage: Bacteria > Pseudomonadota > Gammaproteobacteria > Pseudomonadales > Moraxellaceae > UBA2031. Next base: position 25,666 of record JAVHYE010000006.1, on the reverse strand, counting down.
CACGGTCGGCACATAAACCTTTTTCGCACCGGCGGCAAAATGCACCCGGGCAGCCGCCTTGATGGAAGCTTTCATGGCCGGGAAATCCTGGTCGGAAAGGCTGTAGGCAATTTTCTTGGCATCCTTGTCCCAGCTGATTTCACCGACATTGTGATCATGAATCAGCGTGACCATGCCGGAGAGCTTTTTGGCATTGACCATATAATCCATGAAGGACTGGCCGAGGCCGGGATTGGCGACTGCGGATAATTCCACCGGCCCTGCTCCGCCGCCTTCGAGAATGAATCCGCCCTTGTCCGGGTGCGCCCACTCATCCACATACACACCCAGCATGGCACCACGCCAGGGATGAATGTCTTCAGCATGCTCACCCACCACCATCAACGAAGGATGACAGGCGAAATTCTTGCCGACCTGACCAGAGGAATTGGCCAGCTCTGATTTCTGCAGCAGCAGCGGTGTTTGCACGGCACCGGCAGCCAGAATCACCACCTTGGCCTTGACCTTCAGATCCGCTTTTTTCACTTGAGTTTTCGGATCGATGATTTCGGCTACAACGCCGGTAGTTTGACCGTTTTCTGCCAGCACACGGGTGACACGTGTATCGGCATAAATCTTTGCGCCCTTCTGTGCTGCCCAGGGCAGATAGGTGACCAGCATGGACTGCTTGCGATCAGTAGCACAACCGGAGAGGCAGTGACCGGTGAGCGCACATTCGCGGATATTGCGCTGGAAAGGCTTCCAGGAAATCCCGAGTTTTTTGCAGCCCTCACGTATCACGGAAGAGTTGCGGTTGACCTCATGCTCCTCATTCACATGAATGCCGAGATTGCTTTCCACTTTCGTGAAATAGGGATTCAGTGTGTCCACGGTGAGATTGGTCAGGCCGTACTGCTTCTGCCAGTCGGCAAGAATGTAATCCGGTGTGCGGAAGGCCACACAACCATTCACCACGGTGGAGCCGCCTACACAGCGCCCCTGCAATACCAGCAAATCGCCTTCGGCATTCGCCTGTGCGCCCTTGTCCTGATACAGCTGCTCCATGGCCTTGGCGAAATCTTCAGTGAATTCGCTGCTGGGTACATAGGGGCCGGCTTCCAGCACCAGCACGGATTTGCCTGCCGCAGCCAATTCATAGGCGGCGACGGCACCGCCGGCGCCCGAACCCACCACCACCACATCCACGCTGAGCTCCAGCGCACTTTCAGCCACATCTTTGGCTTGCGTCACGGCCAGGCCGTGCGTGCTTGCAATCACTTCCGCCATTTTTTCTTCTGCCTTGTCTGTTCTTTTGGATGCGCCTGATTACGCGGGAAGGGGCTGGTTGCCGCGCGAAGGCAGGCCCCATTTGCGCGAAACAGCACCATCAAACTCCAGCGCCGGCCAGGTGCGTTCATCCATCCAGTAACCGGTGTGCGTGAGCTTGGTGGCTACCTGCCCCAAGGTGCGCTTGATGACGGAGTCCGCATTCACCCAGCTAGCGAGATAGGCCTGCGCCTCTGCAGGCTCAAGATCGATAAGACGTTTGCCATGGCTGAAAATGGCGGCGTTATCCAGCAAGGCGAGACCGCCTGCCAGTTGCTTGCGTATATCCGGCGTCAGGGCACCCAGAATGGCATCCACATGACGCGCCACAGGAATCTCGGCCACAGGCGGCAAGGCCGTACCTGCAGTCGGCAGCAGCACCAGCGCCAGCTGATTGAAGAGGCGGTACTGGGCCGGCTCGATATGGGCCAGATCAGCTGGTACGGCATCGTTGTCATGCGCAGAGCGGCCCAGCAGCGCAAAGCCACCTGCGGCTACAGCAGCAAGGCCGGCAGAGGCCCAGAGGGCGGTTTTGAGGAAGCGTCGACGGGACAATGGCTTGAGGGCCGATTCAATCTCGGCAGCGGCCTTTTTCGCGGAAGGCTCTTTTGTCATGGCAGCTCCTGGGTGTGCGCTAGGCCCGGATCGTGGGATCAGTACCTTGGGGTCATGCTGGCCCTAGTTTATGGATATGAAGACGCCTGCCAAGGACATTTTGAGTAATTACTCTAAATTTTTTGAGCCTGCCGACAAATGCCCTCTACATCCAAATCGCGCCCATGAAAAAGCCCGCCTTGCGGCGGGCTTTTTCACAACAGGAAGTGCTTGATCAGACAAGCTTTTCCAGCTGCGGGACGATGTCGAAGAGATCGCCCACGATGCCGTAGTCGGCAACGGAGAAGATCGGAGCTTCGGCATCCTTGTTGATCGCAACGATAACTTTCGAGTCCTTCATGCCAGCCAGATGCTGGATGGCGCCAGAGATACCGACGGCCACATACAGCTGGGGAGCCACGACCTTGCCGGTCTGACCGACCTGCATGTCGTTGGGCACAAAGCCGGCATCCACAGCGGCGCGGGAAGCACCAACGGCAGCGCCCAGCTTGTCAGCCAGCGAGTAGAGGATCTTGAAGTTGTCGCCATTGCCCATGCCGCGGCCGCCGGAAACGACGATCTTGGCACCGGCCAGCTCGGGACGGTCGGACTTGGCCAGCTCTTCACCCACGAACTTGGACGTACCGGCATCCTTGGCCACAGCCACGGCTTCCACAGCAGCGGAACCGCCAGTGGCAGCAGCAGCGTCGAAACCTGTCGGGCGCACGGTCAGGACCTTGATCGCATCCGTGGACTGCACGGTGGCGATGGCATTGCCGGCATAGATGGGACGTTCGAAGGTGTCAGGCGAGACCACCTTGGTGATTTCGGAAATCTGGTTCACGTCCAGCAGGGCAGCCACGCGCGGCAGGAAGTTCTTACCGTTGGTGGTAGCAGGAGCCAGGATGTGGCTGTAGCCCTTGCCCAGTTCAGCGACCAGAGCGCTGACGTTTTCAGCGAGCTGGTGACCGTAGGCGGCGTTGTCGGCCAGCAGGACCTTGCTCACGCCGTCGATCTTGGCAGCAGCGTCGGCAGCAGCCTGTGCGCCCTGACCAGCCACGAGAACGTGAATGTCACCACCGATGGCCTTGGCCGCAGTGATGGTGTTGAGCGTGGCGCCCTTGATGGAGGCGTTGTCGTGCTCGGCGTATACGAGAATGCTCATGTTCAGATCACCCTTCTCAGATCACTTTGGCTTCGTTCTTGAGCTTTTCAACCAGCTCTTCCACCGTCTTCACGACGATACCGGCCTTGCGCTCTGCAGGCGGCTCGACCTTGAGGGTCTTCACGGAGGTCAGTGCAGACACGCCGAAGTCACCAGGCGTCTTGGTGTCCAGCGGCTTCTTCTTGGCCTTCATGATGTTCGGGAGGGAGGCGTAACGCGGCTCGTTCAAGCGCAGGTCAGTGGTGACCACGGCCGGCAGGTTCAGTTCAACCGTCTGCAGGCCGCCGTCGATTTCACGGGTGACCTGGGCCTTGCCGCCTTCCAGCTTCACGACGGAAGCGAAAGTACCCTGGGCGAAACCGCCGAGAGCAGCCAGCATCTGGCCGGTCTGGTTGTTGTCACCGTCGATGGCCTGCTTGCCAAGGATGATGAGCTCGGGCTTTTCAGCGTCAACGATGCCCTTGAGGATCTTGGCAATAGCCAGAGGCTGGGCGTCTTCATCGGTCTGCACGAGGATGGCGCGGTCAGCACCGAGGGCCAGTGCAGTACGCAGCTGTTCCTGGGCAGTGGCGGGGCCAACAGTGGCGACGATGATTTCGGAAACCACGCCCTTCTCTTTCAGGCGCACGGCTTCTTCAACAGCGATTTCATCGAAGGGGTTGAGAGCCATTTTGACGTTGGCAAGTTCAACGCCGGTCTTGTCCGCTTTGACGCGAACTTTCACGTTGTAGTCAACAACGCGTTTGACAGCAACAAGAGCCTTCATGGAATCCTCGGCTGGTTGTTCAGATTTAAGGGGATTGGGTACTTCACCCGGATGACGCACTGGGGAAGCTGCCTGCGGCGGGAAGACCCCGGCCCGAAAAGGTGCCGTATGTTGAAGGCAGAGCCCGGGGAGGTCAAGTGACGCTCCGCCAGCAAAAGCCTGTCAGACGCGCCAATAAAAAGACCGGCGCCCCATGCAGGAAACGCCGGTCCGTGACCGCAGAGCGGCCTGTCAGTCAGCCTGGTGCAGGGAACGATTACCCATGCGTACACCGGCGCCCAGCAGGAAGTCGAAGAAGGCATCCGTGTCCTTGATGACATCCTTGTAGAAAGCCGACTTGCACAGGGCGGAAGCACCATGGGCCAGCGCCCAGGCGGCACAGATGTGATATTCGGGCGGCACATCGGCCAGCTTCTTCTCTTCGATGCGGGCCTTCACGATGCTGGTCAGCTTGTCGAAGTTGGAGCGGCGTATGGCGTGCAGCTTTTCCAGCAACTGCGGCATGGCCTTGTCGGCCACCAGCTTGGATTCCAGGCGATCAAACAACAGGTATTTGTCCGGATCCTGCACACGGAAGCGGAAGAATTCGCGCACCAGCGCCGACTTGTCCTGCGAGGTATCAACACGGCGGAACATATCGGCCAGCTCTTCCTCATAACGGATCATGAGCAGGAGATAGATTTCATTCTTGGTTTCAAAGTGCTTGTAGATGGTGCCTTTGCCGATACCGACCTTGTCGGCAATCATCTCCACGGTCACCTTGTCTTCGCCCTGCTCTATGAACAACTGCAGAGCACAATCCAGAATGGACTGCTCGCGCTGACGAAACTCCCGTGCCTTCTGGGTGGCCTTGGCCAAGTCACTCATCTTTCCAACCCTCTGATTGTCCCTGCAGACCAAAACTGGTCCGCGAAAACCGCGCATTCTCGCGGGTTAAACCCAGCCCGACAAGCTTTGGGCCAGTATAGGCATCAAATCCGGCCAATGACCAGTCAGTCCGGTCAAATCCCGGTTGATAGCAACACAGTCACAACATTATGCGAAAGCAATCTAATATGCCGCCAGTCAAAACTGGCGAAACCGGCAATCTCGACAATACTGGATAGCACGCTGGTCGGCGCAAGCCGGCCAGGAAGGAAACATCCCTGATTGGTCTTGACCCGGTGTCCCCCCCAGGCGCCGGGTTCTTTTTATTCAGGGTCTGTATTTTCCATCCTGAAAAATACAGACCAGGCCTTGTCCGGCTCAGGTCCGTACAAGGCTCCCGCCAGCTGCATCACTGCGTGATGCAGCTGCGATGGCGACACATCCCTGTGTCGCCCGGCTCCGGCAAGATCAGTCTGCAAAAACCTCGCACCTTGCATCTCATCTCTTGGGCGCAGCCCTTCGAAGCTGACTCTTTAGCTCAACCCACACCGAACAAGCGCCGGAAATTTTCCGAAGTCGCAGCCCCCAGTGCTTCGATGTCCATGCCACGCAAACCGGCAATCGTTTTGGCGACTTCCACCACATAAGCTGGCTGGTTGGTCTTGCCGCGATAAGGCACGGGGGCCAACCAAGGGGAATCGGTTTCTATCAGCATGCGGTCCAGCGGCACTTTCGTTGCCACCTCTCGCAGCTCCTTGGCATTGGCAAAGCTCACGATGCCGGAGAAGGAAATATAAAAGCCGAGATCGAGAGCGGCCTTGGCCATAGCCCAATCCTCCGTGAAGCAATGCAGTACGCCGGCAGTAGCACCCTCTTCTTTCAGGATGGCGATAGTGTCGGCTCTGGCTTCACGCGTATGGATCACCAGCGGCTTGTTGGTGCGGCGTGCCGCTTCGATATGCTTGCGGAAACGGCGCTGCTGATCGGCCGGGCTTTCCTTGTCGTAGTGATAGTCCAGCCCGGTCTCGCCGATGGCGACGACCTTGGGATGCGCAGCCAACTCCACCAGCTTTTCGATTTCCGGCTCCAGTGACTCCAGATGCAGGGGATGCACGCCCACCGAAGCCGATACATCGCCGTGTGCTTCAGCCACGGCCAGCACATCCGGCAGGCTTTCCAGATCAACACCGATGCAAAGGAAATGCTGCACACCGCGACCACGCGCCGCTTGCAGAGCGCCTTCGAGATCTGTGCCCAGTGCAGCAAAATCCAGACGGTCAAGATGGCAATGTGAATCGATAAACATGAAGCACTCTGTCTGAAATGAAGAGGCCGGCAGAAGCCGGCCCCGGAAAACACATCACACGACCTTACATCGTATGAGTAGGCCTGTCGGCCTGCAGTGCACCGGCCAGATAAGTTTCAATCTTGCGTCTGGCCTTGTCGCCCTCCTCACCGGTGAGCTGTATGCCGATACCGGCCGGGCGCGTGCCCTGCTGCTTGGAATTGATCCAGATGACTTTGCCCGTGAGCGGAATGCGCTCCGGATCATCCATCAGCGTCAGCAGCACAAAGACTTCTTCACCCAGCTTGCTGGGGCGATTGGTGGGCAGGAACAGCCCGCCACCTTTCACAAAAGGCATGAAGGACGCATAAAGCGCGGCCTTGTCCTTGATGGCCTGATTGATGATACCGCCAGCGCGGGGCATGTTCATTCGGGTCTATGCCTCTTCTTGATCTGTGTGTGCCGGCGTCATTAGCGCCGCATCCCTGAAATCAGCGGGCCCCGGAGCATCAGCGGCTCATCCGGGCCCATTCTGAAAAAACCGCATCCAGCAAAGCGGCCCCCTGCACATTACCAGCCAGGAGACGCTGCTTCTCGATCAGACCCTGGCGGAAACCGAGGACCGCTGCAGGACTGACCCGACGCGCAACAGCCGTGATTATAGGCGTGAGGTCTTGGTGTTTGACAACTGTGGCGCCACTGGCCACGACCGCCACATCTGCCGTGAGGCTGGCCAGTGCCGGCAACACAGCCTCGGCCCCCAGTCCTTGCCAGCGCTGCGCCACAGACAGTGCTGTCGCCTTGCCTTCGCCCAGGTTGCCAAGATCACGCAGGAGACGCTCACGCTCGCCAAACCAGAGGGCATCGCGCAATTGCAGTGCCGCCAGCGGCGCACCATCGCTTAGCGCCAGCAACAGGCGCGCCGTGGCTTCATCACGCAATTGCGGCTGCAGCCAGGCCAGGGCTTCTTTTTCTGCAGGAATATCCAGCGCCAGTTGCTGGCAACGGCTGCGTATGGTGGCAGGCAGACTCAAGGGCTGCGAGCTCACCAGCAGGATCAGGGTACGGCTGCCCGGCTCTTCCAGAGTTTTCAGCAAGGCATTAGCCGCCTGCACATTGAGCAGATGCGCCGGCGTGATGATGACCACGCGATAGCCGCCCAGCTGTGCCGATTTTTCGGCAAAGCCGACCAGCTCGCGCACTTGGTCCACCTTGATGAATTTCGCCGTCTTTTCCGTCTTGGCATCGGTTTCTGGTGCCAGCCACATGAGATCGGGGTGCACACCGGCATTCAGCAGATTGCAGCTCTTGCAACTGCCACAGCCGCCTTGCGGCGAAGGCGCCTGACACAGCAGACGCGCCGCAAAAGCGCTGGCCAGTCTTTCCTTGCCGATACCGGCATGACCGCTGATCAAGAGGGCATGCGGCAACTGGCCACTCTCTGCCAAATCAACCAGCCTCTGCCAAACCGTGTGCTGCCAGGCATAGGGATGAAATGACCAGGTCGGGCGACGCTCTTCTTCACTCATGGCTTTTACCCGGCAGGCTCATGACTGCTGCCCCAGCCACTGGTCCAGCACGGCCTTCAAAGCAGCTTGCACATCGGCAAGAGGTTTTGACGCATCAATCACACGAAAACGTTGCGGCTCGGCCGCAGCACGATGCCGGTAGGCGGCACGCACACGCTCGAAAAATTCATTCTGCTCGGACTCAAAGCGATCTTTTTCATTACGTGCAGCAGCCCGCGCCATACCCTGCTGAACCGGCAAATCCAGCAACAGTGTCAGGCCCGGACGCAGATCGCCCTGAATCATGCTTTCAAGCTCGGCAATACGCTCTACGGAAAGCCCGCGGCCACCGCCCTGATAGGCATAGGTCGCATCCGTGAAGCGGTCACACAGCACCCACTCGCCACGCGCCAAGGTCGGACGTATGACTTCCGCAATATGCTGGGCACGTGCGGCAAACATCAGCAGCAACTCGGCATCCTCAGCCACTTTTTCATCGCGCTTGCGCAGCAGCAGATCGCGCACTTCTTCCGCCAGAGGCGTGCCGCCCGGCTCACGGGTCAGGCGCAAAGGCAGGCCCTTTTCGAGAAAATAATCACGCAGGAAAGCAATGCAGGTACTTTTGCCCGCACCTTCGCCGCCTTCCAGGGTGATGAAACGCTTCATGCTCATTCTTTCTCTGCTCCGGCCACGGGAGGCGCTGAACGATAAGCTGCCTGCCGCCGCCGCTGGTATTTCTCTACAGCACGATTATGCGCAGCCAGGGTCGCGGTGAACTCATGGGTCCCGTCGCCGCGCGCCACGAAGAAAATGGCGTCGCCACTGTCCGGGTGCAAAGCGGCATGTATGGCGGCCCGGCCCGGCAAGGCAATCGGTGTGGGCGGCAGACCGTTGATGCGGTAAGTGTTGTAGGGTGTCATACGACGCAGATCGGCACGGCGCAGATTACCGTCATATTGCGCGCCCATGCCGTAAATCACCGTGGGATCGGTTTGCAGGCGCATATTCTTTTGCAGGCGCCGCACAAACACACCGGCAATCTGGGCACGCTCCTGCGCCACACCGGTTTCCTTCTCCACGATGGAAGCCATGATCAGGGCCTCGTAAGCATTCTGGTAAGGCAGACCGGGGGCACGACTTTCCCATTCCTCTTCCAGGATTTTTTTCTGGCGCTGATACAGATGGCGGAGAATCTTGATATCGGTATCACCACTGCCTATGGCGTAGGTATCAGGGGCAAACAGGCCCTCGGGATGAGTTTCCGTGGCTTCCAGTGCCGCCAGCACTTCAGCATCAGTGGCCAAGCCGGAAGCCTTCACATCATCACGCGCCTCCAGCAGATCACGCAGATCGCGGTAGCTCGTCCCCTCTACGATCGTCATCCGCGAAGCCGACTGGGCATTGCCAGCCAGAATCAGCTTGAGCGCAGAAACCGTGGTTTGCGGAGGACGCAGCAGCCAGACACCGGGATGCACTTTCTTTTCGCCCGGTTGCAGACGCAGCCAGAGACGGGCCAGCAGGGCATCGGGGATGATGCCGTCACGCGCCAGGTTTTCCGTGATCTGGGTGAAATTGCTGCCCTTGGGGATTTCCACGCGGTAGCCGGTGTCCGGCAAAGGCAGACGGGAAAAGAGGCCGTGATAAATCCACAAGGCCGGAATGAAAGTGAGCAGGAAAAAAGCGAGAGGCCACAACCAGCGTGACTTTCCCTTGCGTGCAGAGGGCATAAAAACCGTTGCCTGTAATCTAGAGACCGAGTGCGTCCTGCCAGAAGGATTGCAGCTGACGGGTCACGGGGCCCGGCTGCCACTGCCGTCCCGGCAGGCGCCGCACCGGCCAGATGCCGTTCACGCTGTTGCAGAAAAATACCTCATCTGCCGACAGGAAAGCATCCGCTGCGTAGCGGGACTCGGTCACATTGATGCCCAGACGAGCGGCCTGCGCCATGATCTGGCCCCGCATGACACCATGCACACCGGCACGATCAAGCAGGGGCGTGCCCAGCTCGCCATCCCTGACCAGGAAGATATTGCTGGAGACACCTTCCACGACATGACCATCAAGATCGCAAACCAGCATCTCGTCTGCACTCAACATGGCCTGCTCGCGGCGCAGCATGACCTGTTCCAGACGATTGAGGTGCTTGTGCCCGGCCAGCATGGGCTGCAAGCCCAGACGCAGGCCGGAAATATCGGCCACCACACCATCCGACTGGAAGCTCTCGGGATATGCAGGCAGCGGATGTGCGCTGAAAATCACCGTGGACGGTGCTTCTTCATTCGGCAGATAGCCGCGACCGCTGCTGCCGCGCGTCAGCACGATCTTGGCAACGCAGCTGGCCGGGCAAGAAAGCAGGAAGCGCGAAAAACCGGCCAGCAACTCTGCCTGCCGCAAGGGAATACCCAAGGCTGCAGCGCTGGCGGCAAGACGGGAGAAATGGGCTTCGGCAAAAACGGCGCGCCGGTTTTCAACGCGCAGCGTTTCAAACAGACCATCGCCATAAGCCAGTCCGCGGTCAGAGGGAAGGAGCGAGCCTCCCTCCACACCATTGACCCAGACCGGATACGTCATCAGACGCGGCGGAAAATCAGCGAGCCGTTAGTGCCGCCGAAGCCGAAGGAATTGGACAGCACGGTATTGATCTTCATGGGACGCGCCTTGTGCGGCACATAATCCAGCGTGCAACCTTCATCGGGGTTGTCGAGATTGATGGTGGGCGGCGCAATATTGTCGCGTATGGCGAGGATGGAGAAAATCGCCTCCACCGCACCGGCAGCACCCAGCAAATGTCCCACCATGGACTTGGTGGAGCTCACCGCCACTTTCTGCGCATGCTCACCCAATACGGATTCGATCGCCTGCGATTCGGCAATATCACCGGCCGGCGTCGAGGTGCCATGCGCATTGATGTAATCGATTTCGCTGGCGGCAATGCCGGCATCGCGTATGGCATTGCGCATGGCCGCTGCTGCACCTTCGCCACCTTCGGGTGGTGAAGTCATGTGGAAAGCATCATCGCTCATGCCGAAACCGATCAGCTCGGCATAAATCTTCGCGCCACGGGCTTTGGCATGTTCGTACTCTTCCAGCACGATCATGCCGGCGCCATCTCCCAGCACAAAACCATCACGGTCCTTGTCCCAGGGGCGGCTGGCAATTTGCGGATTGTCATTGCGTGTGGACAGCGCACGGGCCGCCGCAAAACCGGCCATGCCCAGCGGGCTGGAACCCTTTTCACTGCCACCGGCCAGCATGACATCAGCATCGCCATAAGAAATGAGGCGGCCTGCAAGGCCTATGGAATGCGTGCCCGTGGTACAGGCCGTCACCAGTGCGATATTCGGCCCCTTGAGACCCAGGCGTATCGCCAGCATGCCGGCCGTCATATTGATGATGGAGCCCGGCACGAAGAAAGGCGAAATCTTGCGCGGGCCATCTTTCATCAGCGTTTCATGGCTGCGCTCGATGGAAGACAGGCCGCCAATACCGGCACCGCCTGCCACACCGATGCGGGGTGCATTTTCTGCTGTCACTTCGATACCGGCATCTGCAAAGGCCTGCAGACCCGCGGCCATGCCGTACTGGATGAACTCGTCGAGACGACGCGCTTCCTTGGCCGGCATGTAAGGCTCGATATCGAAATCGCGTATGAGGCCGGCAAAGCGCGTGGAATAAGCCGTAGTGTCGAAGTGATCGATCAGGGAGATACCACTGCGGCCGGCAAGAATGCCTTCCCAGGTGGCGTCCACCGTGTTGCCCAAGGGGGTCAACATGCCAAGACCGGTTACTACAACACGACGACGGCTCATCTCATCTCCTTCCCGTGCAGCGCAAGCAGCACTGCCCTTTCACACACTACGCACACATTTTTTCTGCGGAGGAGCACCCACGGCAATATGTCACCGTGATGAAAACCGGCCTCCAGATATGCAAAAGCCGCAGTCCCCTGAAGGCAGAGCTGCGGCTTTTACGGCTATAACAGCGAATTACTTGCTGTTGGCGCCAATGTAATCAATGGCGTTTTGCACCGTGCTGATCTTTTCGGCTTCTTCGTCAGGAATTTCGAGTTCGAACTCTTCTTCCAGAGCCATCACCAGTTCAACGGTGTCGAGCGAATCGGCGCCCAGATCGTCTACGAAGGATGCTTCGTTGGTCACGTCTTCCAGCTTCACACCCAGCTGTTCAGCAACGATCTTCTTGACCCGTTCTTCGATAGTGCTCACGCTTTTTCTCCTCGTTGGTCGGTATCCCTCTCAGGAACCGCGCTAGTGTATTGAACCCCTACAGGGGTGGCAAGCTGGCCGTTCCTGCAAAGGTAAGGGTTTGTTGCAATCACAAAAACAGGGAAAATCCCTGTTATTCCATATACATACCGCCATTCACATGGAGTGTGACACCGGTGATGTAGGATGCTTCTGCCGAGGCCAGGAAGCCCACAGCAGCTGCAATTTCTTCAGGCTGGCCCAAACGGCCGGCCGGAATCGAGCCCAGCAGCTTTTCTTTCTGCTCTTCCGGCAACACATGCGTCATGTCGGTGGCGATGAAGCCCGGGGCCACGGCATTCACGGTGATATTGCGCGAACCGATCTCACGCGCCAGTGCGCGCGAAAAGCCCTCGAGACCGGCTTTGGCGGCCGCGTAATTGGCTTGGCCGGCATTGCCCATGGAACCTACCACGGAGCTGATGCTGATGATGCGGCCCCAGCGCTCCTTGGTCATGCCTTTGAGGCAGGCCTTGCTCATGCGGAAGATGGAGGTGAGGTTGGTGCTGATGACGCCATCCCACTCCTCGTCCTTCATGCGCAGCATGATGTTGTCTTTGGTGATGCCGGCATTATTGATCAGGATCAGCGGCGTGCCGACTTCACTGGTGATGGCAGCCAGCGTGCTTTCTATGGAGGCAGCATCCGAAACATTCAGCGCAAAACCACGACCGGCATTACCGGCTTCTTTCAGATAGGCCGTAATGGCTTCAGCACCCGACTCTGTCGTGGCCGTACCGACGACCACAGCCCCGCGACGTACCAGCTCCAGCGCAATCGCCTTGCCTATACCGCGGCTGGCGCCGGTCACCAGTGCAATTTTTCCTTCGATGGACATGGTTTTCCCTCTTTAATCGAATCAATGAGGCCGTTCAGGTGATCACTCAAACAGCCAGAGCCGCCTTGAAGCTTTCAGCATTTTCCAGCGAAGCACATTCCAGCTCTTTCACGATGCGCTTGTTAAGGCCGCAGAGCACTTTACCCGGACCGCACTCCAGCGCACGCGTCGCACCCAGGCCCCCCAGCACTTCCACCGACTTCACCCACTGCACCGGGCTGAAGAGCTGGGCAATGAGCGCGGCGCGCATGGCTGTCGTATCCGCCTCGATACGCGCATTCACATTCTGCACCACCGGAATGGCAGGCGTATTAAATGTCACGGCATCCAGCGAAGCCTTCAGCTTTTCTGCCGCCGGCTTCATCAGCGCACAGTGCGACGGCACACTCACCGGCAAGGGCAGCGCACGCTTGGCACCCGCTGCTTTCAATTTTTCTATGGCAGCATTCACGGCAGCCGTACTGCCGGCAATCACCACCTGGCCGGGTGCATTGAAGTTCACCGCCTCAACCACGCCAGCCGCAGCCGCTTCAGCGCAGCACTGGCGCACAACATCATCATCCAGACCGAGAATGGCAGCCATAGCCCCCTCACCCTGCGGCACGGCCTGCTGCATGAGGCGACCACGCTCGGCCACCAGCTTCACGCCATCGGCCAGCGACAACACGCCAGCAGCCACGAGTGCGGAATACTCACCCAGCGAGTGGCCAGCCAGATAATCCGGTGTCTTGCCACCGGCTTTCTGCCAGGCACGGAACACAGCCACACTGGCGGTGAGCAACACAGGCTGGGTGTTTTCCGTACGATTGAGCTCGGCTTCAGGACCGTTCTGTGCCAGCGCCCAGAGATCCAGACCCAGCGCTGCCGAAGCTTCGGCAAAGGTTTCACCAACAACAGCGTGCTCAGCGGCCAGATCGGCCAGCATGCCTATGGCCTGGGAACCCTGGCCGGGGAAAACAAAGGCGAGTTTGGACATGAAAGCACCCTGCAAAATCAGCGGCGCGAATCATGACCAGTCGGTCCCGATAGCGCCAGTCTCAGGTTGTAAGAAAGTTTTCAAACGCTCTGTGGAGCGCCCTCAACCACGGCCGGCTCGTCATGAGCCTCATCACGCCCTAGACGGGCATGAATCAGCGCCGGTACATTTTTTTCCACTTCCGTGATGGCAACGCGCAAGGCATGCGCAAATGAAAAGATATCGGCACTGCCATGGCTTTTCACCACGATGCCGGTAAGGCCCACCAGGCTGGCGCCGTTATAGCGGCCCGGGTCCATCTGGTGCTTGAGGCCCTTCCAGATCGGAAACGCCAGAGCACCGGTAATTTTGGTCAGCCAGTTACGCTTGATCTCTTCCTTGATCATGCCGGCCATCATCTTGGCCACACCTTCCGAGGCCTTGAGCGCGACATTGCCAACAAAGCCGTCGCAAACCACGACATCGGCATGACCCTTGAAGACGCCATCGCCTTCGACATAACCGATGTAATTGAGGCCGGAGTTTTTCAGCAAGGCATCCGTCTGCTTGATGAGATCGTTACCCTTGATGTCTTCTTCGCCGATATTGAGCAGACCCACGCGCGGGCGCTCAATGCCATCCAGCACTTCCGCCACGATGGAGCCCATCTGCGCAAACTGCAGCAGATGCTGCGGCTCGGAGTCCACATTGGCGCCGAGATCCAGCATATGCACATGCCCGGTCATGGCCGGCAGCGTGGCGAGAATGGCAGGTCTATCGATATCAGCATGGGTTTTCAGCACGAAACGGCTGATGGCCATGAGGGCGCCGGTATTACCGGCCGAGATGCAGGCATCAACGGATTTTTCATGCACGAGGTTGATGGCCAGGCGCATGGAGGATTTTTTCTTGTTACGCAGGGCAACAGCGACTTTGTCGTCCATGGTGACGACTTCATCGGTGTGCACGACAGACACGCGCCCGCGCTCCGACGTCGAAAGACGCGAGAGGAAGGGAGTGATCTGGGCTTCGTCGCCTACCAGAGAGAGGCGAAGGGAAGGCGTTTCACGCAGCACCGCCAGCGAGGCGGGAACCGTGACGCGGGGACCGAAGTCCCCGCCCATGGCATCGACAGCGATAGCAACGACACTCATGGAGTCGTCGGCTTATTCGGCGTCTTTGCTCGCGAACAGCTGACGGCCGCGATACAGGCCATCCTTGGTCACGTGGTGACGCAGATGGGTCTCACCGGATTCCTGATCCACGGACAGCGTGGGGCCGGTCAGTGCATCGTGCGAACGACGCATGTCACGACGGGAACGGCTTTTGCGATTCTGTTGAACGGCCATGATTTACTCCGGCACAAATTAAACGTTAATCAGTTACGACTTTTTAGTGTCATCGGTCTTGAGACCGGCGAGCACCTGAAAAGGATTTTCGCGCTTCGGTGGCTCTTCATCATCCACCTCGGCAATTTCACCAGCCTGCAATTGATAAGCTTCGCAATCGTCATGCGCCGCTACCAAAGGCAGAGCCAGTATCAGCTCATCTTCCAGTGCATCAGCGAGGGAGATACGGCCTTCCTCGTCCAGCACCAGATAATCCGCATCATCCGGCAGGCGATCGGCCACGCTCTCATCACGCAAAAGCCAAAGCTGCACGGAAGCATCAATCGGCGTCATGACCGGCTCAAGACAACGCTGGCAAACCAGCGCCACTTGCGTGGACATTTCACCATCAACAACAAAGAGGCCCTGGGCATCACGATGGATGCGCACATTGACGCTGACTTCACCTTCGTTGCTGGCCGCACCCTCGCACAAACGCACAAAGCCGGAGAGCGGAATGACCTGATTGATCACCGCTTCACGGTCAGCCCATTTCTGGGCGTCGATGTACTGAGGCAGGGCGCCGGTTGACATAGGCGCGCGATCATACGTATGCGCCCCCCGGCTGTCAAAAGAAAAGTCCTTGTATTTCAGGTACTCTGGCGCCCTCTTCCCCGGCCACACCCGATTATGTCCGCTACAGCCCTGCCCCTGCTTCTCGCCTCCTCCTCCCCGGCCAGACGGCAACTGCTGGGCCGCCTCGGCCTGCCCTTCCGGCACGAGAGCCCGGATATAGATGAAAGCCCCCGACCCGGCGAGACCGTGGCTGCCCTGGCGGGCCGCCTCAGCGAAGCCAAGGCCCGGGCCCTGGCCAGCCGACACCCTGATCACCTCATCATCGGCTCCGACCAGACCCTGAGCCTGGACGACGAAATCCTGGGCAAACCCGGCAACCACGCCAAGGCCGTAGCGCAGTTGCAGAGGCTTTCCGGTCGTACCGTCACCTTCCATACCGGGCTCTGCCTGCTCAATACCGGCAGTGGCCGCCACCAACTGACCGTGGAAACCTATACCGTGAGCTTCCGGACCCTGACGGATGCCGCCATAGAGCGCTATCTGCAGGCCGAGCAACCTTATGGCTGTGCCGGCAGCTTCATGGCCGAAGGCCTGGGCATCAGCCTGTTCCGGGAGTTTTCCGGGCGCGACCCCAATACCCTGATCGGCCTGCCACTGATGGCGCTGGTAGACATGCTGCAGACCGAAGGACTGCAGATTCCTTGAATAGAAAGCTGTTTGCCGCAAGAAGACTTGTTCAAGTCGTCACGCACCTTTCATGAGCCCGCCATGCATCACGCTTAGGCTTGATGCATCCACCGGCCTCATCAAAAGGAGCATCATGAGCCACAATCCCTCTGCCAATACCGCCACCCTTATCCTGCTGCGCATAGGCCTTATTGTCGTCGCCCTCTTTACCGCCCTGTTTCTGGTGCTGACCCAGCTGCAAAACAATGTGGCGGGCAAACCCCTGGTGATCGTCATTGCACTGGCCGGCCTGATATTCCTGGCACTGGCCCTGCGCGACCTGCTGCGCGAACTCAATCGCGAAAGCCGCACCTCGCAACCCAGCCCGGGCCACTAACCGCAGAAAATCACGCGCATAAAAAAGCGGCCATCTGGCCGCTTTTTTATTGATGCCGGATTTCCGTTCAGCGCAACTGCATGCCCTGGGCCGGCGCCACGCGTGCCGCCACCGCCTCGCCCATGCTGGCACCGAGTTTGCGCAACACCGCCGTCATGGGATCAGGCAGCTCGCTGTAATCCACCGTCTCTTCTGCCCCAATGACGGTACGCGCCACGGAGTCCACCGAGCCAAAACCATCAGCCAGACCCAGCTCCACCGCCTGCTGGCCGGTCCAGAACAGGCCGCTGAAAATATCGGGATTTTCCTTGAGACGCTGGCCACGACCCTGGCGCACGGCTGCAATGAATTGCTGGTGCACGGCATCCAGCACGCTCTTTACATGTGCTTTTTCTTCCGGCTTCAAAGGCTCGAAGGGGCTCATGATGGCCTTGTGCTCACCCGCCGTCATGGTGCGGTCTTCCACACCCAGCTTCTGCATCAGACCCTGCACGCCAAAGCCCTGCATGATGACGCCGATGGAGCCCACCAGACTGCCCTGGTTCACATAGATCTGGTCGGCCGCCGAGGCAATGTAATAGGCGCCGCTGGCGCCCATGTCGGTAATCACGGCATACAGCTTCTTGTCCTTGTGCTCGGCGCGCAGACGACGGATTTCGTCATAGACATAAGCCGATTGCACGGGACTGCCGCCGGGGCTGTTGATACGCAAGACCACAGCCTTGCTCTTGGGCGCCTCGAAAGCCGCCTGCAGGCCGGCAATGATGGCTTCGGCACTGGCATCACTGCTGTCGGAAATTTCACCCGTGACATTCACCACCGCCGTGTGGCTGCCGGCAATCGCGGCCTTCTCGACCTTGCTGGCACCGAAAATCATCCAGATCACCAAAGCGATATAAAGAAAGGTGAGCAGCTTGAAAAAGATGCCCCAGCGACGCGCGCGGCGCTGCTCCTGCACCGAGGCCATGACCACGTTTTCCAGCAGCTCCCATTCGCGGCCGCGCGGCGGCGTTGACGGAGTTGATGAAGAAGAGCCCCAGGGATTGTCTGCCATCTATATGCACTCCTTGTTGTCGCGTATTACCGTCACGAGCCGCCACAGGCGGCCAAACCGGCACAAAGATTAGAGCGAAGCCAGATACTGCGCCAAACCGGGCAAATCGGGAACAATGGTCAGCGGTTTGTGGCGCAGCAATACCGTGGTGTCGTGCACACCGTGAGCAATCCCTATGCTGGGCATGCTGGCGCGCGCCGCCATTTCCAGATCAAAGCTGGTGTCACCGATCATCACCGACTCCGCCGGGAAGGCCGAGAGCGATACCAGTATCTCGTTGAGCATGCGCGGGTCCGGCTTGGAGGCCGTTTCATCGGCACAACGTGTGGTATCAAAAAAGTCGATCAGCCCCACCTGGTTCAAAACGCGATCCAGCCCCAGCCGGCTCTTGCCGGTGGCAATGGCCAGCAGATAACCGCGCGCGCGCAGGTCCTGCAGCAGATCCATGGCGCCCGGAAAAAGCTCGCTGCGGCCACCCGCCTCCGCCACGAAATGGCGGGCATAGGCCTGACGGATACGATCCCGGGTTTCGCGATCATGCAGGGGAAAAAGCTTGAGGATGGCCTCAGGCAAGCCCAGGCCAATGATGACCCGCACCTCGGAAGAGCTTGGCACGACCAATCCCAGATCGTGTGCTGCCATCTGCATGCACTGCACGATCTGGCGCTCGGAGTCCATCAGCGTGCCATCCCAGTCAAACACGAACAGCCTAGGCTTGGGCACGGCGCAAACTCTCCAGAACTGCCTCAAGCTCGGGCTCGAGCGGGCATTGCAGACGCAAATCAGTGGTCATACCAGCAAGGCGGATACGCAAGGCTGTGGCATGCAGGAAAAGGCGGCCAGCGCCGTGGGATGTACGCATGGCCTTGTTGACCCTGTCATCGCCATACTTCTCGTCACCCACCAGCGGATGCCCCAGATACTGGGCATGCACACGAATCTGGTGAGTACGGCCGGTCTTGGGCCGGGCCTCCACCAAAGTGGTATTACCAATTCTTTCGATAACGCGGAAGTCCGTCAGGGCCTCTTTGCCCTCGCTGGAAACGCGCACAATGCGCTCGCCATTGGGCAGATTGGTCTTGAGCAAAGGCGCCGTCACCTGATGGCTGGCGCCCTTGAGCCGGCCGGAGAGCAAGGCGATATATACCTTCTCCATGCGGCCTTCGCGCAGATAGCCATGCAGCTCGCGCAGCACGCTGCGTTTCTCGGCCAGCATGAGCAGGCCGGAAGTATCCCGGTCCAGGCGATGTACCAACTCGATGAAAGGCGATTCTGGTCGGACCAATTTCATGGCCTCCACCACGCCCCAGGAAACCCCGCTGCCACCATGCACAGCCAAGCCTGCCGGCTTGTTCAGCACCAGCAGACCGCCCTCTTCATAGACGATGCGGGAAGCCAGATTGCGTATGACAGCCGCTGCCGGCCGCTCACCTTCTTCTTTTTCAGCCAGGCGCAGCGGCGGCACGCGCACCACATCACCGGCCTGCAGGCGGTAATCCGGCTTGATACGCCCCTTGTTCACGCGCACCTCTCCCGTCCGCAAAATGCGGTAAATCAGGGTGCGCGGTGCGCCCTTGAGCTGGGTAAGGAGGAAATTGTCGATACGCTGGCCGGCCACATCATCAGGCACCGTCAGCAATCGTACCGAGGCCTGCGCCCCTTCATCGGAAGTCACTTCAAGAAAACCATTTAGCAATCAATAGGCTGGGGTGGATTCCTGTGGCCGGACACGAATCCTGCTGCTATAGTTGCCCGTCGCTTGCAGAACCGGAGACCCGGGCCAGGCCCCCAGACATGCTTACGAGCCACATGTTGTAAGCCGGGAGCCGCCGCCAAAAGGGGGCCGATTGTACAGAAGCCGGGTACATGTGTCGCGAGCCGCTGCCCTGTCACAGGACAAGCCCGATCCAGGCTGCATTTTTCGCCGGATCACGGGCTGCAGCAGCCCACACTGACATCCGCTTCCGTTATCTGCAGGCACGGATTGCCGCAGGAACAGCAAATCGCCGGCCTTCATGACGAAACTGTCACGATACGTCGCACTCCATGCACCTCCGGCGGCAATCAAGAACCGGGCTAAAGCCACCGCCTGCCGCTGCATCACCCTATAGATAAAGCAGCAAAGGGCGCGTAACACGGCTTTCTCCCGAAAATCCGGGGCGGCTAGTCCGCCTTTGCCACCATTTGCACTCTGGCAAATGGAGCGCTACCGGAAGCGGAACGAATTTTTGAAGCTGCCTGGTGCAGCTTCTGCGTGACGGAAGGCCGTGCCTGCGCACACCGCCGGCCACAAGCCAGCGAACTTCCGGCACCACAGTGAACGTGTTGTTTGTTCTTGTGCTTGTATGCATGCCGATGCCATGTGCTCGCCATGCGCCAGACAAGACCTGCATGGCCACCCTCATCACGGGGCCGCCATGAGCGTCACAGGATCGTCCGCTGCCGGCGGCGTTCTGCACCAGAAGTGCCGAACCCGTTGGGTAGAACATGAAACGCATGCTGATCAATGCCGCGCACGCCGAAGAAAAGCGCGTCGCGATGGTAGATGGACAACGTCTTTACGATTTCGATCTCGAGCACACTGCTCGCGAACAGAAAAAAGCCAATATCTATAAAGGCAAAGTGACCCGCGTCGAGCCCAGTCTCGAAGCTGCCTTTGTCGACTACGGCGCCGAGCGCCACGGTTTCCTGCCTCTCAAGGAAATCTCCCGCGAATATTTCAACAAATCCTCCAAGGAAGCCGGTGGTCGCATCACCATTCGTGATGCCATCAAGGAAGGCCAGGAAATCATCGTCCAGGTCGAGAAAGAAGAACGCGGCAACAAGGGTGCAGCGCTTTCCACTTTCATTTCCCTGGCCGGCCGCTATCTCGTGCTGATGCCCAATAATCCCCGTGCCGGTGGCATCTCGCGCCGCATCGAGGGTGAAGAGCGTCAGGAACTGAAAGATGCGCTGAATGCCATCACCATTCCCCAGGACATGGGCGCCATCGTGCGTACCGCCGGCCTCGGCCGCAGTGCCGAAGAGCTGCAATGGGATCTGGATTACCTGCTCACGCTGTGGACCTCCATCAAGTCTGCCAGCGAGCGCCCTGCTCCCTTCCTGATCTATCAGGAAAGCAATGTCATCATCCGCGCCGTGCGCGACTACCTGCGCCAGGACATCAATGAAGTCCTGATCGACAGCGAAACGGCCTTTAACGAAGCCATGAACTTCGTGCAGCAGGTGATGCCGCACTACCAGCACAAGATCAAGCTCTATAAAGACTCGGTACCGCTGTTCAATCGCTACCAGATCGAAAGCCAGATCGAGACGGCCTATCAGCGCGAAGTGAAGCTGCCTTCCGGCGGTTCCATCGTGATTGATCCGACCGAAGCCCTGGTCTCCATCGACATCAACTCCTCGCGCTCCACCAAAGGCAGCGATATCGAGGAAACCGCACTCAATACCAATCTGGAAGCAGCGGACGAAATCGCCCGCCAGCTGCGCCTGCGTGATATCGGCGGCCTCATCGTCATCGACTTCATCGACATGACGCCGGTGAAACACCAGCGCGCCGTCGAGGACCGTCTGCGTGATGCGCTCGGCATGGACCGCGCCCGCATCCAGATCGGCCGCATTTCGAAATTCGGCCTGCTGGAGCTGTCGCGTCAGCGTCTGCGTCCTTCGCTGGAAGAAACCACCGGCCTCGTCTGCCCGCGTTGCAACGGCACCGGCGTCATCCGCGATGTGCGCTCGCTGGCCCTGTCCATCATGCGTGTCATTGAAGAAGAAGTGCTGAAGGAGCGTTCCGCGCAGATCAATGCGCAGGTGCCGATTTCCGTCGCCACCTTCCTGCTCAATGAAAAGCGTGGTGCCCTCACCCAGCTCGAAGCCCGCAGCAATGTGCGCATCGTCATTCTGCCCAACGAGCATCTGGAAACGCCGCATTACGAAATCACGCGCCTGCGTGACGACCAGCTGGTGGAAGGCGAAGAAGACATCGCTACCTACAAGCTGGTGGAGCGCATACAGCCGCCCGCCAATGAAGAGGTGCTGAGCACGGTGGATCCGGAGCCGCGTCGCCAGGAAGCCGCCGTGAAAATGGTGCAGCCGACTACGCAGGCGCCAACCCCGGCCCAGCGTGCGGCGGCCGCTCCTGCCCCTGCACCACTGGCACCGGCCCAGCCCAGCCAGCCCGGCTTCTTTGCCTGGCTCTCCAATCTTTTTGGTGGCGGCGAAAAGCCGGCGGCACAGCCTGCTGTAGCAGAAACGCCCAAGAAAGAAGGTCGCCCGCAACAGCGTGGCAATAATCGCGGCAATGAGCGTCGTGATGGCAACCGCCAGGGTGGCCGTGGTCGTAACGATCGCAATGAGCGCGACCGCAGCAGCGACAAGATTGAAACCGTGGGCCTGCGCGAGCAGCGCGAGCCGGTACGTGAGCCCAAGGAACCGCGTGAAAATCGCCAGGGCGAAAACCGCCGCACCACCATCGAAGGCCGTCGTGTTGAAATCGAAGGCCGCCCCGAAGGTGAACAGCAGCAGCGTCAGCCACGTGAACCCAGAGAGCCTCGCGAACCTCGTGAACCGCGCGAGCCGCGTGCTGAGCGCGAACCCCGTGGCGAGCGTCAGCCGCGTCCGGAACGTGAACAGCGTCCGCGTCGCGAGCCGCGTGAAGATGCAGAGGTCGTGGCCAATACTGAAGTTGTCGCCGGTGAAGCCGCTGTCGCCAACACCGGCGATGCACCTGAGACCGGCAATGCTGAAGGCGAGCGTCGTCCGCGTCGTGGCCGTCACCCCAGCAATCGTCGCCAGCGTCCGCCACGCGAGCGCGATCAGCAGGTGCTGATTGAAGAAGGTCTGCTGAATGCAGATGGCAGCCCCGTTGTTGCTGCCCCAGCCCCTGCCGCAGAAGCAGCCGCTCCTGTTGCTGCCGCCCCTGAAGCCACTGCAGAAACCAGCACTTCCGCTGCCAACAGCGAAAGCCCTGCTGCGGAAGCCGCTCCTGCTGCTGCGCCAGTTGTTGAAGAAGTGAAGGAAGCCGCTGTACCCGCTGCGACAGTCAGCATGTCCGTGAGCAAGGAAGAGGCTCCCGCCACTTCTGCTGCCATCGAACCGGCTGTCTATGTGCCACGCACACCAGGCCGCGCTGCCAACGATCCGCGCGAGCGTCGTCGTCGCGAGCGTGAAATGGCGGCACGTGGCATCACGCCGCCGGCTGCCGCCACTCCGGCACCGACACCTGCAGCGCCGCAAGCGGCTCCAGTTGAGCCGGCTGCAGCACCAGTTGCCGACAACAACACGCCCTCTTCCGCAGAATAAGAGCGGCGTGAAAAAAAGGGGCGATCATTGATCGCCCCTTTTTTTATTGCTTTATTGCCCGGGCTTCTTATTTCGTCGCGGCCGCTGCGGGTAAGGGCGCAAGGGCATCAATGAACTTCAGCACTTCCGCCGAGCTTTCATTGGGCACCTCCACCTGCGGCGCATGGCCGACATCGGGCAGGATGACTACCTGACTGCCCTTGATGAATTTCTTGAAGACCTGCGTATTGTCCACGCTCAGCAACCGGTCCTTCTCGCCCCAGAGCACCAGTGTGGGTGAAGTGATGGCATCCATTTTCAGCAGCAGGAAATTCACATCATCAAACAGGGCATCCCGCACGATGCGCTCATGCAGGGGCCAGTCCTGCACGGCCCGCTCTGCCAGATAGCTGGTCACCGGCTCCGGTACGGGCGGCTTGTTCACAAACACCAGCGCCAGCAAGGCCTCAAAATCCTGACGGCTTTTCAGCACCAGCATATTGCGGCCAGCCAGCATGGCGCGGTCCAGATCAGCCGGCTTGTAATGCACGCCCGCCGCATCGATCAAGGTAAGACTGAGAATTTTCTGTGGCTGTGTGGCCGCCATTTCACCGGCAATGCCACCACCCATGGAATTGCCGGCGACATGGAATTTCTCCACGCCCAGCTGCTGCATCAGAGCAAACATGCGTTTGGCCTGTGCGGAAAAGCGGTAATCGGCATCAACCGGCTTTGGACTCTGGCCAAAGCCCAGCAGATCGGGAGCAATGATGCGGACATTTTCATGCTTGAAGCGACGGGCAAACTGCACCCAGGTCATGCTGCTGTCGCCAAAACCATGGATCAGCAATAGAGGACGGCCGCTCTTGTTCTCGTTGTCGAGATAGAAAATCTTCTGGCCATCTATGACCGCCTCATGGCGCTTGAGTCCGGCAACAGCCTCCTGCCCCTGCAGGATTTCATCAAACAGGGCTTTGTCGGCGGCCTGCGCCAACAGGGGAAGCAGGAGGAAAAATGCCAGCAAGCCACGCGGGACAAGGCGGCGGCAGGAAAAGAAAAACGGGATATACATGACTGCCTCGTGGTTTTTATTGTGATGAGGTCAGTCAAGACTACACTGCGGCAAACCGTGCTGTAATGGGCTCAGCTTGTCAGCTCAGTTGGCAACGCCATAAACGCGCGGCTCCATTTCCAGCTCAACGCCAAAGCGCTGCAGGACATCGGCCTGTATGGCCTGCGCCAGGGCCAGCACATCATGGCCCGTGGCACCTCCATGGTTGACCAGAACCAGCGCCTGCTTTTCATAGCTGCCCACCGGCCCCATGCGCCGGCCCTTCCAGCCGGCCTGGTCGATCAGCCAGCCCGCGGCCAGCTTCATGTCAGCGCCCTGCGGATAAGCCACCAACGCCGGATACTGCTGCTGCAACTGCCGGCATTTCTCCAGGCTGACGACGGGATTCTTGAAAAAGCTGCCGGCATTGCCGATATCGGCCGGCGAAGGCAGCTTGCGCTGGCGTATGGCGATCACGGCATCCGCCACCTGTTGTGGCGATGGATTTTCAATCCCTCGCTCCGACAGCTCCTTCTGGATATCACCATAGGCGATTTTCACGGCCGGCATGCGCTGCAGGCGGAAACGCACGCGTGTGATGATGTAGCGGTCGGCCAGTTCCTGCTTGAAGACACTGTCACGATAGGCAAAGCGGCATTCGGCATGCGTGAATTCGCGCTGCTTGCCGCTGGCAACTTCCACCGCTGTCAGTGAATCGAAAAAGTCCGTGATCTCGACACCATAGGCGCCGATATTCTGTATGGGGCTGGCACCGACCGAGCCGGGAATCAGTGAAAGGTTTTCCAGGCCATACCAGCCCTGCGCCAGTGCGTATTGCACGAAGTCATGCCAGACCTCGCCCGCAGCAGCTTCCACCAGATAATCCTGCGCGGTGGCTTCCAGGCAGCGTATGCCCTTCATGGCCGGCTGTATCACCAGACCGGGAAAATCTCCGGCCAGAATCACATTGCTGCCGCCGCCCAGAATCATCAGCGGAAAATCGCGAGCCATCTCACTGGCCAGCAGGGACTGCAAGCCAGCCTCGGAGTCAGGAGCAGCAAAAAAACGCGCTGAAGCCGGCAAGCCAAAGGTATTGAGGCCATCCAGCGGATGGTGCTCATGAATCTGCACCGTCTCAGCAGCCACAGCTCATCACACCCTGTTTCTTGAGCAGATCGCGCAGCAGGGCATCACTGCCCGCCTCCACCAGATCCAGCACACGCTCGAAGGTGTCTTCACCACGTGAATAGGGATCGGGCACATTCTCGCCTTCGTGCCCCGGCAGATAGTCGAGGAAGAGGGACACCTCGGCCTTATTGTTGCGTGCAAATTTCTGCAGCTTGAGCACGGTATCCAGTACGGATTTTTCCATGCAGAGAATGAGATCGAAGCGCTCGAAATCCATGGGGCCGACATGCCGTGCACGCAGGCTGGACAGATTGTAGCCACGCTGCTGCGCATGCTTTTGCGCACGTCGGTCCGGCGGCTCGCCCACATGGAAGCTGCTGGTTCCGGCCGAATCCGTGGTGAAAAGCTTGCTCCAGCCGGCCTTCTCCACCTGCGCACGGAACACGGCCTCGGCCGTGGGCGAGCGGCAGATATTGCCTATGCAAACAAAAAGAACGCTCTTGCCATCACTCATCAGTTCTTGATCCTGTACTTCATACGGCGAGCAAGGCCCGCACACGCTCAAGGTCTTCGGCCGTATCCACGCCGGGCGGCAGCTCGACAGCAGCCACATCCACATGAATCTTCACGCCGTTATAAAG
>JAVHYE010000137.1:2708-8506 GCA_031119295.1 Pedobacter sp. | reverse complement strand
CTGCATACGCGTGGCGGCGAGAAAATCATCCACCGCGTTCTGCATGGCATCGTCTTCCGCACTTTCTGCCTGATCATTTTCAGGCAGAGCATCCGCGGCTTTCCGGCCTTCTGTTTTTCCCCCTGCCGCATTTGCAGGCGACGCTCCCAGCAGCTCGCGGATATCGGCCACAAGATCGGCATCGCCCGCTGGTGCCTGACGTGACGCCATGGCCTCGCCCATCTGCCGCCGCAGCACATCCACTGCACGCATCAGCACGGCAATGCTGTCGGCCTGCAGGGCTTTCTCTCCGCGGCGCACCAGATCCAGCAAGTCTTCCGCAGCATGGGCAATCGCCTCCATGCCGTGGAATTCCATCATGGCACTGCTGCTCTTGATGGTATGGAACTGGCGGAACAGGAAATTGATGTCGGCTGACACGCCATCGCGCGCCAGCATCTGCTCCAGCTGTTCCAGTTGCTCGTTGACCTCGGCCTCGAAGGCGGGCCAGAGCTGTTCGATCAAATCACTCATGGCGTTTTCTCGGCTCGGCCTCAGGCGGCGCAACGGGCAATGGCATCCAGCAGGGCGTGACCGCGCTGTTCTTCAAAATCCACGCTGAGTACACCGGAAGGCTTGGGCAGGATGTCGGCCGCGCCCAGGGCCAGCACTTCCATGGCTTGCGGCGAGCCCAGCTGTGCCACCGAGGAAATCACGATGACGCAGGCATCGGTGATGAGCTGGGCACGGCGCAGGAATTCGATGCCGTCCATACGCGGCATTTCTATATCCAGCAGGATGACATCCGGGTCCAGGGCCGCCACCTGCTCCAGTGCTTCCATGCCGTCGGCGGCTTCGCCGGCCACGGCAAGGCTCTCATCGCGCTCGATGATATTGCGTATGACACGGCGCATCAGGAAGGAATCGTCCACGATCAGTACGCGACGCGGCGCAGCCGCTGCAGGAGCATTCATGATCTTTGTGTCCTCATTGGCGCCCTTAGCGCATTGTGATTCTTGTTCATTGTCATGACGGAAAGTGCGATAGAAAAATTCATGGCTGGCACCACTGCGTCAGACGCTGTACCAGCAATTGCGTGGACAGCACTTCGCTGGCCACACCGGCCTCGGCCACCGCACGTGGCATGCCGTAAACCAGACTGCTTTCTTCGTTCTGGGCGAGCAGCGGCAGCTGGCGTTTGGCCAGTTCGCGGCCGCCGCGCAGCCCGTCATCACCCATGCCGGTGAGAACAACGGCAACGGGATTGCGCGCATGCTGTGCGGCCGAGAGAAACAGCGCGTCCACGGAAGGATGTATGCCGTAATGCTCCTCGCGTTTTACGCGCAGGGTGTAATGGCGGCCCACCGGCTGCACATGGCTGTCAGTGCCGCCCGGCGCCACTACCACCTGCCCGCCCTTGAGCACGAGACCATCGTGACCTTCGATCACATCGTGGCCGCTGTCCGCGGCCAGATGCTCGGCAAAACTCTGCGTATAAACCGGCGGCATATGCAGGGCGATCACCACCGGGCAAGGCAGGCGCGGCAATTCGCGGAACATCTGCGGCAGCAATTTGGGCCCGCCCGTGGAAGCGCCTATCAGCACAAGATCGGGCACGCCACGCGGTTGCACAGCACTCAAAGCCAGCGGACGCCCGGATTTTTTCACCAGCGCCGGCTTTTGCAGGGGACGACGCTCGGCCCAGTAATGGATTTTCCGACACAGCTCCCTTTCGATGGCGACGATATCGAGATCGACAAAGGAAGAGGCCTTGGGAATGTAATCAACCGCGCCACAGGCCAGCGCTTTCAGCGTGGTGTCGGCGGCCATTTTGGTAAGCGAGCTCACCATGATGATGCTGGTGGGACACTGCTCCATGATGAGACGCGTAGCCTCCAGACCACCGCCGCCGGGCATTTCCACATCCATGGTCACCACATCCGGACGCTGCACGCGCGCCAGACGCAAAGCCTCTTCTCCCGTTGTCGCCTCGCCCACCACGCGTATGGCGGGATCGCGCTCCAGCATCTTGCGCAAGGCCATGCGCATGAAGCCGGAATCATCGACGACCAGCACCGTCACCGTGCGGCGGCGTGGTGCTGTCTCGGAGAAAAAAGGCAGGCGTATCATGCGGCGGCATCCAGCAGGGGATGCAGCGAGACTATGGAGAGCAGGCTGTCATCCACGCGGGCAACTGCATCCACGAGACCGGCACCGTTGCCGATTTTCTCCAGGCTGTCTGCTGCGACTTGCACGATGGCACGGGCTTCATCCACGGCCACGGCCCAGAAATTGCCGTCACGGCCGACGATGACCCAAGCCGCAGCGGCATGACTGCTGGCCGCCTGATGCAGACGCTGCGCTGCCAATACCGGCAACACTTCGCCCTCGACTTGCACCACGGCATCCACACGGCCCTCGTCATCGTGCACGACTTCCGGTGCGTTCCAAGGCGCAATGCGCTGCACCAGCTCCAACGGAATGCCGAACATTTCATCGCCAAGTTTCACCTGCAGATGCGGCAGGAAAATGCGCTCACGCTCGGCGGCGCGCTGACGCCGTGCCGGCACAAAAGGCGCCAGCTGCATTTCGCGCTCGGGGCGCAGTAGGCGCGCACTGTCCAGCAGGCCCAGCACCAGCCCCTGTTCGTCATGCAGCACACCCGCCACATCGCCGGCCGCCTCATGCAGCAGGCGCAATGCACTGTCGGGGAAGGTACTCATGCCATCCACCGCATCCACCAGCAGGCCGAGACGCAGGCCGCCGTTTTCCAGCAGCAGCGCTGTCGTGGCCTCACTTGCCGGCAAACCCAGCAAGACGGAAAGACTCACCATGAGCAAAGGCTCATCACGCAGCGTGGCAATGCCGGCCACCATGGCGGGCGCACCGGGCACGCGCGTGATGCCGGTGCAGGCAATGATTTCACCCACCTGCGCCAGCGGCATGGCATAGGCTTCACCGGCACAACGGAAACGCAGACAGGCAAGGCCGCTGTCATGCGCTTCTTCTTCATTTTCATCCAGACGACCCAGCAGACCGGCGCTGTCACCCGCGGGCGCTTCACCCACGGCAAACAATTCGCCCAGACCTTCGCTGTCCAGCAGCAGCACGATGCGCCCCTGCCAGGAAAATTCGCCGCTGATATAGGCGGCCGCGCGATCATCATCAGTCATGAAGGCCTGCACGGCATCGGCCGGCAATTCGATACGGGCCAGAGCCTCGTCCACATGCAAGGCGCATTGCGCCTGCGGCGTGGCCACTACGAGCAGATCACCACCGGTACCGGCGGCATCGCCCAGCAAGGCCGCCAGACTGGCCTGCGGCAGGATGCGCCCGCCCACATTCGCCAGCCCTTCCACCCAGGAGGGTGTGAAAGGCAGCGGGCTCACGATGCCGGCCGGCACGATTTCCAGCACGGCCGCATCGGGCAAGGCAAAACAGCGTTCGCCGCTGCGGAACAGCAGCAGGCCGCGCGTGGCGGCAAGATTATTTTCGTTCATGAATCACACACCGGGAAAACCAGCGGTCATTGAAAAGCTCGCGCGGCTGCAAACGATCCACCACGCCCAGCATGAGATGGCCAGCAGGCCGCAGCGAGGCCGCCATCATGCGCTGCACATCACCGTGCACCGCGGTATCGATATAGATGAGCACATTGCGGCAAAGCACGAGATCCTGATTGCGGCACGGCGGCTCGGCACTCACCAGATTGAACAGCTCGAAGCGCACATGACGGCGCAGCGATTCGCGCACATGGCGATACGCGGGCTGGCCGGGACCGGCCGAAGGCGCATCGTCAAAAAAGCGCAGATAGCTGCCGGGAAACTGGCGGAAGGAAGCCAGTGCCTCGGTGCGATAAGCCGCTGCCTTGGCCACACGCACGGCCTGACGGGAAATGTCCGTGCCCAGCACTTCCAGTTTCCAGTCAGCCGGCAACCAGATTTCCCCTGATCTCACTTCACGCGCGATGCCGGCATTGAGCAGGGCTTGCAACGTCATCAAGGCCAGCGTCCAGGTTTCCTCGCCGGTAGAGCAGGCAGCGGACCAGATACGTATGGTCTTGTCGGAAGACTTCAGCTTGCGCTGCACCAGCTCGGGCAGCACATGCTTTTCCAGGATGTCGAGTTGTGGCGTATCACGAAAGAAATAGGTTTCGTGATTGGTAAGGTCCTCCACCAGCGCAATGAGTTCACGGCGTGCGGGATCCGCCAGCAGCGTATCCACCCAGCGTGACAACTCCTCCGGCCCCATGTCACGGAACACTTTTTCCAGCTTGCGCTGCAAATGTGGCGTGGAGCGGAAGCCGGCAAAACTGCGCAGCACATCCAGCAAACGCTGCACTGGCAAGGCGGATGCTGCTATCGGCATGACCGCCGGCTTGGCAACTGCGGGCAGGACCGGTCGTGCAGGCGCCACCGGCCGGGCCACCGCTGGTGCAGCGGCCGGTGCCGGCACGTCAGCCGGCTTGGCCCGCAATTTCTGCAGGCCGGCCAGCATGTCGCTCAGGGAAGGACGCGTCTGCATGACTTGTCTCGCCATTCAGTCTCGGGAGGCTCAGATATTGAACTTGCGCACTTCGGTATTGGTGTCGTCGGCAATATGCGAAAGCTCGAGAATGGTCTGCGTGATTTCCTCGGCCGCATTGGCGTTGTTATTGCCGATGCTCTTCAGCGTATCCATGTTGTGCTGCAGCTCTTCCACCGTGGCCACCTGCTCTTCCATGGCCGTGGCAATGCTCTGCATCATGTGCACGGTTTCCGTAGCCGCGCCGGAAATACGGCCCAGCTCGGCGCTCACGCGGTCAGCGGCGGTCACGGATTCATTGGCGTCACGCGCTGCCAGCTGTGCCAGCTCGATGATGTCCTGCACGGAAGCACGCGAGCTTTCTGCGAGCTTGCGCACCTGCTCGGCCACCACGGCAAAGCCCTTGCCATGCTCGCCGGCACGAGCGGCTTCAATGGCAGCATTGAGGGACAGCATATTGGTCTGGCTGGCGATGTTATTGATGACATCGGTGATCTTGTTGATCTTGCCGCTGTTGTCGGCAATGCGGTTCACCACATCCACCATCTTGCCCATCTGGTCGCGGCCGGCATCAATCGTGGTCACCGCCTGACGTGCCAGATCGCTGGCGGTTTCAGCACTGCGCGAGACATCACTCAGCACGGCAGCCGACTGGCTGACCGCCGTAACGGCTTGCGAAATCGCTTCCGACTGCTGCTTGGAACCATCGGCCACCACGCTGATGGCATTGCTGCTCTGCGAAGCAGCCGAAGCCACCTGCTGTACCGAGCTGCCGATATTCACCATGGCCTTGCGCAGACCCTGCAGGATGAGGCCGGTGTACACAATCATGATCAGGGCCAGCACAATGACGATGCCTGAGATGATCATGAGCTTGCGCACGAGATCTGCACTCAGGGTGCCGATAGCATCCACCGGAATTTCCTGGAGCTTCTGTACATCCAGGCTGAAATTTTCCAGGGCGGCATTGTTCTCGATCACGGTCGGTGTAATTTTTTCACCCGCCTCGGTGGCTTCCTGGGTGCGGCCGGCTTCAAAATCAGCCGCCATATCGTCCACAAAGCGGGCAAAGTCCTTCTCGCGTTTGGTGATGTCCTGCATGGACACCAGAATTTTTTCCAGCGCGGCCACATGCGCAGCATCACCACTGCCTTTCTCCTCGACGATGAAGGTTTCCACCCGCTTGGAAGCACTGGTCAGGAACTCCATGGCATCAGCATGGTGCATGCGGAAGCGGCCCAGACGGTCTTCAAACTGCTTTCGGGCTTCGGCATCGCGGGCCATGTCCGGGCCGT
>JAVHYE010000137.1:0-2698 GCA_031119295.1 Pedobacter sp. | reverse complement strand
GGATACGTTCGAAATTCAGGTTGCGGCGCAGGAAGCGGCTGGCGGCCTGCGACATATCAGCCACCAGCGGCATTTCGCTATTCTTGATCTGGC
This sequence comes from Pedobacter sp., assembly GCA_031119295.1. Taxonomy (GTDB): domain Bacteria; phylum Pseudomonadota; class Gammaproteobacteria; order Pseudomonadales; family Moraxellaceae; genus UBA2031. The sequence continues at coordinate 2,605 of JAVHYE010000137.1, read as the reverse complement.
TGGACTCAAAAGCCACATCGCGCGCACTCATGAGCGAGAACACGGACAGACCTATCAGGGCCAGCACCAGGATGGCCTGCTGCAAATAGATACGCGTGCTGAGACGGAAATTACTGAGGAGATTCATCGGGAGCTCCGGAACCGGCTGGGGCCGGTCTTATTTCTTGAGGGTGATTTTCTTGAAGGAAGTCAGGTGCAGTACGGTGCGCAGGTCCGCATCATTGGGCGGTTTGGCCAGGTAGTTGTCGCAACCCGCTGCGCGCCCGCGCTGGAAATCCGTGGAGTGCACCTTGCCGGTGAGCATGGCCACACGCAGGCGCGGCCTCACTTTCTTGAGCTGGGCGCAGGTTTCAAAACCGTCCATGCCGGACATTTCCACATCCAGAAAGACCACGTCGTATTCGCTGCCGGCCGCCACTTCCAGGGCGCGCTCGCCGCTGTCGGCAAAATCGATGGCCACCTGCATCTGGTTTTTGGCCGCCTGCTCTTCCAGCTTGATCTTGATGAACTGGCGCGCGGGAAAGCTGTCGTCCACCACCAGCACACGCAACACACCGGAATCCAGCGGCAGATCGCGCGTGCCGGGGCGGTTGATATCGGCGGAGGTAATGGCATCCAGCAAGGAGGAAAAATTGCGGAAATCCAGGGGGCGCTGCACCCAGACATTGCTGAGCGAGCGACGCTCATGATCGGAAACCATGATGGGCACCACTTCAGGACGCTGCTGGCGCAGACGCTCCCAGGAGGCAAGCGCACCATGATCATCGGCATTCACGAAGACGAGATCGACCAGATCACCCGTGCTGGAGTCACCGAAAACATAACGCTCGGCGAGATCCGCCTGTATGCGGAACATGCTCTGAACCACCAGGAGGTCGCGCGCGGGCAGGCCAAGATGATGGATGCGGGTGCGGGCCTTTATGGTCTGGGTATTGAGCAGCGTCATTGCCCCACCCCCTGATTCAGGGGTGATGCGCAAGGAAGGCAAGAATCAGAAAAGACAGGACAGGAATACGGAAATATGCAGCTAGACATAGGGCACCCGAATAATGAACAACGTCGGTTTCCCTTACCGCCAACACAGGCCTTGCGGCCCTACTTCCATAAGCGCGGCATTCTACTCATCGGCTTTGTAAATAAAATATCCGTAAAAATACTTGTCGCTCTGAAACATTCATTGGTGCGAACAGATCATGGCGACATTGCGAACAACATCTGACCAGTTTTGTCACCGTTAATTCGGGACATCCGGACGGCACCAACCAGTCACCATGCGAAATCTGCCACCAAAGAACAGGATTTCAGACGGGCGTCACGTAATGGCCACTTGCCGCTTCCTGTCAGCTCACAGGCTCAAGCACTGATACAGAACTTGCGTCCCAGCCTTTAGTCCATCTTTCCGATGAACAGATCGCCGACGAAGCGCAAAACCGTCAGGACAGGCGGAGGCGGCAATTATGAATTTTTACGTCCCGCCCGGGTCGTCATGGCCATGATCAGCCCCTTGCCCCTGCCCTTTTCTCCAGTGGTATAAGAACGCCTACTCCGCCAACCAGAGACTTCTTCTATATGGGCGAAAAGCAGCAAGCCATCCTCATGGCCCTGAACAGCATTCCCAAGGGCCATGTCACCAGTTATGGCGAAGTCGCCAAGCGCGCCGGCCTGCCCGGCTACGCCCGCCTCGTCTGCCGCGTCCTGCGCGAACTCCCCGACCGCAGCAAGACCCCCTGGTGGCGCGTGATCCGCGCCGACGGCAAATCCGCCATGAGCGCCGACTCCGCCGGCGGTGCCGAACAGCGCCGCAAACTCAAGGCCGAGGGCGTGGAGTTCAAAGGAGAAAAGATTGTGGGGCCGTGGTGGTAAGCAGAACGGCCTTTAGCTGCAGGCATTTGCGGCAAATACGGAAAGCAGTCAGAGACCATGGACAGGCACAGAACAGGCTCATTTAATTGCCCGGATATCAGGACACTTGGTGCCTATCCCTGATCAGACCAAAGCAGTTTCAAAACCTTGCAACTGGACTAAAGAATTAGGCACCCTAATTTGAATTTACAGGTATAGGCACCTTATAGGTGCCTACTTAACGTTATATCAAAGGAGAGATACAGTGCTCGCACAGGACAGTTATGAATACATAAAAATTGGACTGGCTCTACGGTTACTAAGAAACGCAAACAAGTCATATACAAGCACGTTCGTTATTGATGTCCTCAAGGACCTTAAAGGAGTTCTCGAAAAAGCGGACTTTGCTGTCTCTATCGCATTCACTAAATCATCAGAATATGAAGAAATAGAGGCCGGCCTTGGAGCACTCGAAGAGAATTCTGAAGTTGGTGAAGTCTTATGTAAAAAAATAACAACTCACTCTACGAAAATGGAGAGTGTAGTATTTGCTGAGGCACTTACGAAAAAGATATATGTTCTTCCAAGCCGAAGATTCAACACCGATGTTCTACTAAATCATCCTGATCGCTTACTAAAAGATGGCCTATTTGAAAGGCTAGAAGATATCGCACAATCAGACATTGCATCGGCATGCAGATGCATCCTATTTGGAGAAGCAACAGCTGCCGCGTTTCATATATTACGAGCAACGGAATCCGTC
>JAVHYE010000136.1 GCA_031119295.1 Pedobacter sp. | reverse complement strand
AGTGCGGGTGAAGTGAAAATCTGTGGTCAGGACTTCAGCCGCTGCAATGAAGTGCAGCGCGGCGTGCTGCGCAATCGCCATATTGGTTTTGTTTACCAGTTCCATCATCTGCTGCCGGAATTCACGGCACTGGAAAATGTCTGCATGCCGCTTTTGCTGCGCGATGGCGATATTGCAGAGGCGCAGAAAAAGGCGGATGCCTTGTTGCGCCGGGTGGGGCTGGGTCAGCGCTTGCAGCACAAGCCGTCAGAGCTTTCCGGTGGTGAGCGCCAGCGTGTGGCCCTGGCGCGTGCGCTGGTGACGGAGCCGGCGATGGTGCTGGCGGATGAACCGACCGGCAATCTCGACAACGATACTTCCCAGGAAATCCAGGCCCTGTTGTTCGAACTCAATCGCGAGCTGGGCACCAGTCTGATCATCGTCACGCATGATCTGGGTCTGGCGGCTTCTGCCGGCCGCATACTGCGCATGGATCACGGTCGCCTGACCGTGCCGGCGACTGCAACGGCCTGATTTATTTCGTAGCGCGCGCCTCGCGGCGGCGCTGCCAGGCCCTGGTCACATGCCAGCGCCAGAACAGGCGCATCAGCGCATAGCCTGTACAGGCCATGGCAAATCCCACACTCACCGCTCCCAGTGCCACTGGCGCCAGATAGCGCGACAGCGATGGCGATGTATTGCTGTCGCCACTCAGGCTGCTTATCCACTGTCCGAGTTCCACCATGCTGGGCATGGGCAGGCCCAGCATATGCGTGCCCACCCAGCAGGAGAGCCAGAGCAGGGGCAGCAGGGTTAGCGGATTGCTGATCCATACCAGGGCAATGGTCATGGGCAGGTTGACGCGAAAGAGCAGGGCTAGTCCGGCGGCCGGAATCATCTGCAGCGGCATCGGCAGCATGGAACACCACAGACCCCAGAAAGCGGCGCCTGCCGCAGAACGCCGGTTCAGATGCCAGAGGCTGGGATCGGCCAGGCGCTTGCTCATGAAGCGCAGCGAGGGATGCTGGATCAGGCGCTCGGGCTCGGGCAGGTAGCGGCGTATCAGGTGTTTGGGCATGAAGAGGCGCTGGCATTGAAATCGGCGCCATCTTTTCCAAATGCGACGTCAGGGTCAATGTGAATCTTGCGGTTTCCACGTCATGTCGCGACGCGGGCTTCATGCTAAAAGAGCGGAGTTTGCCCATCACAAGGATGTGTCATGGCCATTCTCGTCGCGCTGGCAGCGGGTCTGCTGCTATTGCCCTTGTTGCCTGTCCTGCCGCCGCTATGGCTGTCGCCTTTGCTGGCACTGACGGCCCTGCTGATTTCTCTCGTCCTGCATCGCTATCGCCGGTCGGCGCAAATATTTCTGTCTCTGGCGGCCTTGTTGACCACATTTTCCTGGTCGGTGCTGACGGCGCAGCAAGCACTGGATGCGCGTCTGCCGGTGCAATGGGAAGGCGTAGAGCTGAGGGCACGCGGGGTGGTCAGTGCCTTGCCCGAGTCGGTGCTGCATGGCCAGCGTTTCCGTTTTCGGCCGCAGGAACTGCAAGGTCCGGCCGGTGAGCCTGTCGCCGTCCGTGGTGAATTCCAGATTTTTTCCGCACAGCCGGAGCTGCTGCGCCCGCAAGCGCTTTGCAGCATGCAGCTGCGGTTGAAACGTCCGCATGGCTTGGCCAATCCGGGTGGTTTTGATTACGAAGTCTGGTTGCTGTCCGAAGGCGTGACAGCCACGGGAACGGCAAAATCGCTGCGCTGCGAGGCGCCTGCCACTTTCAGCATGGATGGCCTGCGCTGGTCTTTGCGCCAGCATTTTTTGCAGAGCTTTCCCGAGTCGCATCAGGCTGGCGTCTTGCTCGCCCTGATTACGGGTGATCGTGCCTTGATTGCCGCCGCTGACTGGGAGCGTTATGTCGCTACCGGGGTTGTGCATCTCATGGCGATTTCCGGTCTGCATATCACCATGCTGGCATTGGCTGCGGCATTTCTGCTGCTGCAACTGTTGCGGCTTTTTCCGCGTCTTGCCTTGTCTTGCCCCTTGCACCGGCCGGCTTTGCTGGCGGGATTTCTGCTGGCACTGGCCTACAGCCTTGTCGCCGGTTTTTCCGTGCCCACACAACGCACACTCATCATGCTGGCGGTGGTCTTGCTCTCCGTTTGCAGCGGACGCCGCCTGCCGCCGCTGATCATTTTATTGCTGGCCCTGCTGGCCGTATTGCTGTGGTCGCCGCTGGCGGTTCATGCCGCCGGTTTCTGGTTGTCCTTTGGTGCCGTGGCCATCCTTCTGGTGATGGGACAGCCGCGGCATGAGCGGCCGCTGTGGCAGCAGGCGCTGCTGGTGCAGCTGGCCATGTCGCTTTTGCTGTTGCCGCTCACGCTCTGGTTTTTCGAGCGGGCCAGTCTGGTTTCGCCCCTGGCCAATCTGCTCGCCATTCCCCTCATCACATTTGTCGTGGTGCCTGCCGGGCTCCTCGGTCTGCTGGCCTGGCTGTTTTCTGCCAATAGCGTGGCGACATTTTTCTGGCAGGCCGGCATGGCTGCGCTGAGCATGCTGGATGCATTGCTCGAGCAAATGCAGTCCTGGCCCTGGGCGAATATGGACTGGAGTCTGCCCGGCTGGAGCAGTCTCGCTTTTTTCTGTCTGGCCTTGTTTTGCCTGCTGCAGCCCATGCAGGCGATGTGGCGCTGGCTTGCCCCCGTGTTTCTGCTGCCGCTTTTTCTCTGGCGCGATCATCTGCCGCCGGAGCAGTTGCGCGTCGTCGTGCTGGATGTAGGGCAGGGGCTTTCTGTGCTGGTGCAGACTTCGGAGCATCGTCTTCTTTACGACACCGGTCCTGCGTTGGGGCCGGACAATGATGCCGGCCGCCGTCATGTCTTGCCGGCACTGCGTCAGCTCGGCATTCATTCCCTGGACATGCTGCTGCTCAGTCATGACGACAATGATCACACCGGAGGTGCCGCTTCCATCCTGCAGCGCATGCGCGTGGCTGAAGTGTCGGGGGTGCGACCGCAGGGCCTGAGTGCGCCAGAGGCTGTGCCGTGGCGGGATTGTCGTGCTGGCCGCCATTGGCAATGGGAGGGCTGGCAATTCGAGTTGCTGTATCCGGATGCCGGTGAGTGGCAGCAGGTGGTGCGTGATAACAACCGCTCCTGTGTGCTGCGCGTGAGCCGGGGCAAGGCGGCCATTCTTTTGCCGGGCGACTTGGAAGCACAGGGCGAGGGTTTGCTGTTGTCACGCCTGCCAGCGTCGGCCTTGAACTCCCCGGTGCTGGTGCTGGGTCATCACGGCAGTCGCAATGCCAGCTCCATGGACTGGCTGGCAGCCGTGCAGCCCCGGTTGGCCATCGTTTCCGCGGGCTATCGCAATGCTTTCCGCCACCCCAGTCCGGTCTTGCTGGAACGGCTGCAGGAGGCCGGTATTCCCTGGCGCAATACTGCCGCCGCAGGGGCTCTTATGCTGACGCTGGAAGAGGGCGGCAAAGTGCGCGTGTCGGAGTTTCGTCACGAGGCTGGCCGCTATTGGCAAGATGGTGAAACTGCAAGCTTTTTTTGAGAGTCAGGGCGGTTTTTTTATGAGAACCAAGGCGCTGCGGGCGCGCTTGGCGGGGTAGGGTTTAATCGGTAAAGTAGTCGCGATTTTGCCGGCTTGGCCGGGTGTTTTTGACCATACGGGAGTGCAGGACTGATGTGGGAGCTTATCAAGGCGGGTGGCTGGTTGATGCTGCCGATTCTTCTGGCATCCACCCTGGCCCTGGCCATCAGTCTGGAGCGCGCCTGGTCCTTGCGTACCGCGCGCGTGGCGCCGCCGGATTTGCTGGCGCGAGTCTGGAAATGGATCAAGGCCGGCCAGCTTGATGCCGCCAAACTGAAAGAACTGCGTGCTGACTCTCCCCTGGGTGAAATCCTCGCTGCCGGCCTGCTCAACTCCAAGCACGGCCGCGAAATCATGAAAGAGAGCATTGAAGAAGCCGGCTCTCATGTCGTGCATGAAATGGAGCGCTATCTTTCCCTGCTCGGCACCATTGCCGTGATTTCTCCGCTGCTGGGTCTGCTCGGCACCGTGGTGGGCATCATCGAAGCTTTCATGGCCGTGACCTCCAGCGGCATGAATGATCCGGCCCTGCTGGCCGGTGGTATTTCCAAAGCCCTCATCACCACCGCTGGCGGTATTGCCGTGGCCATTCCAGCCTTGGTCATGCACCGCTGGTTCACACGTCACATCACCACCATCACTGTAGAAATGGAACAGCAGGCCATCAAGCTCGTGGACATCGTGCACGGTGATCGCGAAGTGGATTTCCAGGACAAGGCGGCGCCGGCCAAGCCTGCGGCACGTGACGGCAAGACGCGGGAGACCACGGCGTGAAACTCCGTCGTCCCGCCCAGGACTCGCTGGACATCAATCTCACCCCGCTGATTGATTGCCTGCTTTTCCTCATCATCTTCTTCATGCTGTCCACCACCTTCACCAAGGCCAGCAAGCTGCAGATCAGCCTGCCCGAGGCCAAGGGCGATGCCGCCGCACAGGCGCCGGTGAATTCCATTGAAGTGTCCATCAGCTCCACGGGGGACTACGCCATCAATGGCCAGGTGCTGGGCAGCAAGCAGGCGGTGAGCCTGCGCTCGGCGATTGAAAAAGCCAGCGAAGGCAGCCGTGATATTCCCTTCATGATTTCAGCTGACGGCAATACGCCGCACCAGTCCGTGGTCACCGTCATGGATGTGGCCGGCCAGATGGGCTTCCAGAGTCTCAGCATCAGCACGCGGCAGCCGGAAGACAAATAATCCGGCTGCTCTCGGCCAGGCCCGCCCGGGTTGCTGGTCTTTCCCACAGGCGTAAAGCATGAACACACCAACACCTGCGCCAGCGATGACCGGGGCACAAGCCTACAAGCGCCTGCTGAAATACACGGCCCGCTTCTGGCTGTTCTTCCTGATCGGCACCCTGGGCTTTCTCTTCAATGGCATGACCGAAGCCGCCAGTGCCAAGCTGGTGCAATTCATCATTGATGCCATCCAGCATGGCGATCAGAAGCATATGAACCTCTTTCCCCTGTTGGTGATAGGGGTGGTCTTCATGCGTGGCGTCGGCTCTTTTGTCGGCAATTATTTTCTGTCGCTGGTGTCACGCAATATCGTTTACGAAATGCGCCGTGAGCTCTTTGACAAATTGCTGGTGCTGCCGGCGGCCTACTACCACCTGAACTCGCCCGGCCATATCTCGGCAAAAATCATCTTCAATGTGGAGCAGGTGACCGGTGCCGCGACCGACGCGCTGAAAACCATCGTGCGCGAAGGTTTTGTCGTGGTGACCCTGCTGGGTTATCTCTTCTATATGAACTGGCGGCTGTCGCTGTCACTGCTGGTCATAGGCCCCATGGCGGGCCTGCTGATCCGGGTAGCCAGCAAGCGTTTCCGCAAGCTCTCCAGCAAAATCCAGAATGCCATGGGAGATGTGAATCACGCCGTCAATGAAACCGTGTCTGCCTTTCAGGTCGTTAAAACCTATGGCGGTGAAGCCTATGAGCGCCAGCGTTTTGACAAGGCCTCCAAGGAAAACCTGCGGCAGGGCATGAAGATGGTGGTGACCAGCTCGCTGAGTACGCCCCTGGTCCAATTGCTGCTGGCAATTGCCATGGGCGGCGTGATCTGGGTGGCTTTGCAGCCTGCTCTCATGCAGGGCATCAGCGCTGGCGAATTCGTTTCCTATATTGTGGCGGCCGGCATGCTGCAGCGTCCGGTACGTTCGCTGACCGAGGTCAACGAAAAGATACAGCGCGGCATTGCTGCATCGGCCTCGGTTTTCGAGCTGCTGGACATGCCGGTGGAAGCTGACAAAGGCACGCTCGAAGTTGAGCGTCTGCGCGGTGATATCGAATTCCGCGATGTCGATTTTTCCTATCAGCCGGACAAGCCGGTTTTGCAGGGCATCAATCTGAGTGTAAAGCCGGGACAGACCGTGGCCCTTGTTGGCCGCTCGGGTTCCGGCAAGACCACGCTGGTCAATCTGCTGCCGCGTTTTTATGAAGCCGACCATGGTCAGGTGCTGATTGATGGCCAGCCCATCCAGGACTACAAGCTGCCTGCCTTGCGCAAGCAGATTGCCACGGTGAGCCAGAAGGTCGTGCTGTTTGACGACACCATTGCGCACAATATTGCCTACGGCGCATTCCGTAATCGTTCGCGCGACGAAATAGAACAGGCCGCGCGTGCCGCTTATGCCCATGACTTCATCATGGCTCTGCCCGATGGTTATGAAACGCGAGTCGGGCAGGATGGCGTGCAGCTTTCCGGCGGACAGCGCCAGCGCATTGCCATTGCCCGTGCCCTGCTCAAGGACGCGCCCATCCTGGTACTGGATGAAGCCACCAGTGCGCTGGATAACGAGTCCGAGTTTTATATCCAGGCCGCGCTGGATGAAATCATGAAGGGCCGTACCACGCTGGTGATTGCACATCGTCTGTCCACCATAGAAAGCGCCGACCTCATCGTGGTCATGGATGCCGGACGTCTGGTGGAGGCGGGAACGCATGCGGAGTTGCTGGCAAAAAATGGTGCGTATGCACAGCTGCATAGCCGCAATTTTGCCGAGGATGATATCGCTGCTGATGACGCACCGGGTGCCGTGTGAGCCAGTGGTTCACGCGGGCCTGGCATGAGGGCCATCCGGCCCTGTGGCTGTTGTGGCCACTCATGCTGCTGTATGCGCTGATTACCGGACTGCGCCGCTGGCTTTATCGTGCCGGCATTTTCAGCGCGCAGGATTTTCCGGTGCCCCTGGTGGTGGTGGGCAATATCACGGTGGGTGGCACCGGCAAGACACCGCTGACCCTGGCCCTTATAGAGCGCCTGCGTGCCGAAGGTTTCAAACCCGGTGTCGTCAGTCGCGGTTATGGCGGCCACGGGGATTATCCGCTCATCGTCAATGAAGATGTGATTGCCGAAGAGTGCGGCGACGAGCCTCTGACCTTGTTTCGTCGCACCGCGGTACCGCTGGTGGTGGACCCCAAGCGCAGTGCCGCAGTGGCGCATCTCCTGGCGAATTTTGATTGTGATGTCGTGCTCTGTGATGACGGCATGCAGCATTACGCCCTGGCCCGCGATATCGAGATTGCCGTGATTGATGGTGCGCGCGGTGTGGGCAATGGTCATCTGCTGCCCATGGGGCCGCTGCGCGAGCCGGTTTCGCGTCTGCACAGCGTGCAACAGGTCGTGATCAATGGTGACGGTTTTGTATGGCCGGCTTCGGCTGCAATGACGCTGGCGCAACAGCCCTGGCAGAACCTGCGCCGGGAAGAAGCCGTTGCTCCTGTGCCCGGAGATCAGGTGCATGCAGTGGCCGGCATCGGTAATCCGGCGCGCTTTTTTGCACAGCTGCGTACTCAGGGCTATGTCGTCACCGAACATGCTTTTCCTGATCACCATGTGTATTCCACGCGCGAGCTCAGTTTTGCCGATGGCAGGCCTGTGGTGATGACGGAAAAAGATGCCGTGAAGTGCATGGCACTGGCCGAGCCCGGCTGGTGGTATGTGCCGGTGAAAGCGGTATTGCCGGAAGATTTTTACGTGACACTGCTGCAAAGCCTGCAGGCAGTGCGTCAGAAGAAAATGCAGCAGAAGCAAAGGCCGCAAAAAGAGAGTGCGAGGTAACACCATGCTGGACAAGAAATTGCTGGCCATCCTGGTCTGTCCTCTGTGCAAGGGTCCCTTGCGCTACGAGGCAGAAAAGAAAGAGCTGCTGTGCCGGGCCGATGCCTTGGCCTTTCCCATACGTGACGGCATTCCCGTCATGCTGGAGGAAGAGGCACGTCCGCTCAGCGCTGAAGAGCGCGGTCTTTAAAAAACTCCGGGGAATTATTGATGGGATTCAAGGTTGTCATTCCAGCGCGTTACGGCTCCAGCCGCCTGCCGGGCAAGCCCTTGCTGGAGATTGCCGGCAAGCCGATGTTTGCCCATGTTTATGCGCGCGCACTGGAGAGTGATGCGGAGGAAGTGGTGGTGGCCACCGATGATGCGCGTATCGAAGCAGCTGCCCGCGCCATTGGTGCTGACGTCGTGATGACCTCGCCCGATCATCCTTCCGGCACGGATCGCCTGCAGGAAGTGGCGAAGAAAAAGGGCTGGGCCGATGACACCATCATCGTCAATGTGCAGGGTGATGAGCCCCTGATTCCACCGGCCGTCATCAACCAGGTCGCTGCCAATCTCGCGGCTTCGCAGGACGCCGGCATAGCCACGCTGGCCGAGCCGCTGGCCGATGCGGCGCAGCTTTTCAATCCCAATATCGTCAAGCTGGTGCGTGATGTGCGGGGCAATGCCCTGTATTTCAGCCGCGCGCCCATGCCCTGGGCGCGTGATGTCTTTGCCAAGGACAAATCCCTGTTGCCGGCAAGCTCGCTCTATCTGCGCCATCTGGGGATCTATGCCTATCGCGTGGCTTTCCTGCATGCCTATGTGGGCTGGCCGCCAGCGGAAATCGAACAACTGGAAGCGCTGGAGCAGCTGCGTGCGCTTTATAACGGCGTGAAGATCCATGTGGATGTGGCTGCTGTCGAGCTGCCGCCCGGTGTGGATACGGCTGAAGATCTTGAGCGCGTGCGGGCCTTGCTCGCCGTATGAAGTACAGGATCAAGAACTGATGAGTGATGG
>JAVHYE010000135.1 GCA_031119295.1 Pedobacter sp. | reverse complement strand
GGATTTACCACCCCTTCATCCACACCATGAGCATCAAGGCTTTGACGAAAATAGGGAGAAGTGTGATCAATCACCCATGCCCTGGCCTCTTCATACTCAATATCATTCAAATCCAGGAAATTGGCGGGGTTATTATAAATTGCTTCGGGATCTGTAGATTGAAAGAGAATTTGCGATGCCATTCGCATCACGATCAAGGTCGTCAGAGGGTTTATATTTGCACGCGTACTTGCGCCGCCCTTCCTGACGACGCTGTATAGCTCGACCGTATTATCGTCGGACTTCACATGCAGTATGAATGGCCCCGCAAGCCCCGTTACATTGAAGGTATACGATCCGTTATCCGTACGCGTGCTTTGCATGGCCCCACTTGCGACATCTTTGAGCGATACGACGCCACGCACCGCAGCGCCGGTTGCCGCCACCCCGGACAATTGCTGGGTATTACTACTAATTACAGAGGCACCACCACTCCCACCACCACAAGCAGTCAAGAGCAGGAAGACAGCACACAGGACAGAAAGCCGCCAAGCATTAACAATGGACATGAATCGTTCCGACAAGTTTTTTGACGCCCCGGAAGGGTATCTTTAAAAACTGCCGAATCTAGCAAATCGCCGGAAATCCATGAATACGTAGTCGCCGCAAGACTCAAAGAAAAGCGTCTAGCCATCGTACACAGCGCCGAAAACAGCCAGCACCCAGAGCCTCCCCTCAGACCAGCCCCTGACAGCACTACAGAGGAATATTCGGGAAGGCGCCTTGCACATACGCACTGCCAGCCACACAAGCGCTCAAGCGCCATGACCCTATAAACATCAACCCCGAAATCAGGTATGCCGACGACATGCCTTGCATATATCGACAGAAGGTTTTCATATTCCATCCAGTGGCATTCATAGGCTTGAATTCCTGTGCGAAGCCGCCCTTGTCGAAACCACATAAATCAATTCAACAGAACAATTTACATTGTAAATTTCGACGAGATACTTCCTCTCTGATTATTTCAATTGCGTGAACCAAGGAATGTCGCCCGGCAAAAAGTTTTTGCAGGGCAGGCATAAGTGCGCGCGCCGGAATGATAACTAATAATCTCCCATGACTGATTTCACCCGATCAGGCCTTCAGCTTTTCTGAAGTACCACGGGCAGCCAGCCATAAGGATCAGCTTCCCATTCTTCTCTATTTATCCCGCTGGGAAATCCCGAGAAGAGCTCGCCACATCACATGGACGTCCCTCTGTCTTTTTCATGACCCAGAGTGAGTTCATTGCTGATGAACACGACAACGATTGCGTCTGCTCCGGCAGCCGCCTCCAGCCTCCAGATAAAATGTGAAGCCGAGCTGCGTCGCATTCTGGAAAAGCACCCTTCCATTTTCTTCATCAGCCTGGCTTCGGTAGATGGCCGCTCCTTTGCGCACGTGCATGGCGTACCCAGGAGTGACGGGCAACGTATTGCCGCGATGACGAGCTCCCTGCTGGGCCTGAGCGAATCCTATGCGCGCGAAGCCTGCCAGAGCCGCTGCCGCTATTCCGTTATTGCCGCCGAAACCGGCTCGGTCGTGACCGTGCGCATTCCCACGAAAAGCCTGCGCTTTGCCCTGGCCATAGGCGCCACCGACATGGAAAACCTCGCCACCGTTTTGCGTGCCGCCCTCGATGGTGCTGCTGCTCTCGCGCGCCTGCTTGAACAACCCGTTACGTCCACTCTTTCTTAAATCCAAGCAAACAGGAGTTACACCATGAGCAATTTCAGCCTTGAGCCTTTGACCAGCATTGACGGCTTCATTGCCGCCGCCCTCGTTGATCAGGACAGCGGCATGCTGATGTCCGGCATAGGCAGCGGTATTGATCTGGAAGTAGCAGCAGCCGGCAATACCGAAGTGGTACGCGCCAAGCGCCGTGTTGCCGCGAATCTGAATCTGAACGACGGCATTGAAGACATCCTGATATCTCTGGCCAAGCAGTACCACCTCATTCGCCCTCTGGAAACCAACCAGAATGTTTTCCTGTATGTGGCACTGGATCGCGCGCGTTCCAATCTGGCCATGGCGCGACTGTCCCTGAAGAAATTCGAGCAGACTCTGGATCTTTCCTGAGCCGGCACAACAGCCATGCACGGGGCCGCAATACGCATGGGCCCTGTCCCGCTATCGGGTAATACTCATGCGCATTGATATTCGTACGGCCGGTCTTGCCAGCCATGCTGAACCCCGGGCCCGGTTGGCTGCACAGCTGATGGCCGCTTTCAAATTCGAGGCAAGGATTTCCGCCTGGGATGGCACACGCTGCCATGTGCTGATTGCCGATGCTGACGATGCCTACGGCGCGCGCTGCATCGAACAGGCAGCACGCCGCGGCATCAGCGTGCTCGCGCTCTCACAAAACGGAAACAGCGGACCGGAAACCGTGAGCAAGACGGAAGCCTCCGTACCCGCTGCCATCCTGGCCAGACAACTGGCCGCGATGCTGGAAGAAAAGAATAATCAATCCAGCCCGGCCATCGCTGGCAATGGTCTGGTCATGCTGGCCATGGTGCCCACACTGGGCAGCGGCATATTCACGGCGCAGCTGAAACAGCACCGCATCATCATCAACCGCCAGACTTCGCGCGTTTATGCACGCACGCAGGAAGAATTGCTGGCCGCACAAAACGACCTTGGCCTGCCTAACTGGGATTTCAGCCCGAGCACAGCCAGCGAGCTTGCTTCCACCTGCCAATACAGCATGGCGCTGGATGCTTTTTGCGTGCTTTCCGCCTTGCAGGGCATAGGACGCTTTCCTGATCTGCCGGAAAAGCATTACACGCTGAGTGACTGGCCCGATCTTGGTCTTGCTGTGGATGTGCCCAATATTTTCAACCTGATACGCCTGCTGCAGAAAACACCGGTCACCGCCACCGAAGCCACTGCAAAAAGCGGGATGGATGCACTGGAAGCCACAGCCTTGCTGTGGGCCTTGAACGCCTCTGGCGTTCTGGTGGAAGGTTCGGCGGCTGCAATACCAATTGCAGCGCCGCGATCGGAGAAGTCACCGCCGGAGCTGAGCTTTCTCAACAAGCTCATGCAGCGCTTCGGCCTGAAGAACAACAAGCAGGAGAGCGTGTCGTGAGCCTGGACAATATCAAGCTGGTTTTGGCCGGCCCGGTTGGCGCCGGCAAATCCACCGCCATCAACAGCATCGCGGACAGCGCGCCGGTATCCACAGAAATGCCCTTGCTGGAAGGTAGCTATGGCGAGAAGACGACCACGACCGTGGCCATGGACTTTGCCACCATACATCTGGATGGCGAAGCGCCGCTTTTTGTTTACGGCCTGCCCGGCCAGGAACATTTCTCTTTCATGCGCAGCATCATTCTGGAAGGCGCATTGGGTGTGATTCTTCTACTGAATGCGGCTGAAAGCGATATTGCCGAGCAGTGCAATTACTGGCTTGATGATCTGCGCAAAATCCAGCCCGATATCCGCATCGTCATCGGCATCACCCATGCCGATTGCAGCATGGGTTTTTCCATGGGCGATATACGCAGCATCTTGCGCCAGCGCGGAGAAATGCTGCCGGCCTTCACGGTGGATGCGCGCCAGCGCGCGCAAATGCATCAGCTGATGCGTGCCCTGCTGTCCGAGATCATTGCCTGAGCAGCACTCAGACCGGCTTGCCTGCCTCGAACAAACGCAAATGATCCTGCACGTGCATGACATGCGCCTGTGCGTATTCGGCCTTGCTTAACTCACCGTAAGCAAAATGTGGCGCCAGCTTGCCCTGATAAGCCGAGAAATTGCCCAAGGCCTGCAACAGCCTGTCCAGTGCGGCATCCACCTCACCTGCTTCTGCAATCACGGGCGCGCCGGGAATTGGCTCGGTGAGCGGGTGTCGCATGGCGCCGGCACTGGCAAAGACAAAAAATGCCGCGGGACCTGCCGTATGCCGGAAGGCGAGCGACTTGAGCGCGGGATAGCCGGTCATGGACAGTTCTATGCTCTGCGCCAGATGCGAAAACACCTTGAACGGTGACCAGCCTTCCCGCGTTGTGAGTGCCTGCCCGCGTAAGGCCGCCAGCTTTTCTGCCAGCGCAGTGATATCGGCAGGGGACTGCGTGCTGCGCCGCACCGCCACGCCGGCCACAACAGCCGCTGCCGTGGCACCGCCGGCAATCAGGAATTGTCGTCTGTTCATGAGGGGACTCGTCTGCCGCAAACGGGACACGACTTTAACAGCCGGCTCCGGGCTCCGGAATCAACAGAACCCGTGGTTCACGCCCTCCCTCACCCCTCCCTGCCGCACGCAGTGCGGCCGGTTTATGCGATGCAGCACACACATTGCTATCAGCGTCGCCGCACAACAAGTTTTTGCAGGCCGGGCATAAGCACCTGAACCCACAGAGCAGCAGATAATTCACCCGGACCCGGCCATTGCGGCTTGGGTCCGGCGTCGCCTTCTTCTCGCTGTTTTCTTCTTGTCCCCGCCCAAGGCCTCCTGCCCGGGGAGGAAAGAGCGAGAAGTCGGCCCGCCCGCTACACGGATGTCACTGTCATTTCCCATAACAATGATGAGAGTGGATCAATGAACATCATCCGACTGCCTCACGCTTTTGCGCCTGCCCATTGCTTTCATGCGTATTGATATCCGTATTGCGGGCTTGCCCGACTACGCTGCACCGCGTGCACGTCTTGCTGCCCAGCTGATGGCAGCTTTCCGTTATGAAGCAGAATTTTCCGCCTGGGATGGCAGTCGCTGTGATGTGCTGATCGCCGATATAGAAGACGGCTACGGCAAAAGCTGCATGGAACAGGCCCTGCAAAGCGGAATCTGCGTACTGGCCCTCTCCGGCACAGGCACCTTTGGCCCCGACTGTGTACTGAAAGCCATGACCGTGGCGCCTGCAGCACATTGGGCCGAGCTGATGGCTTCCATGCTGCAAGCAAGGTCCGCCGCCTGAGCTGACCTATGGAAATAAAAAGCCCTGAATACCCAGGGCTTTTTTATTCTGCAATTTCCAGTCAGGGATACAACAACTCGCCCCTGCCCATCTTGATGACATGACCACCAATGCGGCAACGCACTTCGCGACCAGGGCGCTTGTCGAACTCGGCATGCAGGATGCTTTTGCGTGTGGTGTCACTGCCGCGATCAATCGCGAACGTATGAGTGCCGACGGCGGTGTCAGCCTGCTCCGCAAGATAGGCAATGAATTCCGGCATCACACTGCCTATAGGCGGCAAGACATCACGTCCCAGCTCGGGATTGATCAGGCGGCCATGGAATTGCGTGCTGCCGGTAATACTGCCCGGCGCAAACAGGAATTGCTGCGGCGTATAGACATGGCCGGCCAGATCGGCCCAGCGTTGCACATTGAAACTGGCGGCCTGCACATGTTCGGGCTTGGTAAATGGAATGATGAGCACGGGATGATCAACACTGATCACCATGGGCTTGTATTTGCTGAAGGAAATATGGCGCTCTTCGGTATTCAGCGCCGCAGCAAGCTGCGCAATTTCAGGCGTGTAACGATCTACGGTGGGACTCAGCGTGCGCGCGAACTGTATGGCGCCGGGGCCACTGGCCGCTTTGTCGATATGGCTTTCGATAATCTGCTTCTGCTGCGTGAGCTTGAAAGAGCTGTAATTGCCCTGATCCTGCACCAAGCCTTTTTCATAGGCTGCATAAGAAGCCGCGAGTATGGTGTGCGCGCCGAAGAGACAGGGACCTTTGCTGTTGAAAACCGTGGCCGGTTCTCTGGCCGCTGCATCAATGAACACGGTTTCCGTTTGCTGGAACTCGCCCGCCAGCGCCTGCTTGTGGGCATCCGACATGGGCTTGTCCAGCAGTACCACCGGAATCTGCACGCCCTGAAAAGGTGCGTCGGCAAAAACGTCCAGCAGGGAATAGGCAAGGGCCATGACATCCATCCTTTCTTGTTGGTGTTGGAAAGACAGCAAGCCCGAATGTAGCAGCCGCAGGGCGGCCATGAAATCCACCCCGCCCGCCTTCGTCACCAATATTCAGCAGCGCATCCAGGCGGGCAGAAGGCTGATGAAAGGAGATCAGAGACTGCTGGCATGGCCGCTGACTACAGCACGGGCATCAACACCAAAGCGCCCTGAGCTAGGCCGAAGCCGATAAGCGCGCCACATACCACATCCGTGGGATAGTGCAGGCCCAGCACCATGCGTGAGAGCGCCACCAGCACCGTAAAAGGAATCAGCAGCACGGCCAGCATGGGGAACCAGGCCACCGCCAGTGTGGTGAAGAGTACGGCCTGCAGGGTGTGGCCGGAGGGGAAGCTGTAGCGATCCAGCGGCGGGCAGCCACAACGGATATCAGCGTGCGCAATGAAGGGACGCTCACGCACCAGATTTTCTTTCAGGTATTTATAAAGCGCGACGCCGATACCGGATGTGAAAAGCATCTGCAGCACGGCGAGACGGCCGGCTTCGCCCTGAACAATGGCCAGCGCGGCCATCAGCGAATACCAGAACACACCATCACCCAGGCGGCTGATGGCCTTGAAAAAAAGCCTTACGGCTTCGCGCTGCGAGGTACGGTTGATACGCACGCAGAGGCGGTACTCCAGCCATTCCATACGGGCCAGTTTTGAATTGAAGCTTGCGGTTCCTGTCGTTGTCTTGTTCATGCTGGCAACGCTAGGCCGGCATTGGGTCAGCCCTGTTGCAATCAGGTTTCATATTCATGACAGCCGCCCGACCGGCTGGCCATCAGGCAGGCATCACCAAAGCATCATGCGACTGCAATAGCGCCGCCATTTTTCCGCGCCACTGTGGCAGCATGAAAATCGCCATCTGCACTGATGCATGGACTCCGCAGGTGAACGGCGTGGTCACCACGCTGACACGCACCAGTGAAGAGCTCCGCAAGGCCGGCCACGAGGTCGAGGTTTTCTCGCCCGCCTCGGGCTTTCTCACTTTTCCCCTGCCCAGCTATCCGGAAATACGGCTGCCGCTGTTTCCGCGCCGCCGTCTTGGCCGATTACTGGATGCCTTTGCACCGGACTGCGTGCATATCGCCACCGAGGGCACGCTGGGCCTGGCCGCCCGCGCACACTGCCAGCGCCGCGGCTGGCGCTTCACAAGCTCCTATCACACGCAATTTCCTGAATTCGTGAATGCCCGCCTGCCTTTCATCAAGGTGGAATTCGTTTACCGCTTTCTGCGCAGGTTTCACGGAGCGGCAGAAAAAACCATGGTGGCCACGCCGCATATGCGTGAGCAGCTGACCCGCTTCGGTTTCAGCAAGCTGGGGATGTGGGGACGGGGTGTGGACACCACTCTCTTCTCGCCGAAAAAGCGCGGCCTGCTGGATCTGCCGCGCCCGGTCTGGGTGTATGCCGGCCGCCTCGCGGTGGAAAAAAACCTGCCCGCCTTTCTTGCTCTGGACCTGCCCGGCAGCAAGCTGGTGATAGGCGACGGCCCTGCACGCAGCATATTGGAAAAAAAATTTCCGGATGCCCACTTCACCGGCTACCGCTTTGGCGAGGAGCTGGCCTCTCTGCTGGCCAGTGGCGATGTTTTTGTTTTTCCCAGCCGTACCGATACTTTCGGCCTCGTCATGCTGGAGGCCATGGCCTCCGGTCTGCCCGTGGCTGCCTTTCCCGTCACCGGTCCGGTGGATGTCGTGAAGCATGGCCTGAGTGGTTGTCTGCACGAGGATTTGCGCGAAGCCTGCCTCGCCGCCCAGCAACTGGACTGGGAAGAGGCACGCAGTGCGGCACTGGATTGCAGCTGGGAAACGGCCGCGCGCCAGTTTGAAAGTCACCTCGTGCCGGTACGCACCGCGCGCCAGCCAAGGCGGCATTCACGCCTGCAGCCCAGCACGTCTGTCTGAAAACCCCGCCAGATACTCCCTGAATCAGGCGGCCTGGCACCGCTTTTTCATAGCGGAAAACTGTGCCTGCCAAGTCACACGAAAGCACAAAAATCCACGATAGAACGCCGCCACGGGCGCCTAGACTGTCTCGTACACTCGGGACAGGAGAGCCGCCAGACGAGCTTTCCGGCCCGATCCGGGCACTTATAACAACATCCCCCTGCCCGGCAGGAAACAAGGGAGAACGCCATGAAGTCCACGGCACACTCTGAAAGCAGACCGCGTCCACTGCTCTCCGCCATCAGCCGCATCACCGATCTGTTTGCCTATCCCCTGCGTACTTCGCATTACGTCGAGCTGGTGAATCCGCTCTGGACGACACATCAGCTGCAAGCACGCGTCGTAAAAGTCTGGGATGAAACCCGTGATGCCCGCACCATCACGCTCAAGCCCGGCCTGAACTGGCGCGGTCATCGCGGCGGTCAGCATGTACGCGTGGGTATACCCGCAGGCGGCATGCATTACACCCGCACCTACACGATTTCTTCTGCACCGGAACGCAGCGATGGCTGCTTCACCATCACCGTGAAAGTGGTGGATGGCGGCCGCATCTCCAAACACATCGTGCGCAATCTCAAAGTCGGTGACTACCTGCCGATTGGTTTGCCGCAAGGTGATTTCTACTTGCCGGATGCGCAGCCGGTAAAACCGCTTTTCATCACCGCTGGCAGCGGCATCACGCCGGCCATGAGCATGTTACGCAGCCTGATTGCACAGGAGCGCCTGCCGGACAGCCTGCACATCCATTACGC
>JAVHYE010000005.1 GCA_031119295.1 Pedobacter sp. | reverse complement strand
GCACCGATGACGATGTCGGCCTGGCGTATGAAGTCCGGCAGATTCTGTGTGCGCGAATGGCAGATGGTCACGGTGCAATCGGCGCCCAAGAGCATGAGGGCCATGGGCTTGCCGAGGATGGGGCTGCGTCCGACCACCACGGCATGTTTGCCGGCGAGGGGAATGTTGTAGGACTTGAGTAGGGTCATGATGCCGGCGGGAGTAGCCGAGCCATAGGCGCGCTCACCCATGCTCATGCGCCCGAAGCCGAGGCAGGTCACGCCATCCACGTCCTTTTCCAGGGCGATGGCATCGAAGCAGGCGCGCTCGTCTATCTGGTGTGGTACGGGATGCTGCAGCAGGATGCCGTGCACATCGGGGTTGGCATTCAGCTTGCCGATCTCGGCCAGCAGCTCTTCCGTCGTGGTAGAGGAGGGAAGCTCCACCTTGAGCGAGCTCATGCCGACACGGGCGCAGGCCGTGCCCTTCATCTTTACATAGGTGGCGGAAGCCGGATCGGCGCCCACCAGGATGGTGGCCAGAATGGGAGTGCGGCCGCTGCGGGCCTTGATGGCGGCCACGCGGGCAGCCAGGTCGGCTTCGATTTTGCTGGCAAGGGCTTTGCCGTCGAGCACGATGGCGGACATGAAATTTCTCGGGTGGATTCAGGTGGATGATTCAGGGTGAATCAGGCGGCGCGCATTCTCGCATGGGCGCGATGACTGGCCAAATCCTGTTCACGAGCTGCTTCCCCAAGCCCCTGAAAAGCCCTGAAAAAACCGTATTTTTCGCGTTGACGGGGTAGGGGTGCATCAGTATTATGCGCCCTCGCATTGAGGCGGGCCGGAAACGGCACAGCTGTTGTGAGCGGGGCGTAGCGCAGCCCGGTAGCGCGTCTGCTTTGGGAGCAGAATGTCGTAGGTTCAAATCCTACCGTCCCGACCAATCAAGCCCTGCCTGACGGGTGTTTATCTGCGCTCGTAGCTCAGTTGGATAGAGCATCGGCCTTCTAAGCCGAGGGCCGCAGGTTCGAATCCTGCCGGGCGCGCCAGTTCAATGCGATGTTGTACGTAATGGTGGTCGTAGCTCAGTTGGTAGAGTCCCAGATTGTGATTCTGGTCGTCGTGGGTTCGAGTCCCATCGACCACCCCATTATTTGCGGTTTTATGTGTTGAGGTCGTTGATTTTTCAGCGATGCTTCCGTAAAGTTCGCGCCGCTTCGCAAGACATGCGCCATCGCATGAAAACGGCACAAATACGGGTTGTTAGCTCAGTTGGTAGAGCAGGAGACTCTTAATCTCTTGGTCGAAGGTTCAAGTCCTTCACAACCCACCAAATATAAAAAAGGCGTCTTACCAGACGCCTTTTTTATTGCTCTTTTTTCCTGGGCTCTGCCTCCAGAGTCGCCCCTGATGGCCAAAGCCGTCCGTAGCTGCCAAAGCCACGCGTTGCCGGGCTTTCCTTCCGCTCTCCATTCCTTATAATCCCGGGCCTTTCTCGGGCCCTTAGTGCTCGTCTGTACGGGGCATGAGCCCCCGGTAACCTGTAGAGGATGCTATGCAAGTTTCTATCGAAACCACCAAAGGTCTTGAGCGCCGCATGACCATCACCGTGCCGGCTGCCCGCGTTGACAGCGAAGTCAACGAGCGCATCAACAAGACTGCCCGTACCGTGCGCATGGACGGTTTCCGTCCCGGCAAGGTGCCGCTGGCCGTGGTGAAGAAGCGTTTTGGCGCCAGCATCCGCCAGGAAGCCCTGGGCGACCTGATCCGTGATTCCTTTTATGAAGCCGTTACCCAGGAAAAGCTGAATCCGGCCGGTTTCCCCACCATCGAGTCCGTCAAGGACGAGGGCTATGACGATGTGGCCTTCGTGGCCAGCTTCGAGGTCTATCCCGAGATCAAGCTCGCCAGCCTGTCCGGCGTGCAGGTCGAGCGTCCGGTGGCCACTGTGGGCGATGGCGATGTGGACAAGATGATCGACAATCTGCGTCGCCAGCGCGCCAGCTGGACGGACACGGCTGAGGCCGCCAAAGACGGTGATCGTCTGGATCTGGATTTTGACGGTTCCGTGGATGGCGAAGCTTTTGAAGGCGGCTCAGCCAAGGGCTTCAACCTCGTGCTGGGCTCCAAGCGCATGATCCCCGGTTTCGAAGACCAGCTGGTGGGCGTCAAGGCGGGCGAAGAACGCAGCCTGAACGTGACCTTCCCGGCGGACTACCAGGCCGAAGCCCTGAAGGGCAAGGCTGCCGTGTTCAAGGTCAAGGTCAACACCGTGCAGACCCCGGTGCTGCCGGAAGTGAACGAAGAGTTCATCAAGGCCTTTGGCGTGAGCGAAGGCGGCCTCGACAAGTTCAAGGCCGATGTACGCAAGAATATGGAGCGCGAGCTCAAGCAGGCCATCAAGAACAAGACCAAGGGCCAGGCCCTGGACGGTCTGCTCTCTGCCAACACCCTGGATGTCCCCAAGGCCTTGGTGGCCAATGAAGTGGGCCGCCTGCGCCAGAACATGCTGCAGCAGTTCGGTGGCAACGCCAAGAATGTGGATCCCAAGATGCTGCCGGACGAGCTCTTTGCCGAACAGGCCAAGCGTTCCGTGACCCTGGGTCTGCTCATTGGCGAGATCATCAAGACCGCCGAGCTGGTGGTAGACGGTGACAAGGTCCGCGCCCTGATCGAAGAGATTGCCGAGAGCTATGAAACCCCGGCTGAAGTGGTGAACTGGTACTACGGCAACAAGGAGCAGCTGCAGCAGGTGGAAGCTGTGGTGCTGGAAGACCAGGTGGTCGAGCACATCCTGGCCCAGGCCCAGGTGACCGACAAGGCCACTGGCTATGAAGAAGTGTTGCGTCCGCAACAGCAGTAAGCACACTTCGCGCTTTTAGCTGCAAACTGCTCCAAACACCGCTCCAAACACGGGCCGTCGGTCTTGACCGGCGGCCCGTCGTCTCCGACACTCCCCCTCGTGGTTTGAATTTGCCTTCCTCGTCCCCATAAGGCGTGGAATGCCGTTTCGTATTCGGATAACGGTTCACAAGGAGCTCTACATGACTCAGTTAATCAACCCGTATTCCGGACTGATACAGCCCCAGGGCTTGGGCCTTGTGCCCATGGTGGTGGAGCAATCCGCCCGTGGTGAGCGCGCTTTCGACATCTACTCCCGTCTGCTTAAAGAGCGCCTCATCTTCATCGTCGGTCCCATCGAGGACCAGATGGCCAATCTGGTTGTTGCCCAGCTCCTTTTCCTGGAGTCGGAAAATCCGGACAAGGACATCAACATCTATATCAATTCCCCGGGTGGCTCGGTTACGGCCGGCATGTCCATCTATGACACCATGCAGTTCGTGAAGCCGAATATCACGACTACCTGTATCGGTCAGGCTGCCTCCATGGGTGCCTTCCTGCTCGCTGCCGGTGAAAAGGGCAAGCGTTATGCGCTGCCGAATTCGCGCGTGATGATTCACCAGCCTCTGGGCGGCTTCCAGGGCCAGGCTTCTGACATCGCCATCCATGCCCAGGAAATCCTCAAGATCAAGGATCGCCTGAACCAGTTGCTGGCGCATCACACGGGCCAGCCGCTGGAGCGTATTGAAAAGGACACGGATCGCGACAACTTCCTGAGTGCTGCCGATGCCAAGACCTATGGTCTGATCGATGCCGTGCTGGAAAAGCGTATCTGAAGCGGAATATGCAAGTGCGCCTTCGTGGCGCGCTTCTCTGAAGAGGTAGTTTCACTATGACCGATGAACGCAAGGGCGATGGCAAATTGCTGTTCTGCTCCTTCTGCGGCAAGAGCCAGCATGAGGTGACCAAGCTCATCGCCGGCCCTTCGGTATTCATCTGCAATGAATGCGTGGACCTGTGCAACGACATCATCCGCGAAGAAATGCCGGAAGAGGGCACGGACAAGGGCGGTGACAAGCTGCCGGCGCCGCATGAAATCAAGCGCACGCTGGATGATTATGTCATCGGCCAGGACAAGGCCAAGAAAGTGCTGGCGGTGGCGGTGTACAACCACTACAAGCGCCTGCGTGCCGGCATGAAAAAGTCGGTGGGCGGCAAGCACGGTCCTGAAGTCGAACTGTCCAAGAGCAATATCCTGCTGATCGGCCCGACCGGTTCCGGCAAGACCTTGCTCGCCGAAACGCTGGCGCGTCTGCTCAATGTGCCTTTCACGATTGCCGATGCCACCACGCTCACCGAAGCGGGTTATGTCGGTGAAGATGTGGAAAACATCATCCAGAAGCTTTTGCAGAAATGCGATTACGATGTGGAAAAGGCCCAGACCGGCATCGTCTACATCGATGAAATCGACAAGATTTCGCGCAAGAGCGACAACCCCTCCATCACGCGTGATGTGTCGGGTGAGGGCGTGCAACAGGCCCTGCTGAAGCTGATCGAAGGCACGGTGGCTTCTGTGCCGCCGCAAGGTGGTCGCAAGCATCCGCAGCAGGAATTCCTGCAGGTGGACACCTCCAATATCCTCTTCATTTGCGGTGGCGCGTTTGCCGGCCTGGACAAGGTCATACGCAATCGCTCCGAGCAGGGGGGCATTGGTTTCAATGCCACGGTGAAGAGCAAGGACGAGGGCAAGAGCCTGGGTGAAGTCTTCCACGAAGTGGAGCCGGAAGACCTGATCAAGTTCGGCCTGATTCCGGAATTTGTCGGTCGTCTGCCCGTGATTGCCACGCTGGAAGAGCTGGGTGAAGACGCGCTGCTGCAGATCCTTACGGAGCCACGCAACGCCCTTACCAAGCAGTACCAGAAGCTCTTCGCGATGGAAGATGTGGATCTGGAGTTCCGTACGGAGGCCCTGCGTGCCGTGGCCCGTCGTGCCATGGAGCGCAAGACCGGTGCCCGTGGCCTGCGCTCCATCCTGGAAGGCGTGCTGCTGGGAACCATGTATGAACTGCCGTCCCAGGAAAATGTCTCCAAGGTGGTGGTGGACGAAAAGGCCATCTCCGGCGAGTCCGAGCCACTGCTCATCTATGCCAACCCGGACCCGGTGGTCGCACCTCCCAAGGCCATGCCGGAATAATCGGCAGCCAGACATGAAAAAAGGGCCTAAAGGCCCTTTTTTCATGTCTTTTTTACCGGTCTACCCTTGTTTTTGCCTTTAGCCTCCCTCAAACATAGGGCTATCTCCCGGCAGGCATATGGCCTGCCCGGCTTCCCGCGAGGAATCCTGCATGTACGACGAAAACACGCTGCTAGACCTGCCCCTGCTACCGCTGCGTGATGTGGTTATCTATCCCCATATGGTCATTCCCCTCTTCGTGGGGCGAGAGAAGTCCATACATGCGCTGGAGGCTGCCATGGCCTCCAGCAAGCAGATTTTCCTGGTGGCCCAGCGCGATGCCTCCGACGATGACCCCCAGCAGGACGGCCTCTATGTGACGGGTACCGTCTCCACCATCCTGCAACTGCTCAAGCTGCCTGATGGCACCGTGAAAGTGCTGGTGGAAGGCAACTTCCGTGCGACCGTGGACAATGTGACTGATACCGGCCGCTACCTCATGGCGACTGTCAGCGAGGTTGAAGCCCTGCGTCTGCGTGACAGTGAGGCCGAAGTTCTCGTGCGCTCGCTGCTGGGCCAGTTCGACCAGTATGTGAAGCTCTCCAAGAAAGTGGCGCCTGAAGTGCTGACCTCGGTCTCTTCCATCGAAGAGCCTTCACGTCTGGCCGACACTATTGCGGCGCATCTTTCACTCAAGCTGGAAGAAAAGCAGGAGCTGCTGGAACACAACGATATTCATGCCCGCATCGAACAACTCATGGCCTTCATGGAGTCGGAAATCGACATCCTCAAGGTCGAGAAGCGCATACGCGGCCGCGTGAAAAAGCAGATGGAAAAGAGCCAGCGCGAGTACTACCTGAATGAGCAGATGAAGGCCATCCAGAAAGAGCTCGGTGATATGGGCGGTGAGGGCGAGAACGAAATCGCCGAAATCGAAGGCCGTGTGAAAAAAGCCGGCATGCCGGCTGATGCCAAGAAGAAGGTGGATGCCGAGCTCAAGAAGCTCAAGATGATGTCGCCCATGTCGGCGGAAGCGACGGTCGTGCGCGGCTATATCGACTGGATGCTGGGCGTGCCTTGGAAAAAGCGCAGCAAGGTTGCTATCGACCTGAAAAAGGCGCGCGACATTCTGGATGCCGACCACTATGGTCTTGAGGAAGTGAAAGAACGCATCCTCGAATATCTTGCTGTGCAGTCGCGTGTGAAAAAGCTGCAGGGCCCGGTGCTTTGCCTGGTTGGCCCTCCGGGCGTGGGTAAAACCTCGCTGGGCCAGAGCATTGCCAAGGCCACGAATCGCGAGTTCGTGCGCATGGCTCTGGGTGGCGTGCGTGATGAGGCCGAAATCCGTGGCCATCGCCGCACCTATATCGGCTCCATGCCCGGCAAGCTGATCCAGAAGCTGTCCAAGATTGGTGTGAAGAACCCGCTCTTCCTGCTCGATGAAATCGACAAGATGGGCGTGGACATGCGTGGCGATCCTTCCTCGGCGCTGCTGGAAGTGCTGGATCCCGAACAGAACAGCACCTTCAACGATCACTATCTGGAAGTGGACTACGACCTTTCCGAAGTCATGTTCCTGTGTACGGCCAACTCCATGAATATTCCGGCGCCTTTGCTGGATCGCATGGAGGTCATACGCCTGCCCGGTTATACCGAGGACGAGAAGGTCAATATCGCGCGCCAGTATCTGGTGCCACGCCAGATCGACAATGCCGGTCTCAAGCGTGAAGAGCTCAGCATCAGTGAAGATGCCCTGCGTGACATCGTGCGCTACTACACCCGTGAAGCTGGTGTGCGCTCTCTGGAGCGCGAAATCTCCAAGGTCTGTCGCAAGGTGGTGAAAGAGGCTGTGCTGGGCGGTAGCAAGGGCCCGGTGGAAGTGACTGCGGAAACGCTGGGCGACTACGCTGGTGTGCGCAAGTTCAGCTACGGCAAGGCCGAGGAAAAGGACCAGATCGGTCAGGTGACGGGCTTGGCCTGGACCCAGGTCGGCGGCGAGCTTCTGACCATCGAAGCCGTGGCCGTGCCGGGCAAGGGCAGTCATATCAAGACCGGTTCGCTGGGTGATGTGATGCAGGAGTCCATTACGGCTGCCATGACCGTGGTGCGCTCGCGCTCACGCCTGCTGGGTATTCCCCTGGACTTCCACCAGAAGCATGACATCCACATTCACATGCCTGAGGGGGCCACGCCGAAAGATGGTCCCAGTGCCGGTATCGGCATGTGCACGGCTATTGTCTCGGTGCTGACCGGTATCCCGGTGCGTGCGGATGTTGCCATGACGGGTGAAATCACCCTGCGTGGTCAGGTGTTGCCGATAGGCGGTCTCAAGGAAAAGCTGCTGGCAGCCCATCGCGGTGGCATCAAGACCGTCATCATTCCCGAGGAGAACGAGCGGGACCTGAAGGAGATACCGGAGAACATCAAGGCCGATCTCTCCATCCGCACGGTGAAATGGATAGACGAAGTGCTGGCCATTGCGTTGACGCGCATGCCTGAGCCACTGCCGGAAACGGCAGCAGCCCCCATCGTTCCTGCCGTCAAAAATGACGAAGAGGAAAATGAGGGTCGTCCCAGTACACATTGACCGTCCCAAAGCAACAAATTGCCCTAAAAAAGCCGGGAAAGCTCACGCTTTCCCGGCTTGACCCTCCTAGGGGCGGTTGCTATAAAGACCCCTCGTTTTGCGGTACGCCCATTGCCCTCCGCGCTTCCTGTGTGAAAAACGACTTCTTCTAGATAATGGATCCTATAAAAAGGGGATTGACGTGAATAAATCCGAACTCATCGATGCCATCGCCGCCAGCGCTGATATCACCAAGGCTGATGCCGGTCGTGCACTTGATGCAACCGTGGATGCCATTACCAAGGCTCTCAAGGAAGGCGATCAGGTTACTCTGGTTGGCTTCGGCACTTTCCAGGTGAAAGAGCGTGCTGCCCGTACCGGTCGCAATCCGCAGACCGGCAAGGAAATCGCAATTGCTGCCTCCAAGGTTCCCGGCTTCAAGGCCGGCAAGGGCCTCAAGGATGCGGTGAACTGATCTGGCGCTTGTGATTCACTGCAGCAAATCTTGAAAAAATGCGCGCCCCTTACAGGGCGCGCTTTTTTTTGTCGAACTTAGTGTGATTGGGGAATTCAGATGGAAGCCTTCCGTGACATGGTGAAGGGCTGGCTGGGCAAGACGCTGCTGGTCATTCTCGTTGTCCCGTTTGCGATCGTGGGACTGGAGTCGTATTTCGCCGGTGGTGGCAAAGTGGTTGCTGCCAAGGTCAACGGCAAGGAAATCCTGGAGCCCGAGGTCGAGCAACTGGTTGAGCGTCAGCGCCAGCAGCTGATCGCCCAGATGGGCCCGAATGCGGACGCTTCCAAACTGGATGTCCAGCGTCTGCGCAAGGATGTACTCAACGGTCTTATCAGCAAGGAGCTGCTGGCCCAGCAGGCCAAGCAGGACGGTTATCTCGTTTCTGATGCCACGGTCTACAAGCTCATTCGCGAAGTGCCAGCCTTCCAGGACAATGGCAAATTCAGCCAGGCCCGCTATGAGCAGATGCTGATGCAGATTGGTGAAAGCCCGGCCAGCTATCCGGCCAAGGCCAAGCAGGAACTGGCGTATTCCATGCTGATTGCCGGTCTCAGCCAGAGCGGCTTTACCACTTCCACGGAAATGGCTCGTCTTTCTGCGCTGGATAACCAGAAGCGTGACATTCATCTGGCCACGGTACCGGCCGCCCGCTATCTCGGTGAGATCAAAGTGGGTGATGACGAGATCAAGAAGTTCTACGACAGCAATGCGCCGCTTTTCACCACGCAGGAAACGGCAACGCTGGAATATTTCACGCTCAAGCGTGAAGACTTCATCGCGGCTGCACAGCCGACTGAAGATGATCTCAAGGCGCTCTATGAAGAAAAGGTCAAGTCGCTGGCTTCCAACGAGCAGCGTCAGGCCCAGCACATCCTCATCACGGTGGATACCAAGACCAAGGATGCCGATGCCCTGAAGAAAATCCAGGATATCGAGAAGCGTGCCCGTGCCGGTGAGGATTTCGCCAAGCTCGCCAAGGAGTTTTCCCAGGATCCCGGCTCTGTTGCCAATGGTGGTGATCTCGGTCTCGCCAATCGCGGCCAGTTCGTGCCCGAGTTCGACAAGAGCCTGTTCAGCTTGAAAGAGGGTGAAATCTCTGAGCCGGTGAAAACCCAGTATGGCTATCACCTGATCAAGCTGAACAAGGTACAGACCGAACAGGCGTCATCTTTTGCAGCACTGCGTCCCGAGCTGGAAAAAGAAGCCAAGGCGGCCAAGGCTGAAGAGCTTTTCGCTGATCAGATCGACAAGCTGGATGCAGCTGTTTATGAAGCCTCGGATCTCAAAGAGCCGGCTGAGAAATTCAAGCTGGCGCTGAACACCAGCGAAGCCCTTACCCGCAAGGGCGCTGCTGCCGGCCTGCTGGCTGATCGCAAGGTGCTGGATACGGCCTTCAGCGATGACCTGCTGCATGAGGGCAAGAATTCGCAGGGTCTGCATATGGCCGATGGCAGCGTGGTCTGGCTGCATGTGAAAGAGCATGCGCCGGCCAAGTTGCTGCCGCTGGCACAGATTGCGCCGGATGTGCGCAATCAGCTGCTGCTGGACAAGGCTCGTGAAAAAGCCAAGTCGGTTGCGGAAGCGGCCAGCAAGGCATTGAACGAAGGCAAGAGCCTGGCTGAAGTGGCCGCCGCCAATAATCTCTCCTGGCAGGATTTCCTGGAAGCGGGTCGTCGTACGCAGCTGCAACTGCCTGAGCTGTTGCAGACGGCTTATCGTCTGCCGCGCCCTGCAGCAGGCAAGGCTAGCGCCGACATTCTGGCCGTGGGCCCGTCCTATGCGGTGGTGGCAGTAAGCCGTGTGGTGGATGGTGCTTCCACGCTGGGCCCCGAAGTGGACCAGATGCGTAATGTGCTGGGTGAAAACCGCAGCCAGCAGGAGTTCACTGACTATGTGCGTTCGCTGCGTGAGAGCCACAAGGTGAAGGTCTATGAGCGCAAGAAGGAAAGCACTGAGGAATAATACTCAGGCTTTCTCTGCCAATAAAAAAGCCCGCTGATGCGGGCTTTTTTATTGGTGTTGCTGACAGGCTCAGACCTGATCCAGGGCCGGCATGGCAACCGTGTTGAAACCGCCATCCACATAGAGGATTTCGCCGCTGATGCCGGAGGCGAGATCGGAGCAGAGGAAGGCGGCAGCATTGCCGACTTCTTCGATGGTGACGTTACGACGCAGGGGCGTGGCGCCTTCGTTGTAACCCAGCATCTTGCGGAAGTCCTTGATGCCGCTGGCGGCCAGCGTACGAATCGGACCGGCAGAAATGCCGTTCACGCGTATGCCTTCGGGGCCCATGCTGGAGGCGAGGTAGCGCACATTGGCTTCCAGCGAGGCCTTGGCCAGGCCCATCACGTTGTAGTTGGGCACGACACGCTCAGCGCCGAGATAGGTCAGTGTGAGCAGGGAGCCGTTACGACCCTGCAGCAGCTTCTTGCCGGCCTGTGCGAGGGCGCCGAAGCTGAAGGAGCTGATGTCGTGTGCAATGCGGAAGCCTTCACGCGTGGTCACGTCCACATAGTTGCCATCCAGTTCGTGGCCGGGGGCATAGCCCACGGAATGCACGATCACATCCAGGCCATCCCAGACCTTGCCCAGCTCGTCAAACAAGGTAGTGATTTCGGCATCGCTGGCCACATCACAGGGGAAGGTGATCTTGGAGCCAAAGGTGGCGGCGAATTCTTCCACACGGCCCTTGAGCTTGTCGTTCTGGTAGGTGAAGGCGAGTTCGGCGCCTTCGCGATGCATGGCCTGGGCAATGCCGTAGGCAATGGACAGCTTGCTGGCAACGCCCACGATCAGAACGCGCTTGCCGGTCAGGAATCCCATGGTTTTCTTCCCCTTTGTAT
Organism: Pedobacter sp.; assembly: GCA_031119295.1. Lineage (GTDB taxonomy): Bacteria > Pseudomonadota > Gammaproteobacteria > Pseudomonadales > Moraxellaceae > UBA2031. The sequence continues at coordinate 25,413 of JAVHYE010000005.1, read as the reverse complement.
GTGGCGAGTTAGGTGGTGATTGGCATCATGTGACCAAAAGGTCGGCGGTATAAAGCTCGGCAGTATAGGAATTGGCCTCCTGGCTGGCGATGCCGGCCGCAGGGCTTTTGCAACGGTTTGTGTCAGCTGCTTTCCAGGCTGAGGCCGAGGCCCGCCGCAGTCAGCAGGCGCCGCGTGTAATCGCTGGCGGGCTTGCTGAACAGGCTGGCGCTGTCCTGGCACTCCACCTCACGGCCACCCCGCATCACGAGGATGCGGTGGCAGAGTGCACGCACCACGGCCAGGTCATGGCTGATGAAGAGACAGGCAAAGCCATGGCTGGCCTGCAACTCGCGCAGCAATTCCACGATCTGTTTCTGCACGGTGCGGTCCAGCGCGGATGTCGGCTCATCCAGCACGATCAGACGGGGTTTCAGCACCAGAGCACGGGCGATGGCGATGCGCTGGCGCTGGCCACCGGAAAACTCATGCGGATAGCGGTGCCGGGTTTCCGGGTCCAGGTGCACGGCGCGCAGGGCTTCCTGCACGGCGGTATCGCGCTCAGCGGCCGGCATGCCCTGGACTTCCAGGCCTTCACCGATGATGTCCGCCACCGTGAGACGCGGGCTCAGGCTGCCATAAGGATCCTGGAAAACGATCTGCAGATGGCGACGCAGGGGACGCAGCTCTTTCTGTTTCAGCAGCTGCAGTTCCTGGCCGAGGAAAACGATTTTTCCCGTGGCCGGCATCAGGCGCAGTACGGCAAAGGCCAGAGTGGATTTGCCCGAGCCGGATTCGCCTACGATGCCCAGCGTTTCGCCATTGCGCAGTTGCAGTGAAACATCATCCACCGCCTTCACATGATCCAGGGCTTTGCCGAAAAAGGATTTATGCAGGGGAAACCATACGCGCAGGTTTTCCACCTGCAGCAGGATTTCCTGGGACTCCGGCAGCGGAGCAGGGCTGCCGGATGGCGTGGCCGCCAGCAGATGCTGGGTATAACTGTGTTGCGGCGCCGCAAACAGGGTAGCTGTCGCAGCACTTTCCACGGTGCGGCCGGCCTGCATCACGACCACTTGCTGCGCATAGCGCTTCACCAGATTGAGATCGTGCGAGACCAGCAAGACAGCCAGGCCCAGTTTTTCCTGCAGGGATTTCAGCAGGTCGAGAATTTGTTCCTGCAGCGTGACATCCAGCGCTGTGGTGGGTTCATCGGCAATCAGGAGCTCAGGATCATTTGCCAGTGCCATGGCGATCATCACACGCTGGCGCTGGCCGCCGGAGAGCTCGTGAGGATAGGAGTGCAAGCGTTTTTCCGGCTCGGGAATGCCGACCAGCTGTAGCAGCTCCAGAGTGCGTTCACGTGCCGCACTCTTGCTCAGCCCCTGATGCACAAACAGGACTTCACTGATCTGCTTCTCGATATGGTGCAGCGGATTCAGCGAGGTCATGGGCTCCTGGAAGATCATGCTGATCTTGTGGCCGCGAATCTGGCGCAGGCGTTTTTCATCTGCGCCGGTCAACTCTTCGCCATTGAACCGTATGCTGCCTTGCAGACTGGCATGTGAGGGCAGCAGCTTCAGGATGGAAAGCGCGGTCAGGGATTTTCCGGAGCCACTTTCACCAACCAGTGCCACCATTTCTCCCCGTGCAATCTGCAGGGAAGAGGACTGCACGGGCGTGGTACTGACACCACCATTGCGGAAGCTGATGGCGAGATTGTCGATTGCAAGTACGGGAGCGTCGTTCATGTCGGCCTCAGCTTGCCTTGCGCGGATCAAAGGCATCACGCGCGGCCTCGCCGATAAAAACCAGCAGGGTGAGCATGACGGACAAGGTGACAAAGGCAGAAAGGCCCAGCCAGGGAGCATTGAGATTGTTCTTGCCCTGAGCCACCAGCTCGCCCAGTGATGCGGACCCTGGTGGCAGGCCGAAGCCCAGGAAATCCAGTGAAGTCAGCACGCCTATGGCCCCGGTAAAGATGAAGGGCATGAAGGTCAGGGTGGAAACCATGGCATTGGGCAGGATGTGGCGGAACATGATTTGCGTATCGGCCACGCCGAGCGCGCGCGCTGCCCGCACATATTCCAGATTGCGGCCGCGCAGGAATTCGGCTCGCACAAGGCCGGTAAGCTCGGTCCAGCTGAAGAGCAGCATCAGGCCAAGCAGCCACCAGAAATTCGGCTCCACCAGGCTGGAGAGGATGATGAGCATGAACAGTACGGGCAGCCCCGACCAGATTTCAATAAAGCGCTGGCCGTAGAGGTCGGTGTGGCCGCCGTAATAGCCCTGCACGGCACCTGCAGTAATACCGATAATGGAGCTGAAAAAGGTGAGGGTGATGGCAAACAACACGGAAATGCGGAAGCCGTAAAGAATGCGGGCGACGACATCGCGTCCCTGATCGTCCGTGCCCAGCCAGTTGTCACGCGAAGGTGGCGCAGGAGCGGGCACGGAAAGATTGTAATTGATGGTCTGATAGTTGAAGCGTATGGGCGGCCACAGCATCCAGCCGTCTTTCGTGATCAGCCCCTGTACAAAGCTGTCGCGATAGTCGGCATTGGTTTCGAACTCACCGCCGAATGTGGTTTCCGGATAATCACGGAAAACCGGGAAGTAGGGTGAGCTTTTGTAGATCACCAGCACCGGCTTGTCGTTGGCCAGCATTTCCGAGCCGAGGGTGACAAGGAAAAGGGCCAGGAAAATCCAGAGTGACCAGTAGCCGCGTTTATGGGCTTTGAAGTTCTGCCAGCGACGCTGGTTGAGCGGAGACAGCGTCATCAGTTCCCCCGCGACTCAAAGTCTATGCGCGGGTCTACCAGCACATAGGCGATGTCGCTGAGCAACTTCAGCAGCATGCCGACCAGCGTGAAGATGAACAGTGAGCCGAAAATAACCGGATAGTCGCGAGTCAGTACGGATTGCAGGCTGAGCAGGCCCAGGCCATCCAGATTGAAGATGTTTTCTATGAGCAGGGAGCCAGTGAAGAAAACGCCTATCAGCGTGGCCGGTATGCCGGCAATGATGATGAGCATGGCATTGCGGAAGACATGGCCATAAAGCACCTGGCTTTCACTCAGGCCCTTGGCGCGTGCCGTCATCACATACTGCTTGTTGATTTCATCCAGGAAGGAATTCTTGGTCAGGATGGTGAGAGTGGCGAAGCCCCCTATGCTCATGCAGATGGTGGGCAGGATCATGTGATGGGCGTAATCCAGTATTTTTCCGCCCAGACTCAGGGAATCGAAGTTTTCCGAGACCAGCCCCTGCATGGGGAAAATCTGCCAGTAACTGCCGCCGGCAAAAAGCACGATGAGCAGGATGGCAAAGAGAAAGCCGGGAATGGCATAGCCCACGATGATGATGGAGCTGGTCCATACATCAAGACGGCTGCCGTCGCTGATGGCTTTCTTGATGCCCAAGGGAATGGAAATGAGATAAATGATCAGCGTGCTCCATAGCCCGAGAGAAATGGAGACCGGCATTTTTTCCAGCAGCAGGTCCGTCACCTTGGTGTCGCGGAAAAAGCTCTGGCCGAAATCCAGCTGGCTGTAACTCTTCAGCATGAGCCACAACCGTTCCGGCATGGATTTGTCAAAGCCGTATTGCTTTTCCAGGGCTTTGATCATTTCCGGATCAAGGCCCTGGGCGCCGCGTGATTTGATATTGCCGGAAGAGGAGCTGACTTCGCCGGCGCCGCCACCAGTGCGTCCTGCCACAGAGTTGTCCAGGCCCTGCAGTTTGGCGATGGCCTGATCCACTGGGCCGCCGGGGGCGGCCTGTATGATCACGAAATTGATGAGCAATATGCCCAGCAGCGTGGGAATGATGAGCAGCAGCCGACGCAGGATATAAGCGAACATGGAGTTCAGCGCTGGCTTTGACGGCGGCGGATATCAGCCTGTTTTTGTGGGTTCACCCACCAGGTATCTAGGCCTATGGCGTATTTCGGCGCGATTTTCGGGCGCTCGAAGAAATCCCACACGGCAACACGGTCGGCCCCCAGATAGTACTGCGGGATCACGTAGTAGCCGGCCAGCAGGACACGATCCAGTGCGCGTGTGCGATACACCAGTTGTTCGCGGCTGGGCGCAGCAATGATCTGGTCGATGAGTGCATCCACCACCGGATTCTTGATGCCCATGGCGTTATTGCTGCCAGGCTGGTCGGCATAGGCCGAGCCCCAGTAATTGCGTTGCTCATTGCCGGGAGAGAGCGACTGGCCTACACGTATGGTGGTCATGTCGTAATCGAATTTGCGATGGCGTTCGATGTACTGAGGCACATCCACCACGCGGATTTTCATTTCTATGCCGAGGCGGGCCAGATTCTGCTTGAAGGGATTGATGACGCGCTCAAGCTCGGGTTGGGCAATGATGATTTCAAAAGAGAAGGGCTTGCCGGCCTTGTCCACCAGCTTGCCGTTCCTGATCTGCCAGCCCGCTTCAGTCAGCAATTTCTGCGCGGCAGCGAGATTGCTGCGGATATTGCCGCTGCCATCGGTTTTGGGCGGTACCGGAGCACCGACAAAAACATCGGGGGACAACTGCTTGCGGAAAGGCTCGAGTATGGCCAGCTCTTCTTTCGAGGGAGCGCCACGGGCAGCGAGTTCGGAATTGGAGAAGAAGCTGTAGGAGCGTGTGTAGGCGTTATAGAACATGGTCTTGTTCGCCCACTCGAAATCATAGGCATAGCCCAGCGCCTGGCGCACACGGATATCCTGGAAGAGCGGGCGGCGCAGATTGTAGGCAAAGGCCTGCATGCCCTGCGGGTTGCCATTGGGCAGCAGCCATTTTTTCACCTGACCGGATTTTACGGCGGGGAAGTTGTAATCCACGGCCCAGGTTTTGGCCTTGTATTCCACGCGATAATCGAACTGGCCGGCCTTGAAGCCTTCCAGTGAAATGGTCATGTCGCGGTAGTAGACATAGGTCATGCTGTTGAAATTGTCGCGGCCGCGATTCACGGGAATGTCGGCGCCCCAGTAATCGGCACGTCGTGTGTAGGTGATGCTGCGGCCATTGTCGATTTTGGAGATGGCGTAGGCGCCGCTGCCGACCGGAATATCAAAACCCGTGCTGTTGAAGTTGCGCTTGGCCCAGTAGTGCTTGGGCAGGATTTGCAGCTGACCGACAATAAGCTGCAATTCGGGATTGTCCTTGCTCTTGAAAGTGAATTTGACGCGCTGCTTGTCCAGCGCTTCCACCTTGGCGATATCGGCGTAATAGGCCTTGTATTGCGGGTCGCCATCCTTGCGGATGATGTCAAAACTGAAGACCACATCTTCGGCCGTTACTGCCTGGCCATCGGAGAATTTTGCCTTGGGATTGAGGTGGAAGATGATCCAGGATTTGTCGGCCGGATCGCGTTCGATTTTTTCTGCCAGCAGTCCGTATTCGGTAAATGGCTCATCATCCGACTTCATGGTGAGCGTGTCATAAATGCTGTTGATGCCGGCAGCGGGCACGCCCTTGTTGATGAAGGGATTGAGGCTGTCGAAAGTGCCCATGGCTTCCAAGCGGATATCACCACCTTTGGGTGCTGCCGGATTCACATAGTCAAAGGCCTTGAAGCCGGCTGCATATTTGGGCTGGCCGTGCAGGGCGATGGCGTGGCTGATTTCAATGGCAGCATGGCAGCCGAGACTGGCGAGGCCCAGAGCAAGGGCGGCAAAAGGGCGCAGCAGCGGGGACATGGCGGGTCCTTGTTATTGGCGGTCTTGAGTCCGTGAACCGCTTTTTACCACATAAAAAAACCGGCGTCAGATGACGCCGGTTTCGATTTGCAAAGGAACTTTTTCTTGGGGGAAGAAGAGGGCTCAGAGGTTGTGCCGTGAGTTGCCGGCGACGAAAAGCACCAATCCCTGTCCTGGCTGGATATTGTGCGAGCTGCCGTTCCAGCGCTTGATCTGCTTGACCGAGACATTGTAGCGGCGGCTGATGGAAGAGAGCGTGTCGCCCTTTTTCACCTTGTAGCTGATCTTCTGGACATTCTTCTTGCTGCCACTCTTGCTGCTCTTGCTGGCCACGCGCTGTTTGCTGCTGACGCTGCGCGTTTGCAGGGTGAGGCGCTGGCCGGCATGGATGCGGGCTTTGGGCTTGAGGCCGTTCCAGCGTGCCAGGTCCTTGGTGCTGACACCATGACGGCGGGCAATGGAGGAGAGCGTATCGCCGCGGCGCACGGTGTAGCTCTTGCGCACCGTCTTGCTGCCACCGCCGCTGGAGTAGGAGCGGTCGAGGCGCATTTCCTCATTGAGGGCAATGTACTCGGGGCTGATATTGGCCTTGGTGATGGTGAGGCTGCGGCCCACCGGCACCTTGTCGGTCTTGAGATTATTGAGGCGCTTGATTTCTGCCGGTGAGGTATCGAACTGACGGGCAATCTTGTAGAGCGTGTCGCCCTTTTTCACCTTGTAGCTTTCAGCGGTGACTTTTTCCGGGACCGGCAGGGCAGCAATCTGCTCTGCAAAGTCCTGCGGCAGTGATGCGGGCACCAGCACGCGGTGCGGGCCATCGGGATCGGTGGCCCAGCGATTGAAGCCGGGATTGAGCTGGTAGAACTCTTTCAGCGAGACACCGGCGATGGCGGCGGCGGCCGTCATGTCGATCTGGCCGCCGACTTCCATGCTGCGGAAGAAGGGCTGATCCACGACGGGGCGCAGGCTGACACCAAAAGTTTCCGGCGACTTGATGACCTGCACCACGGCCAGGAAGCGCGGCACATAGGCACGGGTTTCAGCCGGCAGGCGCAGTGACCAGAAATCGGTGGGCAGGCCGGCCGCGGCATTGCGGTTGATGGCGCGCTGCACGGCACCGGGACCGGCGTTATAGGCGGCCAGCGCCAATTCCCAGCTGCCGAATTTTTCATACAGCATGCTGAGGAAGTCGTAGGCGGCGCGGGTGGATTCGACCACATCGCGGCGACCGTCATACCACCAGTTCTGCTTCAGGCCGAAAATCTTGCCGGTGCCGGGGATGAACTGCCACATGCCGGCCGCACTGGCATGCGAATACGCAAAAGGATCGTAGGCGCTTTCAATCACCGGCAGCAGGGCGAGCTCGGTGGGCAGGCCACGGCGTTCGGCTTCGCTCACCGTGTAATGCAGATAGCGTGTGGCGCGCAGCGCCATGCGATCCAGGTAGCTGCTGTTTTTCAGATACCAGTTGCGCTGGACGGCAATGCGCTCGTTGTCTTCGGGCATTTCCATCTGGAAGCCACGGCGCATGCGGTCCCAGAGATCACCTTTCTCGGCGAGTTCGTCCGGGTTGATTTCAGCATCGGGGCTTTCCACTTCACCCAGAGCGGATTCTTCAACATTGGGCAGCAGCGTGGCGTCGTCGCCAGTGGCATCCATGTCGTCCTCGGCCGTGGCGGCAGTGGCCGGGCCTTCGGTATGGGTGAGATCAGGGGCATCGTTGGCAGCATTGCCGGGCAGAGCATCAGCCGTGGCGGCGGGAGTGTTCGGGGTAGAGGCTTGAGCCGGGGCAGCAGGGGCAGCTTCTTGAGCAGCCGCAGCCTGCTCCGTCTTGGAGCCAAAGAGGCGATCCAGCCAGCCGGCCTCGGAGGGCGTGGCCAGCGTCAGGAAGAGAGCCGCAAGAACAGGCCGGAATACCAGGCCATGCAGTCTCTGCCTGCGGGAAGTAATGCCTATGGGCATGCGTTATTTACTCGGTAGTAGGGGCTAGTCGGGGCGATTCTATGGGCCACCCCCCTATGGGGCAAGCAAAAAGCCGGCCGGTTTTCGGGACTTTGGTAACAAAATCAAGACATTCCCGTGAATTCAGAAGCGATCTTTCCAAGCCCGCAAGGCGGTCAGTGCCGGGATGCCGGGGGCCACGGCAGCACCGGTTTCCGCTGCCAGTGCCTGCAGGACGCCGGGCTCTTCGCAACGCAGGAAGGGGTTATAGGTCTTTTCCCGGCCCAGGCTCACGGGCAGGCTGGGCCGGTTCTGCTCGCGCAGGGCCTGGACTTCGGCAGCTCGTGCCACCCGAGCCGGATTGCCGGGCTCGGCCGCCGCGGCAAAGCGGAGATTGGCCGTGGTGTATTCGTGGGTGCAGCAGACCTGGGTGTCGTCCGGCAAGGCGGCCAGAGCCTGCAGGGAGTGATAGAGCTGGGTCGCCGTACCCTCGAAAAGACGGCCGCAACCAGCACTGAACAGGGTGTCACCACAGAACAGCAAGCCGGCCGCGGGCAGGTAATAGCTGATATGGGCACGGGTATGGCCGGGAGTGGCCAGCACTTCTGCCTGGCCGAAAGGTCCGAGGTCCAGGGTTTCACCGCCTTTCAGGATGTGCTGAACATCCTTGATGTCTTCATCAGGCCCATAGATGCGGGGCTGGTGGGTGGCCAGCAGGGCGGGCAGGCCGGCGGTATGGTCGGGATGATGGTGGGTGACCAGAATGACATCCAGCACGAGCTGGTTTTCCTGCAGCCAGGCTTGCACCACGGCCGGATCGCCTGGGTCTACCACCAGCGCATGCCCGTCCTGGGCAAGGCACCAGATGTAGTTGTCGTGAAAGGCTGGCAGAGGATGGGCGTGCAAGGTCATGATGGCGGACAGGCTGGAAAACAGGCTTCAATGATAAGCCGTGATGATGAGTTGTGGCGCAGGACATGGCAGCCGGCCATGTTTGCCTCGGTGCTATACCGCGACCGCGCGACACGGGATTAGAGGGCGTGATTCAGATGATGGAGCTTCCCCGTCTTTTTACCGGCGAGCCGCAGCTTGATCTGCAGGCGGATTTTCGCCAGTGGTTTGCCAGTGATCTTGGCCAGCACCTCCTGCAGACCGAGGAGCAGCTGGTCAGTCTTATCCTGCCGGACCTGTTCGGCTATCACGCCCTGCAGATCGGCCATGTCGTGGAAACCAATCTGCTGGCCGGCAGCCGTATCCGGCATCGTTGCGTGGTGGATGTGGCGCCTTCATCCATCAAAGGACTTTCCCCTCTACAGGCATTGCCCGAGCAACTGCCTTTTGCCAATGACAGTCTGGATCTGGTTTTCGTGCATCACGCGCTTGATGGCAGCCCGAGTCCGCAAGCGCTGCTGCGCGAGGCTTCGCGTGTGCTTATCCCCGAGGGGCATTTGCTTATTCTCGGTTTCAATCCCTGGAGCCTCTGGGGATTGTGGCGACTTTTCCGCTGGCAGGCGGCTTTGCCCTGGCTGCGCCGGCCTCTGAGCCCGCAGCGTCTGGCCGATTGGTTGCCCTTGCTGGATATGGAAGTGGTGGGCGTGGAGAGTGCCTGCTTTGTTCCGCCCCTGACCCATGCCACCATACGCCGCCGTTTTGCCTGGCTGGAAAAGCTGGGCCGCCGCTACTGGAGTCAGGGCGGTGCGGCTTATGTCTTGCTGGCGCGCAAGCGCGTTTCCTGTGTCACTCCCATTGAACCTCGTCGTCGCAATGCTTATCCGGCAGCGGCGCCTGTGTTCGTGACCGAAGCGAGATTGCGCAGCTGGATGAATCGTGTGGATGAATGATGAGTGATGTAGAGATTTATTGTGATGGCGCCTGCCGCGGCAATCCCGGACCGGGTGGCTGGGGTGCGCTGCTGCGCAGTGGCAAGAATGAAAAACGCCTTTATGGTTTTGCCGCAGAAACCACGAATAACCGCATGGAGCTCACTGGCGCTATTGAGGCTCTGAAAGCGCTGAAAAAGCCATGCGAGGTTGTGCTCTGGACCGATTCACAATACGTCAAGAAAGGCATGACAGAATGGCTGGCGGGCTGGAAAGCCAAGGGCTGGAAAAATGCCGCCAAAGAGCCGGTGAAAAATGTGGATCTCTGGCAGGCGCTGGAGTCTGAGGCCGCGCGCCACAAGGTGGACTGGCGCTGGGTAAAAGGTCATGCCGGCCATGAAGGCAATGAAATTGCCGATCAGTTGGCCAACCAGGCCATTGATGAAGCACTGGGAACGAAAACAGGAGCAGGTGTTTGATGCGTCAGATCATCCTCGATACAGAAACCACAGGTATTGATCCGCAGCAGGGACACCGGCTGATTGAAATCGGCTGTCTGGAATTGGTGAATCGCAAGCTCACCCGACGCAGTTTTCATCACTACCTCAATCCCGAACGTGAAATCGAAGCTGAGGCATCGGCGGTGCACGGCATCTATAACAAGGATCTCGTGGACAAGCCTTTGTTCGCGCAGATTGCTGACGAGTTTCTCGAGTTCGTGAAGGGCGCCGAGCTCATCATTCATAACGCGCCCTTCGATATCGGATTCATCAATCACGAATTCAAATTGCTGAAGCGGGGCTACAAGCCGATTACCGATTACTGCACGGTGCTGGATACGTTGGTCATGGCGCGTGCCAAGCATCCGGGCCAGAAAAACAATCTGGATGCGCTGGCACGTCGCTATGGCGCAGACCAGCGCGATCGCACCTATCACGGCGCCTTGCTGGACTCGGAAATTCTTGCCGAAGTTTATCTCGCCATGACGGGCGGGCAGGTGGGTCTGGCACTGGGGCAGGAAGAAGCCCAGAACGAAGGCGAGCAAAGAAGTGAAGGCATACGGCGGCTGGCGGCCGATCGTCTGCCCTTGCCGGTGATACGTGCCAGCGCCGAAGAACTGGAGCGTCACGAGGCCAAGCTCAAGGTGCTGGACAAGGCCGCGGGTGGCAGTTGCCTCTGGCGTAGCGCGGATGTCATTTGATTCGAGAAGTTGTTGATAGACTTCAAAGACTTGGAAAGCAAAATTGACCGTCTTTCCAAGGCATGCCACATTTGGCGCAGATTGACATTTTTGGGCATGAAGCCCGGATCAGCTGAGCGGCAAGGCAAGGACATTCCATACCCGCCGCTCATAAATCAGAAAAACTAGCGCAGGACAGCATATGGTTCTCATCCCCAATCTCGCCTCCCTCAATCTGGTCAAAGCCGAAGTGGATGCCACGCTGGCACAGGTCGAGGCGCAGGTCGGCTCTTATGTGGAAGAGCGGGACAATCCGGCGCTGCTGGGCAGCTGTGTGGATGGTCTGGATCAGGTGGTGGGAGCGCTGCGCTTGGTCGAGTTGCCAGGGGCGGTGGAGCTGGCTGCGGGCATGAGCCAGCTCATGCGTCAGGTGCAGGCCAATGGTCCTGAAGCCTCTGATGAAAATTTTGCCGCTCTGGGCCAGGGCCTCATGGTGCTGGGCCGCTATCTCGAATATGTGCAGATCAAGCAGGGCGGTTGGCCCCAGCTTTTACTGCCGGCCATTAATCAGGTGCGTTTCGCTCTGGGGCAGGCGCCTTTGCCCGAAGGTTTTTTCCTGCAGATACGCAAGCTGCCGTCACCGCCGGCTGTGACGCAGCTGGAGGTCACTCCCGAGCAGCTCAATGCACTCGTGCGTCGTTTGCGCCTGATGTACCAGACCGGTCTTATTGCCGTGCTGCGTGATCAGGCGGATGTGCCGCATTACCGCATGATGCTGCGTGCCTGCGAGCGTGCACAGCAGGTCTGCGGTGGGCGAGCCTCGGCCCTGCAGTGGTGGGCGGCTGCAGCCATGATTGAGTCCCTGCAGCACGGTGTTGCTGTCAGCAATGCCCGCAAGACTTTGCTGGGCCAGTTTGATCGCCAGCTCAAGGCACTTTTGCAGAATGATGGCAACGGCAAGCCGGATTTGCGTCTGCTGGGCGACAGCCTTTATGTGGCCGGCCTGTCCGAAGAGGGCAGCAAGGTAGCGGCTGTACGACAGGCTTTTGTGCTGGAGGAGAGCTGCCTCAATCAGGCGCAGATGACGGCGGAATACGAGCTCATGTGTGGCCCCGGCGGGTCCGTCATCAAGACGGTGGCCGATGTGCTCAAAGACGAGCTGGCCCAGGTGAAAGACACGCTGGACATCATGTCGCGTGGCGCCAAGAACGATACCGAAAGTTATCAGGCCATGGCCGATGGTCTGACTCGTACGGCACAAACGCTGGTGATGCTGGGTCTGCTGGATGCCAGCCAGAGCATGCGTGAGCAGGCGGAAGAAGTGCGCAAATGGAAGGGCGAGCCTGACCAGGCCGACCTGCATTCGCTGGTTGATGCCCTCATGGATGTGGAAAATGCCGTGGCCGGCCTCGTCAAACGCGTAACGCCGGGTGCGGATACCAAGGTCAATAATTCCCGTGTTTCCATACACCAGCTGGATGAGGCCAAGGCATTGCTGGTGTCGGAGTCACGTTCCGGCCTGTCGCTGGCCAAGCGTGCTGTCAGCTCCTATCTCGAAGCCAATCGCGATCTCATGCATCTCACCAATGTGCCGTCCACCTTGCAGTCGGTGGCAGGCGGCATGTCCTTCCTGGGTATCGAGCGTGGTGCTGCGGTATTGCGTGCCTGTGCGCGCTATATCGATGCACGCATGCTGAGTGCCGAGCAGCAGCCGAATATGGCTGATCTTGAAACCCTGGCCGATGCCGTCTCCAGCGTGGATTACTTCCTGGAAAGCCTGGAGTCCAACAAGCCTATCGGCGAAAGCATTCTGGAAATTGCCGAAGAAAGCGTGGCTGATCTCGGCTTCCCGGTTGAGCCGGCCAAGGCTGCCTGATGCATTTCGAACCTGCTTTTGTTGCACCTGACGATCTTTCTGGTGATCGCCTCTGGCTGGTTTTCCAGGGCGTGCACATCCTTCTCTGTGATGATCAGTCGCAAGGCCCTTTTCCTCTGCTGAAAAGTTTTTCCTGGCTGGGCATGGAAGAAGTGTCGCGCCAGTATCTCGGCCGTTGCGATGGCAAGGGTGTATTTGCCATTGCTGTTCCCGAAAGTGCAGAGGCGCCAGAGGGCTATCATTTCGAAGACCTGCGGCGTGCACTGGGATTGCTGGATGACGAGCAATTCAGTCTTGCCGGTCGTGCCATCCAGATTCTGGAGTGGGAGCGCAGCCATCGCTTTTGCGGTCGCTGCGGCACGGCAACCGCCGTGCACCCGCAAGGGGAGAGGGCAAAGGTCTGTCCCTCCTGCCATTTCACTTCCTATCCCCGTATCAACCCTTGTGTGATCGTGGCAGTAACGCGCGGTGAGGAAATCCTGCTGGCGCGTGCCACACGCTTCAATCGCCCCATGTTCAGTACCCTGGCTGGTTTTATCGAGGCGGGTGAGACTGCGGAGGAGACTCTGCTGCGTGAGGTGCAGGAAGAGGTTGGGGTAAAGGTGAGCAATCCCCGTTATTTCGGTAGCCAGTCCTGGCCTTTCCCGGGGAATCTCATGCTGGGCTTCCATGCCGACTATGTCACTGGTGACATCGTGCTGCAGGAAGACGAGATTGCCGAGGCTGATTTCTTTCATTACAGCCAGCTGCCGGAAATCCCGCCGCCAGGCAGCATTGCCCATGCCCTGATCATGGATTTTGTCGAGCGTTGCCGCCGCGCTTGAATCCGGCCGTCATCATCCCCATCTGTGCTTTTTCATGACGCTGCCAGCCTTGCGCCGGGCAGCGTATGATGGCTTCCCCGGCTGACTATCCGAGCGGCCGGATCATCATCACAAGGGACTTTTCGTGATCGATCTCATTCTGCAATACGGCCTCTTTCTGGCCAAAACCGTTACCGTCGTGGTCGCGGCCCTGATTGTCATCGTGGCCATTTCCAATCTGGGCGGACGCCGTCGCCAGGGCGGCGAAGGCAGTATTGAAGTCACGCCGCTGAATGAGCGCCTGCAGGATTATGCCGATGCCCTGCGTGAAGTGATTTTTGACAAGGCCGAGTTCAAGGCCTGGGTCAAGAAAGAAAAGCAGGCCGAGAAAAAGGCTGCCAAGGAAAAGAAAGCCGAAGAGAGCAGCAAGCCCCGTGTCTATGTGCTGGGTTTCAATGGTGATATCCGCGCCTCGGCGGTGGAGTCCTTGCGTCGTGAAATCACCGCTGTGATGACACTGGTGGATCCTGCCAAGGATGAGGTGGTGCTCTGCCTGGAAAGCCCGGGCGGCATGGTGCATGGCTATGGTCTGGCTGCATCACAGCTGGAGCGCCTGCGCAAAAAGAATATTCCCCTGACTATCTGCGTCGACAAGGTGGCGGCTAGCGGCGGCTATATGATGGCTTGCTTGGGCAACCGCATTCTTGCCGCGCCTTTTGCCGTGGTGGGCTCGATTGGTGTGGTTGCCCAGATGCCCAATTTCCATCGCCTCTTGCAAAAGCATGAAGTGGATTTCGAGGTGCTGACGGCCGGCGAATACAAGCGCACGCTGACCGTTTTCGGCAAGAATACTGATGCCGGGCGCCAGAAGTTCCAGGAAGAACTGGATGATACGCACGAGCTGTTCAAGGAGTTTGTGCAGCAGAATCGCAGCCAGATGGATATTGATGCCGTGGCGACAGGTGAACACTGGTATGGCCAGCGCGCCCTGGATCTGAAACTGGTGGATGAGCTCAAGACCAGTGATGAATATCTGGCCGAGCGCACGCAGTCGGCCGATGTGTTTGCCATCCGCTTCCTGCCCAAACGCCGTTTGATGAGCCGCTTTGGTTTCGCTGCCGAAGAGTCAGCAGACCGCTTGCTGATGCGCTGGTGGGAACGTTTGCAGCAGCGCCCGTTCTGGTGATTATCTCTGTGAAATAAAAAAAGCCGCCTTCAAGGCGGCTTTTTCATGGGCGTGCTTTATACGCCGCTGCCAGCCAGAGCCAGCTTTACGGCAATGATGACGCCAATAATCATCACGAAGAAAAATACGATACCGGCCACAATGAAGGGCATGGGATTGTTGGTGCTGAAGTCACGCTTGCGATTTTCTTCTTTCTGTACACCGAACCATGAGCTGAAAACACTGCCCAGGACGGTCAGGAAGGTGATTTCGCCATGCACTTCCGGATGAGGCTTTTCCTCATTCTGTTTTTCCGGGGCAGGGCTTTGCGGCTTGCTGTCGTCAGTCATGGGGTTCACCTGTCAACTGTATTGCAGCCATTCTGCCTGTTGGCGGCAGGAATGGCTGTGACAAATTCTGATATACGCCATCACTCCGGCTCATAGCCCAGATTGGGCGAGAGCCAGCGCTCGGCCGTGCGGCGGTCCCAGCCTTTGCGTTTGGCATAGTCCAGCACCTGGTCCTCTTCCAGCTTGCCCACATTGAAGTAGGTGCTTTCCGGGTGTGAGAAATACCAGCCACTGACGGCGGCCGTGGGATACATGGCGAAATGTTCGGTCAGGGTGATGCCGGTATTTTTGGTGGCGTCCAGCAAGGCAAACAGCGCCGTCTTTTCCGTATGGTCCGGGCAGGCGGGGTAGCCGGGAGCAGGACGTATACCGGCATACTTTTCCTTGATAAGCGCTTCGTTATCGAGAGCCTCGTCTTTGGCATAACCCCAGAATTCACGACGTACGCGCTCATGCAGATGTTCGGCAAAGGCTTCGGCCAGACGGTCGGCTAAGGCCTTCACCATGATGGCGTTGTAGTCGTCGCCCTTTGCCTCAAACTCTTTGGCGAATTCGTCGCAGCCATCACCGGCGGTAACAGCAAAGGCGCCAAGATAATCGCGTGCTGAGCTTTCGGCAGGCGCGACGAAGTCAGCCAGCGAATAGTTCGGTTTGCCGCTGACCTTGTCGCTCTGCTGACGCAGATGGTGCAGGGTGGCCAACACTTCCGAGCGTGACTCATCCTTGTAGATGGCGGTATCGTCAGCGCCTGTGCGTGCAGCGGGCCAAAGGCCGATCACGCCATGTGCTTTGACTTTATTTTCACCAATCATGCGTTTCAGGATGGCTTGCGCATCAGCAAACAGATTGCGCGCCGCTTCGCCCACCACATCATCCTGCAGGATGGCGGGATATTTTCCAGCCAGCGACCAGGAGATGAAGAAAGGCGTCCAGTCGATATAGTCCACCAGGGTTTCCAGCGGATAGTCCTGTAGCACAGTGATGCCGGGCTTTACCGGCGCAGGCGGTGTATAGCTGCTCCAGTTGAACTGGAAGCCCTGTGCGATGGCCTGTTCATACGACAGGCGCTCGGCCTTGGGTTTGCGATTGGCATGACGCACGCGCACTTCTTCATATTCGGTTTTGCGTTCGGCCACAAAGCCCTGCTTGAGTTCCTGGCTCAGCAGCGAGGTGGCAACACCCACGGCGCGTGAAGCATCCGCCACATAAACCACGGCATCATTCTTGAACTGCGGCTCTATCTTTACGGCGGTGTGGGCCTTGGAGGTGGTGGCGCCACCGATCAGCAAGGGGACATGGAAATCCTGACGCTGCATTTCACGGGCGACATGCACCATTTCATCCAGCGAAGGCGTGATTAGGCCGGAAAGACCGATGATGTCGACTTTCTCGACGCGGGCCGTTTCCAGGATCTTGTCAGCTGGCACCATGACGCCCAGATCAACAATGTCGTAGCCATTGCAACCCAGCACCACGCCGACAATATTCTTGCCGATGTCATGCACATCGCCTTTCACGGTAGCGAGCAGGATCTTGCCCTTGCTTTGTATCTCGCCACCTTTTTCAGCTTCGATATAAGGCAGCAGCCAAGCTACCGCCTGTTTCATTACGCGGGCGGATTTCACCACTTGGGGCAGGAACATCTTGCCGGAGCCGAAGAGGTCACCCACTACATTCATGCCGGCCATGAGCGGGCCTTCAATCACCTGGATGGGGCGCTCGAACATCAGGCGCGCGGCTTCGGTATCTTCATCAATAAAGGCCGTGATGCCTTTGACCAGTGCATGCTCCAGCCGTTTTTCCACGGGCAGGCTGCGCCATTCCAGGGTCTCTTCTTCTTTCTTGGCACCATCGCCTTTGTATTTCTCGGCGATTTCCAGCAGGCGTTCGGTACCGTCGGCGCGTCGGTTGAGAATCACATCTTCCACACGCTCTTTCAGTTCAGCAGGCAGGTCGTCGTAAATCGCCAGCTGACCGGCGTTGACGATGCCCATGGACAGGCCGTTCTTGATGGCGTGGTAGAGGAATACCGAGTGTATGGCTTCGCGTACCGGTTCGTTGCCGCGGAAGGAGAAGGAAACGTTGGAGACGCCGCCCGAGCTCAGCGCATGCGGCAGATGGTCGCGGATATAGGCGCAGGCGTTGATGAAGTCGACGGCGTAGTTGTTGTGCTCTTCTATGCCGGTGGCCACGGCAAAGATGTTCGCATCGAAGATGATGTCTTCGGCCGGGAAGCCGACTTTGTCCACCAGCACATCATAGGAGCGCTTGCAGATTTCCATCTTGCGCTTTTCGGTGTCGGCCTGGCCGGCCTCATCAAAAGCCATGACCACAATGGCCGCGCCGTAGCGCATGCAAAGCCTGGCCTTGGCAATGAATTCCTCTTCGCCCTCTTTCAGCGAGATGGAATTGACGATGGGCTTGCCCTGCGACCATTTCAGGCCGGCTTCGATGATGTCCCACTTCGAGGAGTCGATCATCAGCGGTACGCGGGAAATGTCGGGCTCTGAAGCGATGAGCTTGAGGAAGACCTCCATGGCAGCCTTGGAATCCAGCATGCCCTCATCCATATTGATGTCGATGACCTGGGCACCGCTTTCCACCTGCTGGCGGGCAACATCCAGCGCTTCGGTGAAATTTTCTTCCTTGATCAGACGGCGGAATTTGGCGGAGCCAGTGACGTTGGTGCGTTCACCGACGTTCACGAACAGCGATTCGCGTGTGATATTGAACGGTTCCAGGCCAGAAAGACGGCAGGCTGCTTCAATAGCGGGAATTTCGCGACGCGGATATTGCGCCACGGTATCGGCAATGGCCTTGATATGTTCGGGCGTACTACCGCAGCAGCCACCGACGATGTTTACGAAGCCAGAGGCGGCGAACTCACCCACGATCTCGGCCATTTCCGCTGGCGTTTCATCGTATTCACCAAAGGCATTGGGCAGTCCGGCATTCGGGTGGGCGCTGACAAAGGTATCGGCCTTGCGCGACAGCTCTTCGATGTACTGGCGCAGTTCCTTGGCACCCAGTGCGCAGTTGAAACCAATGCTGAGTGGTTTGGAGTGGCGTACGGAATTCCAGAAGGCTTCCGTGGTCTGGCCGGAGAGGGTACGGCCGGAGGCGTCGGTGATGGTGCCGGAAATCATGATGGGCAGTTCGATACCGCTCTTCAGGAAATATTCCTGCACGGCATAGATGGCAGCCTTGGCATTCAGCGTATCGAAAACGGTTTCGATCAGGATGATGTCGGAACCGCCTTCGACGAGGGCGGCGGTCGCCTCGTAATAGTTCTCCACCAACTCGTCGAAGGTGACGTTGCGGAAGGCGGGATTGTTCACATCCGGCGAGATGGAGCAGGTACGCGAGGTGGGGCCCAGCACGCCGGCCACGAAACGGGGACGGTCCGGATTCTTCGCAGTCCAGGCATCGGCCACCTCACGGGCGATACGGGCGCATTCGCGGTTGAGCTCGGGTACCAGGTCTTCCATGCCGTAGTCGGCCTGGGAGACACGGGTGGAATTGAAGGAATTGGTTTCCAGGATGTCGGCGCCGGCGGCACAGTAGGCATCATGGATTTCGCGTATGACGTCCGGCTTGGAGAGCAC
Organism: Pedobacter sp.; assembly: GCA_031119295.1. Taxonomy (GTDB): domain Bacteria; phylum Pseudomonadota; class Gammaproteobacteria; order Pseudomonadales; family Moraxellaceae; genus UBA2031. Next base: position 6,999 of record JAVHYE010000005.1, on the reverse strand, counting down.
CAGCAGGTCGTTATTGCCCTTCACATCCCTATGCCATTCTGCAAAGCGGCTGCCGCGATAATCTGCTTCTTCCAGCTTGTAGCGCTGGATCATGGTGCCCATGGCGCCGTCGATGATGAGGATGCGGCGTTCAAGCTGGCTTTTGAGGCTGGCAGTGCGTTGGGCGTGATTCGTCATGGGGCTCTTCATGCAGAAAAGGCATATCGCGGGCTAAAAAAGAGGGCGGCATTCTAGCAACTGTTTGGGTACAATGCCCGGCAAAGACCCAGTAATTTGCTAGGGATTAATATGAGCGACAGCAGTAACCTGAAAATCACAGTAACGGAAGCAGCCCAAGGCTATCTCCGTGACCTGCTTTCCAAGCAGGACTCCGCCGGCATAGGTGTGCGTATCTTTGTGGAAAGCCCGGGCACGCCCAAGGCCGAGTGTTGCATGGCCTACTGCACCCAGGGTGAAGAGCAGGCCGATGATGTGCGTATCGACTACGAGGGTTTTCCGGCCTTTATCGAGGGCAAGAGCGTTCTTTATCTGGAAGACGCCGTCATCGATTACAACAAGGACAGATTCGGTGGCCAGTTGACCTTCAAGGCGCCCAAGTCCAAGGTGCCTAGCCTTGGCCCTGATGCCAGCCTGGAGGAACGCATCAACTACGTGCTCTTCAACGAGATCAATCCGGGCCTTGCCGCGCATAACGGCAATGTCAGCCTGCTCGAAGTGTATGACGATGAAGAAAACGGGCTGACGGCGGTGCTCAAATTCGGTGGTGGCTGTCAGGGCTGCTCGGCGGTGGACATGACGCTGAAGCAGGGCGTGGAAACCACGCTCAAGGCACAGATTCCCGAGCTGCAGCGCGTGACAGACCAGACCGACCATACCGTGCGTGATAACGCTTATTACAAATAAGCCTTATTGCCGGAAATAAAAAAGCCCGCGAAAGCGGGCTTTTTTATGGGGTGCCTTTCAGATGCTGCGTGCGCGCTTGGGCAGTACATCCTTCAGCTTGTCATGCATCTGGTGCACGGCTTTTTCCGTGGTTTCCCAGTCTATGCAGCCGTCGGTAACCGACTGGCCATATACCAGTTGCGACAGATCCTTGGGGATGTCCTGGCGGCCGAACTTGATATGCGACTCCACCATCATGCCGACAATGGAGCTGTTGCCTTCAAGAATCTGGTTGCTGACATTGTCCATCACCAGAGGCTGCAGGCCGGGGTCCTTGTTGGAGTTGGCGTGCGAGGCATCGATCATGATGTTGTGCGAAACCTTGGCCTTTTCCAGCTCACGCTCGGCCAGAGCTACGGACACGGAGTCGTAATTGGGTTTGCCGTCGCCGCCGCGCAGCACCACATGGCCGTATTTATTGCCGGTGGTGTTGATGATGGCCACTTTGCCTTCGCTGTTGATGCCGAGAAAGCTGTGCGGATTGGCCATGGAGAGCAGAGCGTTGGTGGCCACCTTGAGGCCGCCGTCGGTGCCGTTCTTGAAACCTACCGGTGAAGACAGGCCGGAGGACATTTCACGGTGCGTCTGAGATTCCGTAGTGCGTGCGCCAATGGCCGACCAGGCAATCAGGTCGTGCATATACTGTGGTGACATGGGATCCAGAGCTTCGGTAGCGCAGGGCAGGCCCATCTCGTTCAGCTCCAGCAGCAGCTTGCGGCCGATATGCAGGCCGTCCTGGATATTGAAGCTGTCATTCATATAGGGGTCGTTGATCAGACCCTTCCAGCCGACCGTGGTACGGGGCTTTTCAAAATAGACGCGCATGACGAGATAGATGGTGTCGGCGACGTCGGCAGCCAGCTTCTTCAGGCGCTCGGCATAGTCCTTGGCAGCCTTCACATCGTGAATGGAGCAGGGGCCTATCACCAGGAAGAGGCGGTGATCCTTGCCGTCCAGAATATTGCGTATGGTCTCGCGACCCTTCAGCACGGTCTCGCGGGCAGCGGCCGACAAGGGCAGCTCACGCTTGAGCTCGGCCGGGGTGATGAGGACCTCGGTCGAACGTACATTGACGTCTTCAATACGGGTTTCAGCCATTACAAACACCAGGAGCAGATACGCGAAAGTGGTCGATTCTATTGAAAAAGCCCCGGTCTTTCACGGGGGCATTTGCGGACTTTTTCATAGGCCGTGGCAATAAGCTGGGACCGCCGGCTTTTGGTTTCCAGAGTGTGCCTTGTCGCAGCATCAGAAGAAGATGAACTTGATACTGAGCAGGGCCAGGGTGCCGCCCAGAATGGGGCGTATGACATCCTCCCGCAGACGTGAGGAGAGCAGGGTACCGACGATGATGGCCGGAATGGAGCCGATAAGCAGATGCAGGAGCAGGCTGCTGTCTACATTTCCCATCCTCATATGACCCAGGCCGGCCACCAGAGTGAGCAGTACGGCATGAGTGACATCGGTGCCTATGATCTGGATGGTGGAGAGGCGCGGGTAAAGACTGAGCAGGACCACCACGCCAAAGGCGCCGGCGCCCACGGACGACAGTGTCACCAGTACGCCCAGAGCCAGGCCCATGAACACGGTGAAGGTAGTGGTATGGCGATCAATCAGCTGGCGCAGGTGATTCTGCAGGGGACTGGCGTCATGCAGGGCCTGCAGCTGTTTGCGGAAGATCAGTGAGGCGGCCGTGAGCAGGAGCATGAAGCCCAGCGACACCGTCAGCACATGCTTGTATTCGTTGGCATTGCCGAAAAAGGTCTTGAGCGCCCAGAGGGTAAGCATGGCGGCAGGGATGCTGCCGACAGACAGCCAGAACACGATGGGCCAGTTGATATTGCGCTTGATGGCATGGACGACGGCGCCGCCGGATTTGGTGACCGAGGCATAAAGCAGATCGGTGCCTATGGCGACATGCAGTGGCACGCCCATCATGGTCAGTAGGGGTGTCATCAGGGAACCGCCGCCTACGCCAGTGACTCCGACGCAGAAGCCGACCAGGGCTCCTGCCAGAATGAAATGCCAAGCCTCAGCCACTGTTGCCCGTCCCCATCTGAAATCACTGCCGCCATTTGCACGCATGTGCTTGGCAAGCTGAAAGGCGGTGGACTATGCTCTAAAACGCTATTTTCCGAAAGTCTTATAGCCAAATAGTCAGATTTGCTGGCTGTATGCGCTGTTTTGACGGGTCGCAAGGCCGGAGGCCGACATGAAGTTGCAGCAGCTGCGTTATATCTGGGAGGTTGCCCATCATGACCTCAATGTCTCCCTGACAGCCCAGAGCCTCTACACCTCCCAACCCGGCATCAGCAAGCAGATACGCCTGCTTGAGGATGAGCTCGGCGTGGAGATTTTTTCCCGCAGCGGCAAGCACCTGACCCGTGTCACACCGGCCGGCCAGGCCATTCTGGCCATTGCCGGTGAAATCCTGCGCAAGACGGAAAGCATCCGCCAGGTCGCGCTGGAATATACCGACCAGAAGCGCGGCCACCTTTCCATTGCGACTACGCATACCCAGGCGCGCTACCGTCTGCCGGCCGTGATCGAGCGCTTCACTAAGCAATATCCGGATGTCGCCCTGCATATGCATCAGGGCACACCGCAGCAGATTGCCGAGATGGCCTCGGATGGCAGCGTGGATTTCGCCATCGCCACTGAAGGCATGGAGCATTTCTCCGACCTCATCATGCTGCCTTGCTATCACTGGAATCGCTCTGTGGTAGTGCCCAAGAACCATCCGCTGGCCATACGCAGCAAGATCACGCTGGAAGATGTGGCCCAGTTTCCGCTGGTTACCTATGTTTTCGGCTTTACCGGCCGCTCCAAGCTGGATGAGGCTTTCAAGGCCCGTGGCCTGACGCCGCGAGTGGTGTTTACGGCCACGGATGCTGATGTCATCAAGACTTATGTGCGCCTCGGCATAGGCATAGGCATCATTGCGCACATGGCATTCGAGCCGGAGATCGACAAGGAGCTGGTTGCCATCGACGCCAGCCATCTTTTCGAGTCCAGCACCACGCAGATCGGCTTCCGCAAGGGCACTTTCATGCGCGGTTTCATGTATGACTTCGTGAAGACCTTTGCGCCGCACCTGACCCGTGAGCGTATAGACGAGGCCGTACAAGCGCATACGCATGGCGAGCTGGACAAGGTTTTTGAAGGCGTCGAGCTTCCGTCGCTCTGAGCCGAGGCGTTACCATAGCGGCCCGCCCGGACTTGCTCCGGAGCACCTCTTTGCTGTTCTTGCGAGCCTGCCATGCCTCTTGATCTCTATTCCGGAAAAGTCCCCGCCCAACTGGTCGAGCTGAATGCCAAGCTGGAGGGACGGTCTGCCCGTGAAATCCTGGAAGCGGCTTTCGCCATGGTGCCTGATCAGGCCCTTAATCAGGTAATCGTCACCAGCAACTTCCGCCCCTATGAGGCTGTCATCCTGCATATGGCGCTGCAGTTCAAGGCGGATATGCCGGTGCTCTGGGTGGATCACGGTACCAATCTCCCCGAGACCTATCGTTTTGCCGAGGCCTGCCGCAGCCAGCTGGGCCTCAACCTCAAAGCGTATCTGCCACGAATGAGCTCGGCCCACTGGCTGGCCATCAATGGCGAATCCATTCCCATGCCGGATGAAGTGGAGCGGGTGGAGTCCTTCAGCCAGATCATGAAGCTGGAGCCCTTCGAGCGAGGCATGCGCGAGCTGGCCCCCAAGGTATGGATTACCGCATTGCGTCGTGAGCAGAATGCCCAGCGTGGAGCCTCACTCGCGCCCTTGATGTGGGACGAAAAGTTCGGCTGCATCAAGGTCAATCCGCTGCTGGACTGGAACAGCCAGATGCTTGATGCCTATGTGCAAGAGCATGGTCTGCCCAATGAGCGAGCCTATTACGATCCGGCCAAGGGCGGTGAGTCTCATGAGTGCGGCCTGCATGCTCCGCTGACTATGCTCAAGTCCTGATTCCCGCGGTGCCAGAGCAGGTTCGTCGTGCGTTGCGCCCGGCGGGCTGAATCGCTAGAGTGCCGCCTTCTTTTTATTGTCCGGCTCGTTGGGGGTGCTTTGTGGAGATTGTCTGTCTTGATCTGGAAGGGGTTCTGGTTCCGGAGATATGGATCAATTTTGCCAAGCGCACCGGCATCAAGGAACTGGAAGCCACCACGCGTGATATTCCTGATTATGACGTGTTGATGCGTCAGCGCCTGCGTATTCTGGATGAGCACAAGCTGGGTCTTAAAGACATTCAGGCTGTGATTGCCGATATGGGGCCTTTGCCCGGTGCCAAGGAGTTTGTGGAGTGGGTGCGCGAGCATTTCCAGCTCATCATTCTTTCTGACACCTTCTATGAGTTTGCGCATCCGCTGATGCGCCAGCTGGGTTGGCCCACCATCATGTGTCACAAGCTGGAAACCAATGACGACGGCCGTATCACCAATTATGTACTGCGTCAGCCTGACCAGAAGCGCGAAGCAGTCAAGGCCTTGCATGGTCTCAAGTACCGTGTGATAGCTGCCGGCGATTCCTACAACGACACCAATATGTTGAGTGAGGCTGAAAAGGGCATTCTTTTTGATGCGCCGGAAAACGTTATTCGCGAATTCCCTCAGTTCCCTGTAACGCGCACTTACGAGGAGTTGAAGGCAGAGATTCGTACAGGCTCCCTGCGCAAGATCCCCTGATTCTGCGCTGCGTAAAAAGCCCGCATTTTGCGGGCTTTTTTATTGGTTCTTCTCAGGCGTCAGGCTCTTTACCCATTTCTTCCAAAGCTCGCATCAGGGCTCCTATCTTGTCGAAGCACTCCTGATATTCGGCTTCACAGTCCGAGTCCGCAACAATGCCACCGCCAGCCCAGGCATAAATTTCGTCACCTGTGCGCAGCAGAGTGCGTATAGCGATATTGAACTGGCAGTCTCCGTCAAAATTGATGAAGCCTATGCTGCCGCAGTAAATGGAGCGGGGGGTAGGCTCTAGCTCCGCAATGATTTCCATGGCGCGCTTTTTTGGGGCGCCGGTAATGGAGCCGCCGGGAAAGCAGTCGCGCAAGAGATCTATGGTGCTGGATTCGTCTTTCAGGGTGGCCGAGATGGTGCTGACCATGTGATGGACCTGGGGCAGGCTTTCAATATCAAAAAGCTTGTCCACTTGCACGGAGCCAGTCTTGGCGTGCTGGCCGATATCATGGCGCAGCAGGTCTACGATCATGAGGTTCTCGGCGCGGTTCTTGGGGCTTTGCTGCAAGGCCTCTGCTTGCTTTGCATCGGCCTCCCCATCAACCAAACGTGGGGCCGTACCCTTGATGGGGCGGGTTTCGATCCGTCGACCCTTGACCTGGATGAAAAGCTCAGGCGACAGACTGAGTACATCTCCCTCGGGAAGGGATATCCAGGCGGCATAGGCTGGATCGCTGACTTCAAGCAAGCGTTGCATGGCATCAGCGCTGCTGCCTGTGCAGCGCGCTTTGAAGGCTTGGGCATAGTTCACCTGATAGCAGTCGCCAGTTTGCAGGTAGCTTTTTATCCGGTTGAAGTCGCTGATGTATTTTTGCTTCGTCGTCAGAGGCTTAAACGGAGTATGTAATGCAAAGCGGCTTTGCTTGGACGAGCGCGAATCAAGCGCCTGTCTTAATAGCTCACGCCACTCCGTAGATGGCCCATCAGGAACAAGACTGATTTCCTCTGCCGTCTGTCGGTTGTGATCGACATGCAGCCAATGTAGGTAGCGTCCAAAATAGGCCGCTGGAAAGGCCGTAGGGGTGTTGTTATGAGACTGTCTGGTTCCGTAAGAGCAAAATCCTGCCAGGCCGCCTCTGAATGGCATGTCAGCGAGGCCGTTGGTATCAGGCGGGAATGCCATCATTGAGTTGAGTCTATTCCATAGCTTGTCACTGTCTGAGATATGGCCTTCACTTGTCTTTCCAAGCCATTGATCCAAAAGTCTAATACTTTCATTTGGATAGGCGCTGAATACCTCCTGGTAGCGGTCTCCAGGGCGTATCCAGATGGGATGGCAGGAGGCGTGGGCAAGTGTTTTAAGGCGTTGCCCAAGTAGTGGAGAGTAAGGAATAGGGC
>JAVHYE010000134.1 GCA_031119295.1 Pedobacter sp. | reverse complement strand
AGCATGAGATTGGCGGCAGCCGCACTGGTCATCACCGTCCCCAATGACTGCTTGAGCTCCGCTTCACGCAAAATCTGCTTGAGCTGGGTTTCCAGACGCTCGAAGAACTGTGCAATACGGGATTGCAGACGCTCGTGCTCACCGATCAGGGCATCACCATTAAGAATACGGGTGATACCAGGATTACGCTCGGTAAATACCAGCACCAGCGTCAGTATTTTCTCGCAGCGCACACGAGCATCCTGCTCTTCCTGCAATATCAGATTGATGCGGGAAAAAACAACTTCCTCAATGAACTCTATCAGCCCCTCGAACATACGGGCTTTGCTGGGAAAGTGGCGATAAAGCGCCGCCTCAGTTACCCCGACTTCCTTGGCCAGGGCGGCCGTCGTGATACGTGCACCCGGCTGGCTTTCCAGCATGGCTGCCAGCGCCTGCAGAATATGTTCACGTCGCGATATTTTCGGTTCGGCCGCACTCATGCTTGCCTCCATGCAGCGGTCAAGGACTCAGCCCTGACGCTTTTTCTTGTCTTTACGGTTGCTGATCAAGGTGCCCATGCCTTCATCTGTAAACACTTCCAGCAAGGTGGCATGCGGCACACGACCATCGATGATGTGGGCACTGATGACGCCCCCCTTCACCGCATCCAGCGCACAGGCAATCTTGGGCAGCATGCCGCCATAGATGGTGCCGTCAGCAATGAGATCATCAATATCCTGGGTGGAAAGACCGGTGAGAACATTTTTGTTCTTGTCCATTACACCCGGAATATTGGTGAGCAGGATGAGCTTCTCGGCTTTGAGCGCCTCTGCCACTTTGCCAGCCACCAGATCGGCATTGATATTGTAGGACTCACCTTCATCCCCCACGCCCACGGGTGCGATAACCGGAATGAAGTCAGAGGCAATCACCATCTCCACCACATCGGTCTTGATCCCTGCCACTTCGCCCACATGGCCAATATCCAGCTCTTCTGTCTTGCCGCTTGCATCCGTCTTGCTGAGCAGCATTTTTTTGGCGCGAATAAGATTGCCATCCTTGCCAGTCAGGCCAACGGCGCGACCGCCATTCTGGTTGATCAGATTGACGATGGATTTATTGACGAGACCACCCAGCACCATTTCCACCACATCCATGGTTTCCGCATCAGTGACACGCATACCATCGATGAATTGTGACTCCTTGCCGATACGCGCCAGCAAATCACCGATCTGTGGGCCACCACCGTGCACGACAATGGGATTAAGGCCCACAGTCTTCAGCAACACGATGTCGCGCGCAAAGGAGTTCTCGAGCTCCGGATCCGTCATGGCATTACCACCATATTTCACGACTATGGTCTTGCCATGGAACCGTTGGATATACGGCAATGCCTCAGTCAGAACTTTGGCGATATTGAGGGCAGAGTCACGCGTCAGCGCCATCTTCTTTGCTCACCTTCAAGTCAGAATCAGAAAGGAATCTTGAGCTGCGGATCAACGCTCTGCAGCAAGGACTGGAATTTCTCCTGCACCTCGGCCAAGGCCTGTGGCGTCTTGCCCTCAAAACGGGCGACCAGGCATGGCGTGGTATTGGACGCGCGAATCAGGCCCCAGCTATCCGCAAACTCGACACGCAGACCATCAATGGTGATGACATTGGCATCCGGAAAGCTGGCACTGTGCTTGAGCGCCTCCATGACACCGAACTTGGCCTCATCAGCCACCGCAATATTGATTTCCGGCGTAGAGGGGTTTTCCGGGAATTCGGCAAACATCTCGTCGGAGCTGCCAGCTTCCAGCGAAAGGATTTCCAGCAAGCGAGCGGCAGAATAAATCGCGTCATCAAAGCCGAACCAGCGATCATTGAAAAAGATATGACCGCTCATTTCACCCGCCAACGCCGCTCCGGTTTCCTTGAGCTTGTTCTTGATGAAGGAGTGCCCGGTCTTGCACATCACCGGACGACCACCATGGCTACTGATCAGCGCCGGCAGGTCACGAGTGCACTTCACATCGAAAATGATGTCCGCACCGGGGTTGGTCGTCAGCACATGCTTGGAATACAGCATCATGAGGCGGTCCGGGAAAATATTCTTGCCACCTGCCGTTACCACCCCAATGCGATCACCATCGCCATCGAAAGCAATACCGATATCGGCATTGTTGGCAGCTACCACGCCCATAAGGTCTTCGAGATTCTCGGGCTTGCTGGGATCGGGATGATGATTGGGGAAGGTGCCATCAATTTCGCAGAACAAAGGGATGACCGTACAACCCAGGGCCTCCAGTACGCGAGGGCCTATGGCGCCGGCCACACCATTGCCAGCATCCACCACAACACGCACCGGGCGCGCCAACGCAATATCCGAGCTCACCCGGTCAACATAATCCTCGGACACATTCTGCTGGCTCAGGCCACCTGTGCCAGCAGTGAAATCAGAGGTCTCGATGCGTGTGCGCAGAGCCTGAATATCATCACCAAACAGGGTGTCACCGGCGATCATGATCTTGAAGCCGTTGTAATTGGCCGGATTATGACTGCCCGTCACCATCACGCCACTGCCCGTGGCAATAGTCTTGGCTGCAAAATACAGAACCGGTGTTGGCACCATGCCGACATCAATGACATCGCAACCACTGGCACGAATGCCTTCCATCAAGCCGGCACTCAGCTCAGGGCCGGACTGGCGGCCATCGCGCCCCACTACTACGACTTGCTCACCACGGGCAGTCGCTTCGCTGCCTATGGCACGGCCTAGTGCAACCGCCACCTCGCGACTCAAGCCATCGCCCACGACACCGCGCACATCATAGGCACGAAAAATTTCCGGCCTCACTGCCAAAGCCGGCTCAACATTTCTCTTTACTGGTTTGGCAGCGAGCTTGGGCTCGGGAGCATCCCCCAGGAGAGCCGTATCGTTATTTACCATTTCGAGAGATCCAAGATTATCTGATGGCTTGTTGACGGCCTTTCCGGCCCGCAGCTCGGAGCCGTACTGATCCAGATGCGCCATCAAGAGCGAGAAATTGCTGAAACTCAGAAGAGGACGCTGACGATTTCCATAACGAAAATAGTTTTCGCTGAAACTGTCCACAGCAGTGATGTCGGCATCTACAGCGCGCTGCAGGGAGACCAGTATCCACGCAAAAAGCCCTCCAGCTGCCAATGCAACAAACACTCCGAGAGCCAACATGATATTGCCTTCATCGCCCGAGTGGCCCAGGCCGGGTGCAGGAGAAAAGCGTAATTCCCAGCCCGGATTGGAGGTAGACACATCTGCGCCAAGCTGCTCCTCACCCTCGCCACTGCTGATGATGGAAGCACGCTCACTGCCACTTTTCTGGATGAGCTCTACCTTGCCGGCATCAGGTGCAAATGACTTAAGCGCAGAAGCAATATCCTTGAAGGGAAAACTCACCAGCGCTACCGCCGTTGTGCCGTCAGTCGCCTTGATCAAACGGGCATATGTCAGAACCTGTTCCTTGATACTGCCGCTTTCATAAAAGCTGATTTCCGGCGTGACCCGCTTCCCATCCGCCAAACGCAGGACCATATCCTGATGTGCATAACTCAGACCATTGGGAGAGGCAGGATCAATAGTAGCCGGCACTACGCGCGCAAAAATCGCCCCCGGAATACGCTTCACCAATCCCATATCCGGCTCAGCCTGAGGCTGCAAATACGGCAGCAACTCAGCATCCGGCAGCGCCTTGGCAATGCCCTCATAAATGCGAGTGTAATTATCCAGCATGGCCAGATAATGCTGACGATACAGACCCGTCAAAGCTGCTGACTGATCACTTTGTATTTTGCCGGCAAAGAAATAAATGCCAGCCTGCACAGCCAGCACCAGCAACACACCCAGCACCAAGCCAGGCAGGCCGCGCTTCAGCAGTGAGCTTTCACCACGATTCTTTACGGGCTTGGCAACAGCAGGCTTGGTCTCGGCTACTGCCGGCGCCACTTCCACCTGATCATTTTTCTTCTTGGCCATGATATTCCCTGAAAATTAGAAACCAGACCGGATGACTCAATGTCGCCCGGAAGAGCCGAAGCCGCCTGCACCTCGGCTGCTTTCCACAAAATCGTCCACCAAACGGAACTCCGCCTGTACCACCGGCACCAGCACATACTGGGCAATACGCTCGCCGGGCTGGATGGTGAAGCTCTCTTTGCCCCGATTCCAGCAAGACACCATGAGCTCACCCTGATAATCCGAGTCAATGAGACCAACCAGATTACCCAGCACGATGCCGTGCTTGTGACCAAGACCCGAACGCGGCAACACCAGGCCTGCCAGCGCAGGGTCGGCAATATGAATGGCCAAGCCGGTACGGATCAGGCTGCTTTCGCCAGGCGCCAAGGTCAGCGGCGCATCGAGACAGGCGCGCAGATCCAGACCCGCAGAGCCTTCGGTGGCATAAGTCGGTAAAGGAAATGTGGTACCGATGCGGTCATCCAGCACTTTCACATCAACACTTTTTTTCATCGGCACTTACTCATTGTTTCGGCCCGAATCACAGCCGGGCCTTGATACGTTGTGCGATCAGGGCAACCAGCTGCCGCGCAATCAGGCTTTTTGATGCCTTCTCCAAAGTCTGCTCGCCATCACTCCAGATAACGGTGAGCGCATTGTCATCACTCTGGAAGCCGATATCGCTGCGTGCGACATCATTGCAGGCAATCATGTCCAGCTTTTTGCGCACGAGCTTTTCACGCGCATGCGCAATCACCTTTTCCGTCTCTGCGGCAAAGCCCACCACAAAGGGCCTGCGCTCAGCCGCGGCAATGGTGGCCACGATGTCCGGATTTTTCACCAGCTCCAACGTCAGGGTGTCGGCGGACTTCTTGATCTTCTGGTCAGCGGCATCGCGCGGGCGGTAATCGGCCACGGCAGCGGTGGCGATGAAAATATCGGCGTCGGCCGTGGCTGTCTGTGCCGCCTGCAACATTTCCAGGGCACTGGTGACATTGATGCGGGCAAGACGATCCGGTGTCGGCAAATTGACCGGGCCGGCAATCAGGGTCACGCGGGCGCCAGCCTCTATACAGGCTTGCGCAATCGCGAAGCCCATTTTCCCGGAACTGTGGTTACTGAGATAGCGCACTGGATCCAGCGCCTCTCGCGTGGGGCCGGCGGTAATGACCACGTGTTTGCCAGTGAGTGCCGCCGTCTCAAACTGGTCAGCGCAACGATCGGCCAGCTCTACCGCCTCCAGCATGCGACCTTCACCAATATCACCACAGGCCTGTGAGCCGCTGGCGGGGCCGAAAACAGCTACGCCGCGTGTGCGCAAAACAGCCAGTGCCGACTGCACGGCAGGTGCGGCCCACATCTGCTGGTTCATGGCGGGCGCCACCGAAAGCTTGGCCTTGGTCGCCAGCCAGAGAGTCGTCAGCAGGTCATTGGCCACTCCCTGAGCCAGCCGTGCCAGGCAGTCAGCGGAAGCCGGTGCCACCAGAACGAGATCGGCCCAGCGTGCCAGCTCGATATGTCCCATCGCCGCTTCAGCAGCCAGGTCCAGCAAGTCGGTATGCACCGGGTTGCCAGAGAGTGCCTGCAAGGTCAGCGGCGTGATGAACTCCTGGGCCGCCGCCGTCATCACTACCTGCACCTCGGCCCCGGCGTCACGCAGACGACGTATGAGGTCAGCGCTCTTGTAGGCGGCAATACCGCCGGAAACACCGAGCACAATCCGTTTGTGGGCGAGACGCGCAAGCATGAGGGCTTTCCACTTGAAGCATCCGCTGGGGATGCTGACGAAAACAGGCGGCAAAGATACCATCGGGTCGTCATCAAGCGTAGCGCCGACAAGGAAAAAGTCAGCGCCTACTGACGCTTCTGCACCTACCGGCAGGGAGGCCGGCATCATGCCCATCACCGATTGGCCCGCCAGCGAGCGGCCACGCGAAAAGCTGCTCGCCCATGGCGCCAGCACACTGTCCGACGCCGAAATCCTTGCTCTCTTTATACGTACCGGCACCCGTGGCAAGACAGCCCTTGATCTGGCACGCGAATGGCTCAGCCATTTCGATGGCCTGCGCGGCTTTCTGGATGCTGATGTCGGCGCCCTGACCGCCTTGTCCGGTCTGGGTCCTGCCAAATATGCGGAAATCCAGGCCGCCCTTGAGCTAGGGCAACGTCATCTGGCCGCCACCCTGCAGCGCAATGACGTCATGTCCAGCCCCGATACCACCCGGCGCTTCCTCAGCAAACGCCTGCGCGGACTGCGCCATGAGGTCTTTGCCGCTCTTTTTCTGGACAGCCAGCACCGCCTTATCGTCTTCGAAGAGCTGTTTCGCGGCAGCATAGACAGCTGCTCGGTGCATCCCCGGCAGGTTGTTGAGCGCGCCCTGAAGCTCAATGCTGCCGCGCTCATCCTGGCCCATAACCACCCTTCCGGAGTCGCCGAGCCCTCAGCAGCAGATCGCCAGATCACGGAGCGGCTGCGTCAGGCACTGGAACTGTTCGAAGTCCGCATACTGGACCATTTTGTGGTGGGTGAAGGCCGCCCCGCCTCCTTTGCCGAGCGCGGCTGGTTGTGAGCCCGGCTTGGGTTTCATGGCAAAATCCGTAGAATGGTCAGCATCTTGCCATTCACAGGCAGCAGACGGGCCGATAGCTCAGCTGGGAGAGCGCCGCGTTCGCAATGCGGAGGTCGGGAGTTCGATCCTCCTTCGGTCCACCATTTCATCCGGCCTGACGTTGCACCGCCCGGACTCCTCTGGTATAAATCGCACCCCTTGAAAAGCGCCGGCCCCTGTTCCCGGCGCCTGCGCCTCCTGAGTTGAGGCGGTTTTTGCCTCGCGGAGCCCCAAAATGTCCAAGGTTTGCCAGGTTACCGGTAAGCGTCCTATCGTCGGTAACAACGTTTCCCACTCGAACATCAAGACCAAGCGTCGTTTCGAGCCGAATCTGCAGTACAAACGCTTCTGGCTGGAAAGCGAAAAGCGTTTTGTGCGCATCCGTGTGTCCACCAAGGGCATGCGCATCATCGACAAGCTGGGCGTAGAGGCTGTTGTGGCCACCCTGCGCGCCAACGGCAACAAGGTTTAAGGAGCCATCATGCGTGACAAGATCCGCCTCGTGAGCACTGCCGGTACCGGCTATTTCTACACGACCACCAAGAACAAGCGCACCATGCCGGAAAAGATGGAGATCAAGAAGTTTGATCCCAAGATTCGCCAGCACGTGATCTTCAAGGAAGCCAAGATCAAGTAATTGATCCGCTGCCATCAAAAGGCCCGACTTGTTCGGGCTTTTTTGTGCCCGCTCGTCCTGTTTCGAGCGATGATCCGGCCCATGGCCTTGAGCCCGTCACTGCCAGCCCCATCTGGATGCCATGCCTGAACTCCCCGAAGTCGAAACTACCCGCCGCGGCATCCTGCCCGCCCTCGAAGGCCATCGCGTCAAGGCCGTCACCGTATACGACCGCCGCCTGCGCTGGCCGGTTCCACCGGAGTTGGCCGAGCTCAAAGGGCAACGCATTACCGCCCTGAGCCGCCGCGGCAAATACATCCTTCTGCACACCAAGGCCGGCACCGCCCTGATCCATCTGGGCATGTCCGGCAGCCTGCGCCTGGTGGCTCCGGGCGAGCCGAAGCGCACACATGACCATGTCGAGCTCAGCCTGGACTCAGGCTGGCTGCTGCGCCTGCACGATCCCCGCCGCTTCGGCTGCTTCCTCTGGTTTACGACCCCGCCCGCCGAACACCCCCTGCTGGCTGAGCTGGGGCCGGAGCCCCTTGAGGACGGCTTTGATGGGCGACACCTCTTCGAGCGCTCGCGCGGCCGCAGCGCTCCCGCCAAAAGCCTCATCATGGACAGCCATGTCGTGGTGGGTGTGGGCAATATCTATGCAAATGAGGCACTTTTCCGTGCCGGCATCCACCCCCTGCGTGCTGCCGGCCGCATAGGCGCCGATCGCTATGACCTGCTTGCCGCCGAAATCCGTACCATCCTGACCCATGCCATAGAACGCGGAGGCACCACCCTGCGCGACTTCGTCAATGGCCACGGCGAGCCCGGTTATTTCCAGCTGGAGCTGGATGCCTACGGCCGCGCCGGCCAGGCCTGCCGGCGCTGCTCCACCCCCATGAAGGAAGTTCGCTTGGGCGGACGCAGCACGGTTTACTGCCCCCGCTGCCAGCGTTAGACGCAAAGCAGATCTGCCGGGTGTGACGAATTTCACGGCAGCTCGCTTGCTTTCCGGCCATCGGCAAGAGTAGAGTTCAAAAGTCCAGAACTATCAGGCCCTTGTGGCAACTTTCTAACATCAGTTATAAGATGTGGGCCAGACAGATAACAGAACACCGATTCTTTTGAGGGAAATCGTGATGGAACTCGTAAAGCGCCGCCTCATTGCTCTGCTCATGACAGCAGCTGTCGGCTTGGCCTCTGTGCCCACTTATGCCGAGGAAATCCTCGACGACCAGATCAATGACCGCCCCACCACCCTGACTATGATCGGTGATGCGGTGCTTGCCCGCCCCATGCTGCTGGCCATTACGGTTCTGGGCACTGGACTTTTTGTCGTCACCCTGCCCTTCTCGGCACTCGGCGGCAACGCCAAGGAAGCCGCCAATACCATGGTCATCGGCCCGGGCAAATCCACTTTTGCACGCTGCCTTGGCTGCACCCAAGTCCAAGACGAATGGAAGAATCGTCAGCAGGCCATCAGCGCCTCCGGCAACAGCAACTGAAGCTTTTCAGAAATAAAAAAGGCCGCTCAATGCGGCCTTTTTTATTTCAGGACGAGGC
>JAVHYE010000133.1 GCA_031119295.1 Pedobacter sp. | reverse complement strand
CGTCATACCGAACAGGTATTGCTGGAGGCCGCCCTGCAGCTGTTCCGCGAGCGCGGTTTCGAGGCCATCACGGTGGGCGATATTGCCAGCCGAGCCGGCGTGGCGCCCGCCTCCATTTATCGCCGCTTTGGCGACAAGGAAGGCCTGCTGCGCGAGGCCTATCGCCATTTCACCGGTCATGCCCTGGCCATGCTGGATGCCATGCCGGCCTCTTCGCAGCAGCACAGCTATGTGGAGCGTCTGGCCCTCGTGACCAGCCTGGTCATGCGCTATTCGCATGCCAACCAGCATCTGCTGCAGTCCAGTTTTGCCCGCGCCCTGGTTGACGATTACTACGCACAAGCCCTGAAGGAATTGCGTGCTGGTGTGCTCACCGCACTCAAGCGCCACTTTCTCGAGCTGGCGCATGAAATCCATCACCCGGAGCCGGCGCTGGCCGTGGATTTCGCCCTGCGTCAGGCCGTGGCCATGCTCTCGGCGCGTCTGGAGGCCGGCCAGCTGGAAGTGGGCGCCGGCGCCATGGATGAACCGGTTTTCCTGCGTGAGCTGATGCGCTCCATCCTCGGCTATCTGCAAGTCTCATTCACCAGTGACGAAGTCGATGCCGCCCTGCGCCGGCACGGCCTTTGAATTTCTCACCCCTTACGGAGTCCGCATCATGGCGTATAGCGAACGCAATATTTCGGAAATGCAAAAGCGCGTTGCACCGCGTGTTTACGGCAATCTGGATCTGGATATTGTTCCCGAGCGCTTTCGCAGCGAGCTGGGTGAAAGCAGCATCCTGAAAAAGAACTCACGCATCACCGCCCTGCTGGCTGATCCGAAAAAAGTGGAATTCTTCCGTCAGCTCACGCTGATGGGCGATCCGCTGGCCGATGCCTACGCGGCCCTCATTCCAGAGCTGGGTTTCCGCAAGATTCGCGAAATGCTGGAAACAGCCATCGTGCAGGGCATTGATGCTGTCAGTGAGGCGCCGCCCGAGCTCAAGGCCTTTATTGGCGCCGTGGATGAAAAGCCGCAGTGGCTGGATATGGAGCGCGTGGAGCGCGCTGCCCGCTTCATGCGCCTGCCCACTGCACTGTGGGGCGACTACGCCCTGCGTGTGGCCTTCATGAATACCTATGTGAACGGCTATCAGGGCCTGCCCATGATCATCACGGGCGCGCTGACCAGCGAATCAGCTGGCCGCCGCATGACTGAAACTGCCAGCACTTTCAAACTGGCAACACTGCCCGGCGCCCTGGATCGCGGCGGCGAAGCTTATCGCTCTGTACTGCTTGTGCGCCTGATGCATGCCATGGTGCGTGGCAATCTGCTGCGTAAAAAAGAAGTCTGGGATTTCTCTGTCTATGGCCTGCCCATTCCCCAGGTGGACCAGATGGGTGCGGCACTGGTGACCAGCTATGCCTTTGCCAAGCGTGCGTTGAAAGCCAAGCGTCCCTTCAAGCAGCTGGAACGCGATATTGTCGAGTTGAATCGCTATACCGCCTTCCTGTTGGGTATGCATGACCAGTTCCTGAGTGCAGAGCCTGAGCAGATCGTGGAAACCTGGGAAATGTGCCAGGCCACGCTGCGTCATATGCATGATCCGCGCGGTAAACAGCTGAATGAAGCCACGCTGACAGCCTATCGCCGTCCCAATACCAATCTCTTCAATCGCGCCCTGCACTTCCTGGATTCCAATGCCAACAGGTTCATGTATGAAAAGATTGTGGGCCGTCGCACTGCGGAAGAAATGGGCGTGGAAGCCGGCCTCAAGGAAGCCCTGAGCTTTGCGACCCTGTTCACGCCCTTGGGCGTTAATTATTCGGCGCTGTATATGGCCGACAAGGTGCCGGCCCTGCACAAGCTGATAGACCGCTTTGCCGTAAAGGAAATCCACAAACAGCTGCATGCCGAAGGGCCGGCTGAGTACAAGACCGACTCCAAGTCCTACGCCATGTAATGGTCATGTGCAGAAAAAAGGGATGGCCATGCCATCCCTTTTTCATTTTTATAGCGCACCGTCCATCTCTGCGCGGCGAGCTCGCCGCCAGGCATAGATGAAAATCGGAATCAGCAATAGCAGATTGCCGGCATAGGCAAGGCGCGGAGCGATTTCATACAGTCCCGTGCCCAGCACAGGCCCGACGATGGAACCCAGTGCCGGTAGCGCGGTGGTGAGTCCGGCCAGACTGCCCTGCTCTTCTGTGCCTACTGCCAGCGATGCAGCGGACACGCAGCCCGGATAGCACAGGCCCACACCAAGTCCACAACAACCCACGCCCATGAACAGCAGCAGTGATTCTTTTCCTATCGTGAGCAATACCGAGCCAATAATCAGCGCGGTGAGGCCCGAGAGAATCAGACGCCAGGCCGGCCAGCGCAAGCGCTGCACCAGCAGTCCCTGTGCCAGCAAGGCCAGTGCAGCAGAAAACATGAGCGCAAAACCGAGACGACGTGCAGCAGACTGGCTATCCAGACCCAGCATGTCCTGGAAATAAAACCCCAGCGTTTGCTGCACCACGGAAAAGGCAATGAACATCACGGCGGCAATCAGCAGGAAATGCCGGTAGCGCCTGTCGCGATACGCCAGCACCGCATTGTTTGCCTGACTTTTCGTGTGTGCCGCGCGTGGTGATTCCGGCAGGAAAAACCACACCAGCAAAAGACTCATGGCCGTCATGAAGGCCGCGAAATACAGCGGCGCCAGCAGGCTGATGCCCGCGAGCAGCCCGCCAATGGCAGGACCGATAATCGTACCTGTGCTGTTGGCCGCGCCCAGCTTGGCAATGCCGGAGGCGCGTGTTTGCGCCGTGGTGATATCACTCACATAGGCGTTGGAGGCCGGCATGGTGCCGGCCATCACGGTGGATTGCAGGCAGCGCGCGGTGATGAGGGCCAGCCAGAGAAAAAGTCCGCGCAGCCAGTGCTCCAGCCCCATCCAGAACAGGCTGGTGAAGAGCAGCGTACCCACGGTATAGCCGGCCAGCCCGATAAGGATGACGCGCCTGCGTCCCCAGTGATCGCTGCGTCGGCCCCAGATACGCGTGGCCACGGCATATACCGCCGACGAAGCCGTGATGATGATGCCGATCTGCAGTTCGCGCAGACCGACAGCGCGTCCCAGCAGCGGTAGCAAGGCAAACACCAGGGTCTGGCCCATGGCCATGGTGGCAATGGCGGCCAGCAACACGGTGTAGATGCGGCGTTCGGGCAGGGGCTGACTCATGCGGGGGACACTGGTAGCAGGGCCGGCGGATTATACGGACCCGCCTGCGCAAAGGGATTGGCAAAGAGACTGGCAAAAAAGCTGCTCTATAGCCGGCTCTCGACTACAATTCGCGCCCGCTGCTCCCTGCCATGCCGGTGCTTGTTGTCCATGTCTGCCCTGCCCGCCTTTTTCGAGCCCGCCTGCGTACACCACGTGCTGTATGCCGATGCCGAGCTATTGGTGGTGGAAAAGCCCGCCGGCCTGCTCAGCGTGCCGGGCCGCGGTGAAGACAAACAGGACTGCTTGATTGCAAGGCTGCAGCCGGACTATCCCGGCACCCGCATCGTACACCGCCTGGATCAGGACACCTCCGGTCTTCTCGTTGTCGCGCGTAATGCCGACAGCCATCGCGAGCTTTCCCGCCAGTTTCATGACCGCGAAGTGGACAAGCGCTATATCGCCCTTGCACTGGGCCGGCTCATGGAGTCCGGTGGCCGCATCACCCTGCCCCTGCGTTATGACCCGCCCACCAAGCCGCGTCATGTCGTGGATATGGAAAATGGCCAGCCCAGTCTCACCGAGTGGAGCTTGTTGCAACAGCACGAAGATTACGCCCGCGTTGCCCTCATTCCCCATACCGGACGTTCGCATCAACTGCGCGTGCATATGCAGGCGCTGGGGCATCCCTTGCTGGGCGATGAGCTGTATGCACCGGCGGCTGCCTGCCCTCCCGGCTCGCGGCTTTGCCTGCATGCCGAAACCCTGGAATTCACCCATCCTGTGAGTGCTGCCCGTCTGCGTTTCACGCGGCCGGCACCATTCTGAAGAATCACACTAGAGAGAATCAGACTGCATGAGCTCCGCCCTTTTCGCCCCGGCCATAGGCCAACGCTGGATTTCCGACACTGAAACCGAGCTGGGTCTTGGCGTGATGGTAGAAACCGATGCGCGTTCACTCACCGTGCTTTTCCCCAAGAGCGAAGAAACCCGCGTTTATGCGCGCAATAATGCGCCGCTTTCGCGTATACGTTTTGCGATTGGCGATACCGTGCACGATGTCGCCGGCAATGCCTTTACCGTGCTGGAAGTGACTGAGCAGCGCGGCCTGCTGCGTTATGCCGTACAGAATGCACAGGGCGAGAAAAGCGATCTCAATGAAACTCGCCTCGCTGCTGACATTCATCTCTCGCGTCCGCAAGAGCGCCTGCTGGCTTCGCAGCTGGACAGCAATGAACTTTTCAATCTGCGCGTGCAGGCTCTTTTGCAGCAGGAAAAACTGGCGCAGTCACCCGTGCGTGGTTTGGTCGGTCCGCGTCTCGGCAAAGTGCCGCACCAGTTCTATATCGCGCATGAAGTCGGTAATCGTCCGCAGCCGCGCGTGCTGCTGGGCGATGAAGTGGGCCTGGGTAAAACCATTGAAGCCGGCCTCATCATTCACCAGCAATTGCAGACCGGCCGTGCCGGCCGCGTGCTGATCCTGGTGCCGGAAAACCTGCAGTACCAGTGGCTGGTGGAAATGCGCCGCCGCTTCAATCTGAATGCCGCCCTCTTCGATCTGGAGCGTACCGCTGCCCTGCGTGAAGCCGATGAAGAACAGAATCCTTTTGAAACCGAACAGATCGTGCTGATGGCGCAAGAGCTTCTGGTCGACCATCCGGATCTCGCGGAATCAGCCATTACCGCTGGCTGGGATCTGCTGGTCGTGGATGAGGCCCATCATCTGGAATGGTCCCCGGAAGAGCCCAGTGCGGCTTACGAGCTCGTTGCCATGCTCGCGGAAAAAACACCGGGCGTTTTGCTGCTGACGGCAACACCGGAACATCTGGGTGTAGCCAGCCATTTTGCGCGTCTGCGCCTGCTGGACCCGGCGCGTTATCACGATCTCGACGCCTTTATCGAGGAAGAAGAGGCTTTCTCCAGCGTGGCGGCGGTTGCGGAAGAGTTGCTGGGCGACGCGCCTCTGAGTGCGGTGGCACGTGACACGCTGGCGGAAAAGCTGCCAGCCGATTTGCTGGCCGCCGCTGATGATGTGGCCGGTCGTGAAAAAGCCCTGACCGCTCTGCTGGATCGTCATGGCGTGGGCCGTGTGCTTTTCCGCAATACGCGTGAAGCCATAGGTGGCTTCCCCGAGCGCCAGTGTTTCCCGGTACCGCTGCCTGCCCCTGCTGATCACAAGCCTTCTTCTCTGGCCCAGGCCCTGTATCCGGAAATGCATGCCAGCGATGACAGCTGGTGTGAAGGCGATGCCCGCGTGGAATGGCTGCTGGCCCTGCTGAAAAAACTGAAACGTGAAAAAGTCCTGCTGATTTGCCGCTCCAGTCCAGTAGCTTTGGCGCTGGAGGAATGGCTGCGTCTCAAGGAAGGCATACGCACTTCCGTTTTCCACGAAGGCATGAGCCTGCTGGAACGTGACCGCGCTGCCGCCTATTTCGCTGACGAAGAATACGGCGCACAAATCCTGCTCTGCTCGGAAATCGGTTCTGAAGGCCGCAACTTCCAGTTTGCCCATCACCTCGTGCTTTTCGATCTGCCGGGCGATCCTGAACTGCTGGAGCAGCGCATCGGCCGTCTGGACCGTATCGGCCAGACTGAAACCATCAAGCTGCATGTGCCTTATTTCAAGGCAACGGCTCAGGAGCGCCTCTTCCGCTGGTATCACGAAGGTCTGGATGCCTTTGAAAATATCAGCCCCACCGCGCGCACCATACTCGAGGCTTTCAAGCCCGAGTTCCCGCCGGCCCTGCGTGAAGGCGGCGAAAGCTTTGAAGCCCTGCTCGGCAAGGCGAAAGCACTGCGTGATGATTTGCTGGCTGATCTGGAAAAAGGTCGTGACCGTCTTATCGAGCTCAATTCCTGCCGCAAGGAAGTGGCCGCTGAACTGATCACGACAATTGAAGAGCAGGATGAAGACGAAGCGCTCTCCAACTTCATGGAGCGTGCCTGGTCGGCTTTCGGTGTGGATCAGGAAGAGCAGGTGGAAACGCATCTGCATATCCTGCGTCCCGGCGATCACCAGTTGCTCGACGGTTTTCCCGGTCTTGATCCGGAAGGCATGACGGTTTCCTTTGACCGCAAATATTCCCTGTCGCGCGAAGATGTGCATTTCCTGAGCTGGGAACATCCCATGCCGCAGGGTCTGCTGGATCTTTTCATGAGCCAGGAATACGGCAATGCCAATGTGGCGCTGATACGCAACAAGGGCATCAAGCCCGGCACCGTGCTGCTGGAAATCTTTTTCCGCCTGGAAACCATTGCGCCGCGTGGTCTCAATGTGGAGTCGGCCCTGCCCTCACTGACACAGCGTGTCTTGCTGGACCAGACTGGCCGCGACCTCTCTGGCGCAGTCACGCATGAAGTACTGCTCAAGCAGATACAGCATCTGGACCGGGCGGTTGCACGCCAGGTGGTAAAGCAGCAGCAAGAGCTTTTGGAAAGTCTTGTTAATCGCGCTGTAAAAACCGCTGAAGGCCAGCTGCCTGCCCTGCGTGAAAAATCACTGGCGGCATGGCAGGAAAAGAACCAGGCAGAAATTGATCGTCTGAAAGCGCTGGCAGCGGTGAATCCGGCGGTACGTCCGGCGGAAATCCGTGCTCTGGAAAAACGTCTTGCTGAAGGTGAGACGGCGCTGCAGGCGCTGCGTTCTGTTGCGCATGCCGTGCGCCTGATTGTAGCGGCGTAATTTCCGCTCCGATTGAAAAAGCAGGCTAGTGCCGTAGTTGCAAACGGTCGGCCTGCATTTTCCAGAAGCTGTCCAGCAGATCCAGCGCGCCCTGGCTGGCCAGGAAAAGCCGGTCGGCATCCAGCAGATCATGCACGCTGGCCGCCTCTACCAGATAAAGCCCGTGCCTTGCCTGCAGGCGGGCATGGGTTTCTGCCACGGGGAAAAAGCCGGCATCGGGAAATTCGATACCGTTTTCCTCGCAACGCTGGCGCAAGCCACGCCCCAATCGCTGCCAGATATCCGTACTCATGCTGTTTTCCAGTGCCAGCATGGTGCCCAGTGCCGTGCT
Source organism: Pedobacter sp. (assembly GCA_031119295.1). Lineage (GTDB taxonomy): Bacteria > Pseudomonadota > Gammaproteobacteria > Pseudomonadales > Moraxellaceae > UBA2031. Next base: position 1,633 of record JAVHYE010000133.1, on the reverse strand, counting down.
GAGATCACTCGCGTTGTAATGCGCATCAATGGCATCGCACAGTTCGCGCGTTACCGGCTCGCACTGGTGCAGGCACCAGCCGGGCGGCGCCTGCGGTACGGTACGCTGCCATATCGACCACCAGTGGTGCAGGCGTTCGCTCAGGATATAGGGATCACCCAGGCCCATGCCCGGCAAAGGCGGACACCAGGGCACGCCGTTTTCATCAAAGCAGATGACAACCGCCGTGCCGGAGTCACCCTCGATCAGGGTGTGACCATCAGTCAGCTGCAGCGCATGCTGCTCGCGCGCCAGTGCCAGCTGGCGCAGGAAAATCGCGAGCTGCTGCAAGGTGCAGAGCAGATTGGCAAAGACGATGCCGCCGTTTTCTATGCTGTCCAGCCAGGCATTGCGGACCAGAGCCGGATGCCGGCAAATCTCGCTATTGCAGCGTCGCTGCAGATCAAGAAAACCGGCACGGTGTATGGGGTCGATATGGGCGGCCGGAGCCACATGCCACTCCACGGCATGGGCACGCAAACGGCTGCGCATTACAGGCATGATGGGCCTCGGAGACTGCTCGGGGTCGATCCCTGAGCCTAGAACAGCCGCCTGTCGGCGCCAGCCCGACAACAAATTCGTCTAAGACAGACCGAATTAAGAAGACGTGGCCTCGGGCCTGCTCTCATAGATAGCCGATGGTGTAGCGCTGCCCGGCGCTTTCGATTTGCAGTACGGGGCGGCCTTCTTCTTCAGCCTCCACTCCCCAGTCCACCAGCTGGTAATAGACATTGCGCGAGATCAGGGCTTCCAGCCGGGCCCGCACATGCACATAGGGCGAAGGCTCCTGATCCTCTTTGTAAACCACGCGGATGGGATGCTCGGGGCCGGCCACCACCACATCGCCGGTCTGGGTGGTAAACCTGAGATAGGCAAGGCCGTCTTCCTCGTGACGCTCCACCAGTACGGCGAGGAAAGGCGCGTCTTCCACGCGGATACGCACTCTTTCCACCGGTGTCACCAGGTAATAGCAGTCATCGTCATCGCGGCGCAGCACACTGCTGAAGAGCTTGACCAGCGGCGCGCGGCCTATGGGCGTGCCCATATAGAACCACTGCCCATTGCGTTTGATCTCCATATTGAGATCGCCGCAGAAAGGCGGATTCCATTTGTGCACGGGCGGCAGGCCCTTGGGATCGTTGCCCTCCTCGTCTTTCAGCAGGCGGGCGATGGCCATGGGATCGGCCCTGAGTTGGGAGCTGGCGGGCTTTTTGCTGCCTTCGTTATCAGTCATGACGGAACCTGAGTGGTCACGGGTCAATGTTGTCGGACAAATAGTGTGCGACTTTTAATTGGCCTTTCGAGTGTGGGCTTTTATACTACGCGCCGCTCGAAAATCGAGTCCTTATGCGTACTTAGCGTGTTGCCAGGTAGCGTTGGGGACATATCCAGCTTGTTTGAGGAGAGGCATCGTGGAAAGAGAAGCGATGGAGTTTGACGTCGTCATCGTGGGTGGCGGCCCGGCCGGTCTGTCGGCAGCTATCCGTCTGCGCCAACTGAGCATTGAGTCCGGCCACGAAATCTCCGTGTGCGTGGTGGAAAAAGGCTCCGAATTCGGTGCCCACATCCTCTCCGGCGCCTGCTTCGAGCCGCG
>JAVHYE010000132.1 GCA_031119295.1 Pedobacter sp. | reverse complement strand
TGAATGACCTGCCCATTCCCAAGCGTATGCGCTGGGGTGCTTCGCGCGTTGAGTTTGTGCGTCCTACACAATGGCTGGTCATGCTCTTTGGCGACGATGTGATCGACGCCGAAATCCTGGCACAGAAAGCCGGCCGTGATTCGCGTGGCCACCGCTTCCATGCCAACAACGCCGTACGTATTTCCGCTCCCGCGAATTACGCGGAAGACCTGCGTGCGGCCCGCGTGCAGGCCGACTTTGCCGAACGCCGTGCCGTGATCCTGGAAAAAGTGCAGGCGCTGGCCGCGAAAGAAAACGGCAAGGCCATCATCCCCGAAGGCCTGCTGGATGAAGTAACCGCGCTGGTGGAGTGGCCGGTACCGCTGGTGTGTTCTTTTGAAGAGCGCTTCCTTGCTGTGCCGCAGGAGGCCCTGATTTCCACCATGCAGGACAACCAGAAATATTTCTGCCTGCTGGATGCCAAGGGCAAGCTTCTGCCGCGCTTCATCACTGTGGCCAATATCGAAAGCACGAATCCTGAGTACATCGTTGCCGGTAACGAGAAAGTGGTGCGCCCGCGCCTCACCGATGCCGAATTCTTTTTCAACCAGGACAAGAAGAGCAAGCTGGAAACACGTAACGAGCGTTTGAAGAATGTGGTTTTCCAGGCCCAGCTCGGTACTGTATATGAAAAGGCGGTGCGCGTTTCCAAACTTGCTGGTGTGATTGCCGCTGCCATTGGCGCCGACAAGGCACTAGGTGAACGTGCCGGTCTTCTTTCCAAATGCGATCTCGCCACGGAAATGGTCGGCGAGTTCCCCGAGCTGCAAGGTGTGGCCGGTTTCTATTACGCCACACATGACGGCGAAGCACCGGAAGTGGCAAAAGCGCTGGATGAGCAATACCAGCCACGTTTTGCTGGTGACGCCCTGCCTGCCGGAAAAATCGGTGCAGCCGTTTCCATTGCCGACAAGATAGACACGCTGGTGGGCATTTTCGGTATCAACCAGCCACCCACAGGCTCGAAAGATCCTTTTGCCCTACGCCGCTCTGCGATTGGCCTGCTGCGCATCATCATCGAGAAGGGTTTGATTCTCGATGTGCAGGCGCTGATCAATGGCGCCACCAAGCAGTACGGCGAAAAGCTGGAAAACAAGAATACGGCTGCCGATGTCTTCGAATTCCTGCTCGGTCGTTATCGCGCCATGTATGAAGAGCAGGGCATCAAGCCGGAAGTGATTGCCGCCGTGCAGGCGCAGCGTCCGGCCCAGCCTTACGATTTCGACCAGCGCGTAAAAGCCGTGGCGCATTTCGCCGCCCTGCCGGAAGCCGAAGCACTGGCCGCCGGCAACAAGCGCGTCTCCAATATCCTCGCCAAGGAAAGCGTACCGGAAGGGACTGCGGTAAATGCCGCGCTGCTTTCTGAGAACGCTGAGAAGGCCCTAGCCGATGCCGTGGCAAAACTGGAAGGCGAGCTGGCGCCGCTATTTGAAAAGCGCGAATACACCCCGGCACTTACCAAGCTGGCGGCACTGCGCCCACAGGTGGATGCCTTCTTCACGGAAGTGATGGTGATGGCCGACGATGCCGCGGTGAAAGCCAATCGCCTGGCCCTGCTGGCCCGTTTGCGCTCGCTGTTCCTGCAGGTGGCGGATATTTCACTGCTGCAGGCTTGATGCGTTTTAAACCGTGCCGCACAAAAGCGGCACGGTCATTAGTTCTTTCAACATGACATGATGCTGTAGCGGCGCCAATGCAGGCGCCGGCTCAGGACGCCGACGGTACGGTGACTACCGATTCACACAGCGGCCGGCATTGAAGGATTTATCTTGTGATTCTGATTCACGCGCTGCGCTCCATTATTTTCTATATCGGCTATGCCATCACCATGGTGCTGTTCAGCAGCACAGCCATGCTGGTCAGCCCCTTTTCCCGTCGCACTTCCATGCGTATCTGCACGAACTGGTGTGCGCTGGCTGTTGCATGGGCGCGCATCTGCTGCGGCATACGTTATGAAGTGATAGGTCGCGAAAACATTCCCAAGGACGGCTGCGTGATCCTGGCCAAGCACCAAAGCGCCTGGGAAACATTAATCGCCCAGCCGCTGTTTTATCCGGCGGCCACCGTGATCAAGCGCGAGCTGCTGGCCATTCCCTTTTTCGGCTGGAGCATCAAGCTCTGCGATCCCATTGCCATAGACCGCGACGATGCCGGCGCCTCGCTCAAGGCGGTTATACGTGGTGGCACCGAGAAAATTGCCCAAGGCCGGCGCGTGGTGATTTTCCCCGAGGGCACACGCACCATGCCGGGTGAAGAAAATCCGGATTACTCGGTGGGCGGCGCCATGCTGGCCACGCAAGCCAAAGCGCTGGTGGTGCCGGTAGCCATCAATTCCGGTGATTGCTGGCCGCGCGGTACGCTGATCAAGAAGCCCGGCCTTATCCGCGTGGTCATCGGCAAGCCGATTGATGCCAGCGGCTACAAGGCCAAGGCACTGAATGCCGAAGTACGGGACTGGATAGAAGTGCAGATGCGCAGCATCAGTCCGGCTTACCGGGAAAACAGCAAATAAAAAACCGGCCTCGGCCGGTTTTTTTATTCATGCCTTTCTCAATGGCCGGGATGGAATTCCTGCGCCACTTCCACGCGATTGCGACCGGCACGCTTGGCGGCATAAAGCGCCTGGTCAGCCGCATCAATGAACTGCTCAGGCTGCTCGAAGCGTGGCTGCCAGACGGCAAGGCCAATGCTGGTGGTAATTTTCTTGCCGGGGAAATTGGTGCTTTCCACTCGGGCGCGATAACGCTCGGCCAGCATGCGCGCGCCTTCTTCCGTGGTCTCCGGCAAGAGCACGACAAATTCTTCGCCACCGAAGCGGGCAACCAGATCGGTCTGGCGTATGTCCATGCGCAAGAGCTCGGCAAAGCAGAGCAGCACATCATCGCCCAGCACATGGCCGAACTCGTCGTTGTAGCTCTTGAAATGATCGATATCGAACATGAGCAGGGACAAGGGCGCATCATGGCGCGCGGCACGTGCAATTTCTTCGTTGAGACGGGCATCCAGGGCACGGCGATTGGCCACGCCGGTGAGCGGATCAATAAAGCTCAGGGTACGCAGATGATCATTGGCCACGCTGAGCTCATGGCTGACACGACGCAGCTCGAGCTGGGCCGAGACGGTGCGGGCAATCGCTGCCAGCGCATCGCGCTTGTCATCGGCCATGGCGCGCGGCGCGCTGTCGATGACGCAGAGCGTGCCCATGGCATGGCCTGATGGAGAAACCAGCGGTGCGCCGGCGTAAAAACGCACTTCCGGATCACCCGTGACATAGGGATTGTCCACGAAGCGCGGATCCTGCGTGGCATCCGGCACCACCATCACATGCTGCGGCTCCAGGATGGCATGCGCGCAGAAAGCATGGTCGCGTTCGGTTTCCGTGCCATCCAGGCCGATCTTGGCCTTGAACCATTGCCGGCTTTCATCAATCAGGGTGACCAGGGCAATGGGCGTACCGCAGATGACCGAGGCCAGTTTCACGGCATCGTCAAAGGCCTGCTCGGGTGGCGTATCCAGCACATCGTATTTGCGCAGGGTGGCCAACCGGGCGAGTTCATCAGCGGGCAGGGGGGCGGCAGCCATGGGGTTTCATCCGGGAAAGAAATGGCAGGGAGGAGCCCGAGTCTAGCGCTGTGTTGCGGAAAGTGGAGTGCACAACTGCTTAAGATGGTAAAAATACGGATGGCCCGTTTCCGAGTATTACGTATGCCCGTCGAAAGTCCCGTTATGCCCCGCCGCATCATGCTGGCGCTCTTTCTTGGCGGGCTTTTCCTGCTGGGCTTTCAGGTACTGCAACCCTTTCTCGTGCCCGTGGCCTGGGCCGGCATCCTGGTCTATGTGACCTGGCCGCTTTACCTGCGCCTGCGCAAGCGCATGGGCGGCCGCCACACCTTGTCTGCCCTGGTCATGACGCTGTTGCTGGCCCTGGTGCTCATCCTGCCGCTGGTGTGGGTATTGCTGCTGCTGCGCAGCGAGCTGGGCGGCGCCTATGGCAAGCTGGAGGCTCATCTCAGCAGCGGGCATCTGGCCCTGCCGCCGGAGCTGCGCAATATTCCCTGGCTGGGCGAAGAAATTCAGGCCCTGTTCGACCGCCTCAACAGCAACCCCGGCGCCTTCAAGCAGGAAGTGCAGCGCTGGAGTGAATGGCTGGCCAATCATGCCGGCGGCGTGGTCGGTGGCGTCGGCCGCAATCTCGCCAAGCTGGGTCTGGCCATCTTCACCGCCTTCTTCTTCTACCGCGACGGTGAAGCCGTCATCACGCAAATCCGCGAGGTGCTGCGCCAGTTCCTCGACGAACGCATAGACCAGTATCTGGAAGCCATAGGCGCCACGGCCCGCGCCGTGGTGTACGGCATAGGCCTCACCGCCCTGGCCCAGGGTTTTCTGGCCGGCCTCGGCTACTGGGTGGCCGGCGTGAAAAGCCCGGTCTTCTTCGGCATGGTCACCACCCTGATTGCCCTCATTCCCTTCGGCACACCTTTCGCCTGGGGCAGCATCTGCATCTGGCTTTTCATTGATGGCCACGTCTGGCCCGCCATCGGTCTCGCCCTCTGGGGCACGCTGGTGGTGAGCTGGGTGGACAACATCATCCGGCCGCTGGTGATTTCCAGTGCCACACGCATTCCCTTCCTGCTCGTGATGTTCGGTGTGCTCGGTGGCCTCGCCACTTTCGGCATGATCGGCCTCTTCATGGGGCCGGTGATTCTCGCCGTGCTGCTCGCCGTGTGGCGCGAATGGCTGGAGCACGCCGGCATGAAGAACATCACGCATGATGTGTCTGATCAGTCACAAACCGAACAATAAACCAACAAGCCCACGCGGTGACCGCACGCAAAAAGCTTTGTTAGACTGGCTGCCTTGACCGGCAATAATTTCCGGTTCCGCTAGTCCGGCAACAGATGGATTGTTGTCTCCGGCGTATTGGCAACCGCGCAACTCCCACGGATTCACGTGTTGCGCAAACTAGAAGTGACTATTGCTTATGTGTGGTGCGATTCAGCTGCAAGAAACCAAGGTTTTCTTTCCTCATCCCAATGCCCGTTTGCCCATACGCAAACGCGACGGTGAACTCGAGTGGGTCACCTGGGGCAAGCGTCGTGAAGAAATGTGTGCATTCCCTGAAGGTGGCTGGGCGCGTCTTTCCTCGATAAAAGACGGCCGCTGGACCCGCCTCAATCCGCGCCCGGTACAAATAGCTGTCGAACGTTTCATGGAAAAAGACGCTGAAGGCCAGCGTTACTGGTTCGATCTGGAAGAAGGTGAATTCATCCAGGGCCTGTTGGCCACCATCGATGGCGAAGCCCGTGTTTATGTGGTGACGCAGGAAGCCGAACCGGAAACCGCCATGATACATCCGCGCTGGCCGCGCATTCTTTCCTCGGAAGAAGTGGCCGATTCCGGCAATAGCTGAAATGAATTCCTGAAATAAAAAAGCCCGCATTACGCGGGCTTTTTTATTTCAGGCTCAGAGCCAGAGTGAAAGGTTTATCTGCGGGATGGTCGCCACCGCAATGGTTTCCGCAGGATGCCCGATGTACTGCAACCTGATGCCCATACCTGCCGTCACCCTGTCGTAGAAAGCCAGGCCAATTTCAAACTGTGCTTCGGCCAGAGCATGGGTTTTGCGGTCTTGCGCCAAACCGGAATCGAAACGCGAAGCACCAATACCCAGTGAGCCACGAGCATAACCTTCCGTGTGCCCCCAGTAAGGAAAAGTCGTGGCCAGCGTGCCGCCGAAAGCGACATTGTCAAAGGAATGACTCGCCACATTGCCACTGTCTTCGGCGCTCAGCGAGCCGACACTGGCATACAGTCCACCACCATTCAGATCGCCGAACAGCAGGCGCACTTCGAAGCCGCGATCCGCTTCAAGATTGTAATCCTTGTAGTAATCGGGAATGGCCTCGCTTTCATCAATATCGCTTCTGACCGCACCGGCCAAAATACCGGAGACCACCACCCCCAGATGTCGCTCATCCGCCAAAGCCGGCATACCAAGCAATATCAGTCCGGAGCCCAGCAGGGCCTTCAACAAGGTGCGCACTGTTCAGCGTTCTTTGCGGAAGTCACTGGGCGATTGCCCGGTCCAGCGGCGGAAGGCGCGGGAGAAATTGGAGACGTCGTTATAGCCGAGGCGATAGGCCACTTCGCTTACCGAAAGACCTTCTTCCTGCAGCATCTGCGTGGCGCGCTCGCAAAGCACATGATCCACCAACGCGCGGAAATTGCGGCCCTCTTCCTGCAGACGACGCTTCAGCGTACGCGTGGACACATGCAGGGTATCGGCCACTTCTTCCAGCGTGGGCAGGCGATCATTGCTGGCCTTGAGCACCGTGCGCACACGACCGGTGAGCACATCTTCCTTGACGTTGTTGCTCTGTCGCGCCTGCAATTCACGCTCGCAGGCTTCACGTGCCATGGCGGCGGCATTGGGATCAGCCAGACGCAGGGGCGCTTCCATCAGGGCACGCGGCACCTTGAGTGCAAACTCGGCCTGGTTGTAGCGCACCGGCACCGGCAGATGCGGGGCGAGGGCCGCGTAATAATCCGGCGCCGGTCCCTGCATATGCATTTCCGTTCCCGTCTGCGGCCTATCGAGAATCTGCGCCGTCATCACCACCAGCCCCATGAGCAGGAGCTCCATGATGAAGGGGCGCAGGGGATCATTGCGACCGGGATAATCGATCTTGATGGTGACGAATTCGGGGCCGGCTTCAGAACTCAAATGGAAGGCGGGCGCGCGCAGCGTGAAGTAACGCTCCAGTGCCTGCATCACCTCCATGAGGTTGTTGCTGGAAAGGGCAATCAGGCTGACCGGACCATGCAGGGTGACGCGCAGGGCGCGGGCATAGGCAAAGCCCAGGCCTTTATGTCCGGCGAGTGCATAGGCATGCAGGGTGGCTGCACGCGTCAGCTCCAGCGGCAGCATGCGGTCGGCTTCCAGCAACTGCTCGCGGGAAACACCCACGATGTTCAGCAGCTCGGCAGGCGCAACGCCGAAGCCTTCCGCCACATCGCAAAGCAGGAGCAGGTAAATCGCGGGCACGGTGGCCGCGTGACGGGAATGGTTCTGGCCTGAATTCACTGCGTACTGGCCTCATCTCACCCAGAGTCAAAACAGGCCACCACTATACGGACTGGAAAGGGGGCAGGGAACGCGTAATCGCTGAATTGCCGGTTTTACCGGCTGGCCCCGCCCGGTCGGGAATTGGCCTGCCGCCACAAGCAGGGTGGAGGAATTTTCGCCACGATGGCTCCTTCTCATCAGCCTCATTCCCCGAGGCGGTCAGTAGGAGAGTGCCATGAAGCTGTTCGCCAAGGCGGCTGCCAAACAGAAACCCGAGCATGTGCGCATCAAGCCGCAGCGCATGGGTTTTGATTTTGATCCGGCCAAAGTACCGCGTTACTGGGCGGACAAGGATCCGGTGCTCTCGCATTTCCTGAATTCGCTCTCGCTTTCCTTTCCGGATGGCGAACAGTTCTTCGTGGACTCGGTGCGCCACTTCCGCGACATCGTGACTGACGAGCAGCGCCAGAAAGAAATTTCCGGCTTCATCGGCCAGGAAGCCATGCACTCGCTGGAGCACAAGAGCTTCAACGATATGCTCAAGCACCAGGGCTATGCCGAGCTCAGCGAAAAAGCCATAGGCGTGGCCAAATACCTGATCAAGATGGGACAGAAGGAATACTCGCCGCGCACCCTGCTGGCCATGACTGCCGGCCTTGAACACATCACCGCCATCCTCGCCAACGCCATGCTCAAGAATCCCGAGCTGCTGAACAAGATGGATGAATCCGTGCGTGCGCTGTGGATGTGGCATGCCATTGAAGAAACCGAACACAAGGCGGTGGCTTTCGATCTTTATCAGGACGTGAGCGGTGATTACCAGATGCGCATACGTGCCTTCCTGTCCGGCTCACTGGGCCTGGGAATTTTCGCTTCTGTCTTTACCTGGCGCTTCCTCAAGCAGGATGGCCTGCACCGCAAGCCATGGAAGCTGGTGCGCGGTGGTCTGACGCTGGGCAAGTTGCTGGCGCAGACGGTGCCGGATTATCTCGATTATCTGCGTCCCGGTTTTCACCCCTGGGATGACGACAACAGTGAGCTGATTGCGGAGTACAAGGCGATTGTGGAGGCGGCGATTGCGCCGCAGTATCGCAAGCCGGAATTGAAGGCGGCCTGATTTTCCCGCTGTTGTTGAAAAGCCCGGCATTGCCGGGCTTTTTATTGGGGCGTCATGCCATCGTAGGTCGGACTTCAGTCCAGCGCTGTCCTTCATTGCTTACCCGCCAACCCTGTATACGCGCGCTGGGCTTTGCTTTTGTATTGCCCGGGAGTGCGGGGATTTTTGCGTTGTCGGGGATTCGGTGAGGTGCTCCGACTGGGTTGCACCGGCTGTCTCTTTACAAGAGGGATTGCGCCCTGCCGGCGGGGCCTCACTTTCCTTTGTCTCGCCAAAGGAAAGTAAGCAAAGGAAATGCGACTCCTGCGGAGGGCCCTGCAACTGGCTCTGTTCATTGCTATTGCTGAGGGCGTCCGGGTGGTGCTCGTGCGTTCGCGACTCGCGATAACCTTCTTATTTCTTGCCACTGTCGGAGCCGTAGGTGCAGAAGGCCCGGGAGAGTGGTCTCGCTTTTCTTGCCCACACCACCATCGGTTGCTTCGGCGAGTTTTGTGATTCCGTCTTTCGGGCTGCGCTGAATTCAAGGAAAAGAAAACCGGAACCAAAATCTTCGTCATGCCGGCGCCCCACGGGATTCCCTTGGGTCAAAGCCGGCACCCATAGTGCGCCTGTCATTTCACTGTCGCATGGGCCCCGGCCTACGCCGGGGTGACGAAACTATCAAAAAGAA
>JAVHYE010000131.1 GCA_031119295.1 Pedobacter sp. | reverse complement strand
CGCTGATGGCGCTGTCGCTGTGTATCGGCCTGCTGGTGGACGATGCCATCGTGGTGCGTGAAAACATCGTGCGCCATAACGGCATGGGCAAGAGCCATCATCAGGCCGCACTGGATGGCACCAAGGAAATCGGTCTGGCCGTGCTGGCGACTACGCTTACCATTGTGGCCGTGTTCCTGCCTGTGGCTTTCATGGGCGGCATCATCGGCAAATTCTTCTACCAGTTCGGTGTCACCGTGGCGCTGGCTGTTCTGCTTTCCATGTTTGTGAGCTTTACGCTGGACCCCATGCTGTCGTCGGTGTGGTATGACCCGGATACGCATGGCCGCAAGAAAACCTCCTGGCTGGGTAAAGGCCTGGACTGGTTTTCGGACAGGCTGGATCAGCTGGGCGATATTTATGCAGCGGTCATACGCTGGAGCCTGCGTCGCAAAACCTGGTTCTTCTCCATTCCGGTTTATCGTCGTGCATCGGGCCTGGGCTGGTATCGCCCCGGCAACCGCAGTGTGACCTTGCTGATTGCCTTCTTCTCGCTGATTGGCGCTTTCATGCTGGCTTCCAGCATCGGTGGTGAATTTGCGCCGGAGCCTGATCTGTCCGAAATCAATGTGCGCTTTGAAACGCCCACAGGTTCGGCGCTGGAATACACCCAGGCCAAGGTGGACCAGATCACGAAAATCATCCGCGAATATCCTGAAGTGATTTCCACTTACGCCACCATCAATAGCGGCATGGACAACGGCAAGGAGCGCGCGGGCATACGCGTCATCCTCAAGCCCAAGGCCGAGCGCACCATGAGTCAGAAGCAGCTGGTCGTGGCCATACGCGAGCGCCTGCTGAAAGTGGCCGGTATCAAGATCACTTCGGTGGCAGCCGCTGCAGAATCGGTGGGCGGAGGCCAGAAACCCATCATCCTGTCCGTGCAGGGGCCGGACCTGAACGAGTTGCAGAAAATCTCGGACGAGATGGTGGCGGGCATGCAGGCCATTCCCGGCATTGTTGATGTGCGCACTTCGCTGACTGATCCCAAGCCCACGCTGGCGGTGAATATCGACCGCGACCAGGCAGCAAATCTGGGGCTTTCTGTCGGTCAGATCGGCCAGACCCTGCGTCCGCTGCTGGCAGGCGACGATGTCACCACCTGGCAGGATGCCCAGGGTGAAAATTACGATGTGACTGTGCAGCTGCCACGTGCTGAGCGCTACAGCGCAGCCGATCTTGGCAATGTCTATCTCTCCAGCACGTACAGCAGCAATGGCGTGCCGAATATGGTGCCGCTGACGCAGGTGGCGAAGGTGGATGAAACGACAGGGGCCTCGCAGATCAACCGCCGCAATCTTTCGCGTGAAGTGATGATCGATGCGAATGTGAGCGGGCGTCCGGCCGGTGATATCGGCGTGGATGTGAAGAGGCTGCAGGACTCCATGAAATTGCCGCCGGGTTATAAATTCCAGACCGAGGGCCAGAACAAGGACATGGAAGAATCACTGGGCTATTTTGCGACAGCCGTGATCATGGCCGTGATTTTCATCTATATGGTGCTGGGCTCGCAGTTCAACAGCTTCATCCTGCCGGTTTCCATCATGACCTCGCTGCCGCTCTCCTTGATCGGCGTGTTCATGGCCCTGTTTGCTTTCGGCAGCACGCTCAATATTTTCTCGCTGATCGGCATCATCATGCTCATGGGCCTGGTGGCCAAGAACGCCATTCTGCTGGTGGACTTCGTGAATGTGGCCGTGAGCGAGGGCGCAAGCCGGGAGCAGGCGATTGAAGATGCCGGCCGCACCCGTTTGCGCCCCATCCTCATGACCACGGCAGCCATGGTCATGGGCATGGTGCCGCTGGCGCTGGGTCTGGGTGATGGTGCCGAGCAGCGTGCCCCCATGGCACATGCCATCATCGGTGGCCTTATCACCTCCACCTTGCTGACGCTGATCGTGGTGCCGGTGGTGTACACCTATCTGGACGATGCCCGCCACTCCATTGCGCGCACTTTCCGCAAGTTCGTGCCGGCGCCGCCCGACATGCATTGAGGCGCTAAAACACAGGCAAAAAAAATCCCCCGCATTGCGGGGGATTTTCTTGATAGGAACCGTTTCAGGTATTGCCGGATTTGTGCGTCGCCTCAGGCAGACTGGCCCGGGTATTGCCAGAGCTTCAGCAGCTCGTCGCAGGCCTGCACAATCATCTCTTCCGTGATGGGAATTTCACGTCCGTTTTCATCCAGCAATGCAGCGCCCTGAAACGGATTGCCATTGGGCATCGCATTCAACAGGTTTTCATTGGCTTGCATTCTTCACCTCACTCGCCATTTACAGGCTTGGGCTGGGTGGGCACTGTCAGCAGAAGTTGTCACACTCTCCTTGTCGAGGCAGGTCAACTTCTGCGGTGCCACGGTTTTTGTGACGCGAGTCACTTGACTTGGTCAGTATAGGGAGGGGGTCCTCTCGCGTATCGTGACAGCTCTTGTAATGTGTAACGAACTATGAAACAGGTTTCTGAGACTCACTCTCATGTGGCTAGCAAGCCCCTGTTCCGCCTTGGGTTTCTCATCAACCCCCTGGCCGGACTGGGCGGTTCTGTGGCCCTGAAGGGCTCGGACGGTGTGGTGGCCGAAGCCCTTGCCAGAGGTGCTGTGCCACGTGCTACCGAGCGTGCACGGTCTGCGTTACAGCTTTTGCAGCCGCTGCAGGCTGATATCCGGATTCTCACTGCCGCCGGAGCCATGGGGGGGGATCTGGCCGTTGAGCTCGGATTTTCCTGCGACTTCCTGTATCAGCCGGCGGCCATGACCACGGCGGATGACACGCGCCTGGCGGCGGCAGCGTTGCAACAAGCCGGTGTGGACCTGCTGTTGTTTGCAGGAGGCGATGGCACGGCCCGTGACCTTGCCAGTGTGCTGGGCACGGCGCTGCCCGTGTTGGGGATTCCGGCCGGCGTGAAAATGCATTCAGGGGTGTTTGCGGTAACGCCACGCGCGGCCGCAGAAATCGTGCAGCTCATGCTGCAGGGCGAGCCCGTGCTGGTGGATGTGGCTGAGGTGCGTGATATCGACGAGAGCGCCCTGCGTGAAGGCCGCGTAGCCAGTCGTTATTTCAGTGAAATGCGTGTGCCTGCTGAGCCGCGTTATCTGCAGCAGGTGAAATGCAATGGCCGCGAGGTCGAGGCCCTGGTGCTGCAGGAGATTGCCGCCGAGGTGAGCGAGCATCTCGAGCCCGGGGTCAGCTATTTCATCGGCCCCGGTACCACCACGGCTGCCATCATGGAGGCCCTGGGTCTGCCTTTCTCTTTGCTGGGCGTGGATGTCGTGCGTGATGGTGAGCTGCAACAGGCCGATGCCGATGCGGCCAGCCTGGAGGCCTTCTGCCGGCAGGGGCCATGCCGGCTCATTCTTACCGCGACAGGCGGGCAGGGCATATTGCTGGGCCGCGGCAACCAGCAGATCAGTCCTGCCGTGCTGCGGGCTGTGGGACGTGATGGCCTCATCATCGTGGCCACGCATGAAAAGCTCAAAGCGCTCGAAGGGCGACCCTTGCTTATGGATATTCCGGATGAAGGGCTGGCCGCTGCCTTCAGTGCTTACGTCGATGTCGTCACCGGCTATCACAACCATGTGCTATACCGGCTTGCCACTCACGCCTAATCAAAGCCACCTGCGCGTCGGCCCTGCGGCGTTAAAGAACAGGCGAAAAATGCTCATTTACTGTCTGTAAACTCCGCTTTTTCGCCTGTTCTTTGCCTTGCATAGCTCTAGCTCGGCAGCCTTTGAAGGTGGGGTTGAGTGATTTCAACGTAGGTGGCCAATAACAAGGAGAAGAAGAAATGGGCACAGCGCAAAAGCAGTGGATGATTTATGGCGCCAATGGCTATACCGGGGAGCTGATTGCCCGCGAAGCCAGACGGCGTGGTCTGACGCCGGTACTGGCCGGACGAGGTGAAGCACGCATTTCGGGTTTGGCACGTGAGCTGGGCTTCGAGCACCGCGTTTTTGATCTGGAAGACAATCACACCATTTCACAGCAGTTGCAGGGCATGAGTGTGGTGCTGCATTGCGCCGGCCCCTTTTCGGCCACCAGTGAGCCCATGATCGAGGGCTGTTTGCAGGCCGGTGCGCATTATCTGGATATCACAGGCGAGATCAGTGTGTTCGAACATGCCCAGGCCCAGAATGCTCGTGCGAAAAAAGCCGGCGTCGTGCTGTGCCCTGGTGTGGGTTTTGATGTGATTCCGACTGACTGTGTGGCGGCTGCCTTGAAGGCGGCACTGCCGGATGCCACGCATCTGGAGCTGGGCTTTGATTCCCGCTCGGGCTTTTCACCGGGCACGGCCAAGACTTCCGTGGAAGGTCTGGGGCTTGGCGGGCGCGCCCGTGTCGACGGGAAAATCACCAAAGTGCCCATGGCCTGGAAGGTGAAGAAAATCCGTTTCGGCACGGAAGAAAAACTGGCCATGACCATTCCCTGGGGTGATGTGAGCACGGCCTGGCACAGCACCGGCATTCCCAATATCGAGGTCTATATCCCGGTATCCGAGCGCGTGGTGAAAAGTGCCCGTCTCAGCAATTATGTACGGCCCTTGCTGGCACTCTCGCCCGTGCAGAATTTCATGAAAAAGCGCATAGGCAAAACCGTGAAAGGCCCCAGCGATGCGCAACGTGCCAAATTGCCGACGGCCGTGTGGGGTGAAGTACGCAATGCTGCGGGCCAGAAGAAAACGGCGCGTATACAAACCGCGAATGGCTATAGCCTGACCGTGACAGGTTCGCTGGCGGTAGCTGAGTACCTTTTGCAGAACAGTGTGGCAGGGGGCAGTTATACCCCCTCGAAATTGCTGGGGCCGGATCTGGTGAGCAAGCTGCCGGACTCGGGTGCGCTCACCATAGAATGAGGCCGGCCTAAAGCAGGGCGCCCAGCTGCATCACCGCCATGCCCAGAGACAGCGCGCTGCGCTGGCTGGCACGCAAGATGGCGGCCGTGCGGTTGGCCACGCCCAGCTTGGCGAAAATGTTTTTCAGATGCCATTTGGTGGTGGACAGCGCTACACCGGTAGCCTGGCTGATTTCATTATTCGACATGCCTTGTTGCAGCAGCTCGAGAATTTCCATTTCCTTGCTTGTCAGCGTCGCCATGCTGTAGCTGGGCGCGGTTTCCGTACCGGCTTCGGCATGCTCCTGCCGGAAAGAGTCCCTGAACACCTGCAGATAAATGTCGGGCAGCACGATCTGCTGGCGCGCGTGCGCCTGGCGGATGATGTCGACAAGACCCGGTGCCTCGTCATAAACAATGCGGTTGATGCAGATCAGTCCGTGTTCTTCTATCAGGCGTTGCTGTACTTGCAGCGCACCTTTCTGATCGCCGCGCAGATGCTGTATCACCACGAGATTGGCATCGATGATCAGCGCACGTGCCATGACACCGCAGCGACGTGAAGTGGCAGACAGCACCGAGAGTATCTGCCCGGCCTCGGCCAGTTTTCCCTTGTGGCGCAACCAGAGCGCTGCTGCCAGACCGTAACGCTCCCAGCCCTCTTCATAATTGCGTGCCGCATGCCAGGTGTGCCGGGCCAGGCGCTCCGGCAGCTGGTGCTGCGTGGCGATGCGTTCGATCTGGTCATGCTGGCCGCGGGTATAGGCCTGCAGGATTTCTTCAAAAGCGACCTGTCCCATGAAACGTTCGTAATTGCCCAGCAACAGTATGCGTTGCAGCTGCAGCAGGAGACGGGCTGCACGGGTGTGTTCGCCATGCAGCGAGAGCAGACGCGAGAGTGTGAGATAGGTGGTAACGATGACTTCCGTGGCGCAGGCGGTATTCACCAGCGGCATGAGTTCTTCGCAAAGCTGGCGCGCCGTTTCCAGCCGGTTCTGTTCATAGCGCACCACGGCCAGTGCTAGCGTGGCATTGATCCAGGCCGGATTTTGCGGCTTGTCGCGATAGCGCTCCATGAAACTTTCCGCACGCTGTATGGCGGCTACCGGATTGCCGGTATTGCGGTCGGACATGATGAGGATGAGATCGGCGTAGCTTTCCAGATATTCATAACCGAGCTGGGCCAGCACGGTCTTGGCTTGCAGGGCGTATTGCGTGGCCTGGGAGAAATTGGCCTGCAGCAGGCGGTGATAGGCCAGCATGGCCAGACTGAAGGCGCGTATATCGTGATGCCGGCAGGAATTCAGCAGGACTTCTTCATCTGCATTCATCAGGAAATCGGTTTCATGCTGGAAAAGTTGCAGCATGATTTCGAGGAATTTCGGCGTGGAGTCGTCCATGAAGCGGCCACGACCGGTGAAGGTATTTTCCTGTTCCTTGATCAGGTCCAGATAGTAGCGGGCCTGGTTGAAGCGGCGGGAAAAAATCAGGGCGCCTATCAGCGGGAAGCAGATATCACTGTCGCCGGTGACTTCCTGATCAGGCAGGGGCCCGGCCCAGCGTATGATGGCGGCGTAATCGCCGCTGTGCAGCCAGCGCGCACAACCTTCACGCAGACTCTGGCGGAAATGGCCGTGATGACATTCGCTGGCATGCTGCAGGGCCATTTCGGTTTCATTCTGGCTGAGCAGCCATTCGCTGGCGGCGACATGCAGGGTTTCAATACGCTCCGGCATTTCAATGCTGAGCCGGTTTTTCAGGAAATCCTGGAAGAGCGGGTGATAGCGGTACCAGCCGGTGCGGCCGCTGACGCTCTGCAGGAACATGCCCTGCGAGGCAATCACGTCTATCAGGCGTGCTGAATCCTGACGCTCCAGAACGGCATCACATAGCGCCGCATTGAATTGGCCGAAAGCCGATGTGCCGAGCACGAAATCGTGCATGGCGGGCGCGAGATCGCGTAGCACCACATGGGCAAAATAATCCACTACTTCCGGTTGCTGGCCGTTGAAGTCGCGCAGCACTTGCTGGCTGCTGCGCGCGGCGGCCAGCAGGGCAATCTTGACGCCGGCCATCCAGCCTTCAGTCAGTGCCAGCAAGTGTTCGGCTTCGTCTTCTTCCAGCGTCATGTCCAGTTGCTGGGCCAGTTCCTGTACCTGGCTGGTGGCCAGACGCAGATCGTGGGCATCAATCAGCAGCAGGCGGTCTTCCAGCTTGAGGCGGCTCAGCGAAAAATCGGGATGCGTGCGGCTGGCCACCACGAAGTGTACATGCGCTGGCAGACGCTCCAGCAGCAGGGCAATAACCTGCTGTATCAGGGGATGGCGTGCATGCTGGAAATCATCCAGCAGCACGTAGAGCGGGCCTTTCACGATGGCGAAGGCCTGCTCCAGGGATTCCGCCACGCTGATGGCAGGCAGGGAGATTTCGGCGCTGAGCGCGTTATAGGAAACGGTATCGAACTGCGGGACAACCTGACGCAGCACTTCGCCGAGCCGGCGGAAGAAGTGGGCCGGATCGCCATCGCTGGCATCCAGGCCCAGCAGCACGCTGCGCAGATCGCTGCGGTGCTGCTGCCATTGCTGCAGCAGGGTGGATTTGCCCGAGCCGGCCGGCGCCAGCAGCAGGGTCAGGGCAAAGTCATGGCTGCGGTCCAGCAGACTTTGCAGCTCGCGGCGCGCAATGCGCTTGCCGGGCAGGATGGTACGGGCGCTTGAGGAGGGGGCTGACGGTCCTGTCATGATGGATTCCCTGCTGGCTTGTTCTTGTTATGTGTGGCGGGCATGCCGGGAGTGGGGGAAATCCTAGCCCAGCCCCTCCCTGTTTTGACACTACCGTCCATCCTGCCCCCTCCCTTAGGAGGGGGGCGGGGCGCTTGCGTAGCGGGATGATGCCCACCGCCGCCAGCCATGCAGCCAGTAAAGGTGTCCCGCAGTCTCCTTCGCAGAGGAGCGGCATGTCATAGCAATGACCTGAGCGGACACCTGAGCAGGAGGGACCACCATGGCTCACATCAAAACAAGAAAACGGCCGCCATCCGGCTTTATCAGCTTCATCAGCGCAGCCTTGCTATTGCCGGCCATGGCCGTTGCAGCGCCGGACTTTCCGGAGCAGGAAGAGGTATGCAGCTTCGATGCAGGGCGAGAAGTGCAGCGTGGCGCTTCGGCTTTGAGTTTCCCGACACCGGTCGCCAGCAGCATGCTGGTGAATGGAGTACTGGTATGGAGTGCGGGCTCGCCCGCCGTGCCTGTTGTCAAGCCGGGTGACACCATCACCTTGCGCGGTACGGGTTTCGGTGCCGGACCTGATATCGACTTCAGCAAGATCATGGTGGGCAATAGCCGCATTCTTGAGACCGATCTCAAGATGTATAACCAGATGCTGGACATCATCGCCCAGGTCAATTACGAGACCATGATTACGCACAGCAGCTGGAACAAGGACGTGCTGTCATGGACGGATACGCAGGTGCAGTTCAAGGTGCCTGTGCATGCCAGCAAAGGACCGATACGCCTGCAGGTGCAAAAGCGCACAGGCTATCTGAATTCCCTGCTGCGTCCGGGCCAGCCGCATAATGTGATAGATGCGCAGACCAAGCGTATTGCCAATGATCTGGGTCTTTTCAAGCACAAATGCGATGTCGTCTCCACGCTGAGTGCGGAAACCAAGGCCATCGTTCCCATCAATGTGACGGTGAGCAACAGCAATTTCACGAATCTCGTGACCCAAGGCCGCAAGATATTCTGGTCCTACGACTACAACATCGGGCTCGCGCACAAGATGCGCAATCTCGACTGGGCCAAGATCTTTTCCTACAAGACCACCGATCCCATCACGCGCGAAGCCGCTGATCCGGCCAAGCTGTTTGGTGCCTATAAAACGGTGGCGGGTGAGGTGCCGGCCGAAGCTATTGATGATGTCAGCTTCAACCCCTATCCCATGTCCAATCCCATTCCCGGATTTCTTTTGCTGACGCCGCAGAAAACCAGTGGCAAGACAAAAAACACGGGCTGGGTGGGTTATCGCACGGCGGAATCCAGTCATCCCTACAC
>JAVHYE010000130.1:6792-9002 GCA_031119295.1 Pedobacter sp. | reverse complement strand
AAAAAGCCCGCAGTCGCGGGCTTTTTCATGGGCAAGAAAAACTCATTTGCCGACCGGCAGCGCCATGGGGTTGGGCAGGATTTCCGCCAGCTTGCGCAGGCGTGTTTCCAGTTCGTGATGATTATTGGCGGTCACGGTGATGTGGCCCAGTTTGCGGCCTTCACGTTCGCTCTTGCCGTAAAGATGCAGGTGCGCATCCGTCTGGCGCAGCACATCAACGGTGGCCGGGTGCTGGCCGATGATATTGATCATGGCCACGGGTTTTTCGCAGACCGTGGAGCCTATGGGCAGGCCGGCAACGGCGCGCACATGGTTCTCGAATTGCGAGCAGTGTGCACCTTCTATGGTCCAGTGCCCGGAGTTGTGCACGCGCGGCGCTGTTTCATTGGCAACCAGACCGTGCCGGGTATCGAACAATTCCAGCGTCATCACGCCCACATGGTCGAGTTCGCGCAGGATGGCAGCAATATGGCGCTCGGCAGCCAGCTGCGTATCGGTGTCCACATGCGGAGCGGGCGAGACGGAGTGGCTGAGTATGCCGCGATGATGCACGTTTTCCGTGAGCGGATAGCAGAGGGTGTGGCCCTCACGGTCACGCACGGCAATGATGGAAAGCTCGCGCTTGAAGTGCACGAATTCTTCGGCAATCAGCGGCGTCTGTTGGCCCAGTTGTGCCCAGGCCTCGGCAATCTGGCTGTCTTCTTTCAGCAGGAACTGGCCCTTGCCGTCATAGCCCATGGTGACGGTTTTTATCACCAGCGGCAGGCCCAGCGTGGCCACCGCGCTTTTCAGATCGGCTTCGGAATTGATTTCAGCAAAGCGGGCCGAGGGAATCTTGAGGCTGGCAAAAAGCTGCTTCTCATTGAGACGGTTTTGCGAAACCGACAGCGACTTCACGCCGGGATAGACCGGCTTCTTCGCGGCAATACGCTCGACCCAGGCGGCCGGGATGTTTTCGAATTCGTAGGTGAAAACATCGGCACTTTCGATAAAGGCATCCAGCGTGGCGGTGGAGTTTTCTGCATCGCCATGGATTTCGCCTAGCGCTGCCGAAGGGCAGTTGCTGCTGCTTTCATAAAAAGAAAAAGCGAGATTCAGCGGATAGCCCGCCAGCGCCATCATGCGGCCCAATTGGCCGCCGCCGAGGACGCCGATGCGTAGAGGCTTGCTCACACCTGTGCTCCGGGAACCGGATTGGCGAGCACCTTGTCGGTCTGCTCGGTGCGGAATTTTTCAATCACGGGCAGGAATTGCGGATGCTTGCCGCAGAGGATTTGCGTGGCCAGCAGGGCGGCGTTGATGGCGCCGGCCTTGCCGATTGCCAGGGTGCCGACCGGCACGCCGCCGGGCATCTGCACGATGGACAGCAGGGAGTCGAGGCCGTTCAGGGCCTGCGATTGCACGGGCACACCCAGCACGGGCAAGGAGGTCTTGGCGGCGCACATCCCGGGCAGATGGGCTGCCCCGCCGGCACCGGCAATGATGACTTCAATGCCGCGGGCACGGGCGCTTTCGGCGTAGGAAAAGAGTTTGTCCGGAGTGCGGTGCGCGGAAACCACCTCGGCCTCGAAAGGAACCCCGAGGGCGGTGAGGGTATCTGCCGCGTTCTGCATCGTGGCCCAGTCCGACTGGGAGCCCATGATGATGCCGACCAATGCTGTCATTGCTTGCTCTCCGAAGGCCCTGGCCCCCGTGGAAAAGCGGGCTATTGTGCCCTTACGGCGCTGGCTGTCAAACCTTGTCGGCCCAAGGGCTGGCGGCCTTGCGACAGGCTGTGGTCCGGGCTGTCTGCCGGGGAGCGGCAGGCGGTAAGATGCGCGCCGCCTTTCCCCATCCCGGCCCTGGAGCCCCCATGAGTATTTCTCCCGAACGCCGTGCCCGCCTGGCCCAGGGCATTCTCGCCACGCCCCTGCATCAGGCCTGCGGCCTGGAGTTGCTGTCCTCCGAGGGCGGACACAGCGAAATCCGTTTTGCCGTGAACGATTTCAGCCGCAATGTCATCGGCACCCTGCATGGCGGCATCACCTACGCCATGATCGATGTGGCCGCCTTCATGGCCCTGGCCTCGGTCATGCCGGAAGGCCAGCATGGCGTCACCGTGGACATACAGGTGAGCGTGCTGCGCTCGGCCAGTGTGGGGGAGGCGGTCCATGTGCGTGGTCGTGTCGACAAGGTCGGTCGTACCCTGGCCAATCTGCGTTCGGAAGCCT